>DEEW01000137.1:13543-16642 GCA_002350465.1 Lachnospiraceae bacterium UBA2868
TGGGAGAGTGATGTTGCGGTCAGAATAGAGTTCTTCGGAGACGAGATAGACAGAATATCAGAATTTGATCCCCTCACCGGGAAGGTCAGTGCCACCCTTAACCATTTTGCGGTGTTTCCTGCCTCTCACTATGTAATTCCGCAGGATAAGCTTGTCCGTGCCGTATCAACGATAGAAGAGGAACTTAACGAACAGGTGAAGTTCTTCAAAAGCGAGGATAAGCTTATTGAAGCCCAGCGAATCAGTGAGAGAACAAGATTTGACATCGAGATGCTGCTTGAGACCGGATTCTGTTCCGGAATAGAGAACTATTCGAGACATCTTACGGGCGGTAAGCCCGGAGATCCGCCATACACTCTTATGGATTATTTCCCGGACGAGTTTCTGATAATAGTGGATGAGTCGCATATGACAATCCCTCAGCTCGGCGCAATGTATAACGGCGATCAGGCAAGGAAGAAATCTCTTGTGGATTACGGCTTCAGACTCCCCTCTGCCAAGGACAACCGTCCCTTGAACTTTACGGAGTTTGAAGGTAAAATAGACCAGATGATGTTCGTGTCCGCAACGCCCGGACCTTACGAGGAAGAACATGAACTGCTTAGAACCGAGCAGATAATCAGACCCACGGGACTTCTTGATCCGCCTGTTACGGTAAAGCCTACCGAAGGACAGATAGATGACCTGATTGCGGAGTGCCGCAAGGAGGTAAAATCAGGAAATAAGGTCCTGGTAACCACCCTTACAAAGCGTATGGCCGAGGATCTGACGGCTTATATGAAGGAAGTCGGAGTAAGGGTCAGATATCTTCACTCCGATATCGATACATTTGAGCGGGCCGAGATCATAAGGGATATGCGTCTGGATGTTTTTGATGTGCTGGTGGGCATCAATCTGTTGCGGGAAGGTCTTGATATCCCGGAGATCGGACTGGTGGCGGTGCTTGATGCGGACAAGGAAGGGTTCCTTCGGTCCCGCACATCCCTTATACAGACAATAGGCAGAGCTGCTCGAAACAGCGACGGACGTATCATCATGTATGCCGACATCATGACGGATTCCATGAAAATGGCCATTGATGAGACTAACAGACGCCGGGCCATTCAGGATAAATACAATAAAGAGAACGGGATCACACCTACTACGATCCGTAAGGCAGTACGGGATCTTATCAGCATTCACAAAGAGATTGCTAAGGAAGAGGCGGGCTTTGCCAAGGATCCCGAATCCATGGATGAGAAGGAACTTCGCAAGCTTATAGACGATGTTGAAAAACGTATGCGCAAGGCTGCCGCGGAACTTGATTTTGAGTCGGCAGCACAGCTTCGTGACAGTATGATAGAGTTAAAGAAGTACTTGGAGGATTAGCCAATTGAGTAAGATTTCGGTTGTAGTACCTACGTATAATGAGTCGGAAAATGTAGGCAACCTTACAAACCAGATAGATTATGCGCTTCGGGGTATAGATTATGAAGTGATTTTCGTGGATGATTCCACCGATAACACTCCGGATGCTATAAAAAAGGTCATAGAAGAAAATCCCAACGTCAGAATGGAACACCGCGAGACGGAAAAAGGGCTTGCTACCGCTGTTCTTGAGGGATTCAAGCTTTCCCGGGGAGACTATATCGCTGTAATGGATGCAGATCTTCAGCATCCTCCGGCAATACTCAGATCGATGTATGCCGTAATGGAGACCGGAGTGGATTTCTGCGTGCCTTCGAGATTTATTCCCGGCGGCAGTGACGGAGGACTTGGTCCGTATCGTAAGCTTGTATCCGGTGTGGCAAGATACATCGGCAAGATAATGTTGCCTTCACTTCGCAAGATAACCGATCCCACCAGCGGATTATTCATGTTCAGGCGAAGTGTTATAGAAGATGCGGATCTTCGTCCCATAGGCTGGAAGATCATGGTAGAAGTGCTTGCCATGGGAAATTACAGATCAGTTGTTGAAATACCGTATAAGTTTCAGGCGCGTCCCGCCGGTGAGTCAAAGCTTTCATCAAAAGTTACTCTGGAGTATTTAAAGCAGGTAGCGGAGCTTACAAGAAGAGGCAAGAAGCAGTCGGATGTCACCGTAACAAGATGGTCTGTATCTAAGCTTAAGAGTGAATTGGAAAAGATCGGATAATGGTTTTTAGTTCTGTTATATTCCTGTGTATTTTTTTGCCGGCCACCCTGCTCGGCTACTATATTCTGCCCCAAAAGGCCCGCAACATTTTTCTGCTTGTTGCAAGCCTCATTTTTTATGCGTGCGGAGGGCCGAAGCATCTTATTTATCTGCTGTCTTCGATAATAATCAATTATTTCTTTGGAATAGTTATAGCCAAAACTCCCGGAAATACGAAAAAAACAGTACTTGCGGTTGCTGTTATTGCCAATGCAGGCTCACTTTTGTATTTTAAATATACGGGAATGCTTATAGAAACCGCAAACGGTCTTTTTAACAGCACGATTCCGGTTCCCGAGATCATACTTCCACTCGGAATATCGTTTTATACGTTCCAATGCACGTCCTATATCATTGATGTATACCGTACAGGCTCAGTTGAAACCAACCCCGTTAAATATGCGTTATATATCTCAATGTTTCCCCAACTTCTGCAGGGACCTATCATAAGGTATTCGGATGTCAAGGAGACACTTGATGCTCCGAAGATCACTGCGGATGATTTTGCGAAGGGGATCGAGAGGTTCATAACAGGTCTTGCCAAGAAGGCTGTCATTGCCAATACGCTTGGCGAAGTATGTGATCAGATATTTGAGATCTCAACACAGAATATTTCCCCTCAGATTGCATGGCTTGGTGCTATATTATATACACTTCAGTTGTATTTTGATTTTTCAGGTTATTCGGATATGGCAATAGGCATCGGAAAGTTCTTCGGCTTTAACTTCAGTGAGAACTTTAATTACCCGTACATTTCCAAGTCGATTACGGAATTCTGGAGAAGGTGGCACATAACGCTTTCGGCATGGTTTAGGGATTACCTGTATATTCCGCTTGGAGGAAACAGAACCGGAAATGTATATATAAACCTTCTTATCGTATTTCTCGCAACCGGAATATGGCATGGTGCCGCATGGTCATACCTT
>DEEW01000137.1:16816-17393 GCA_002350465.1 Lachnospiraceae bacterium UBA2868
CGTACATCAAAGCCATGTTCGGAATCGGACCTCATGATTACAACGCTTTTTCTCTGGGCTTCTTCCTTGATTCAAGGCTTGCCTTTTTCCTTGTAATTGCCTTACTGTGCTGTGTTCCGTGGGGAGAGGTGCTTCCCAGAATAATAAGCTCACGCATTGCACTCATTTGCGACAGCAACAAGCCCTTACCCAGGACTGCAAGGCACATATGCCTTATGGCACTTTTGGTTATAAGCTTTGTATTTATTGTTAATTCCACCTATTCGCCCTTTATTTATTTCAGGTTTTAGAGTTGTATGTCAAAAAAGAATTTTGATAAAAATCGTATATCATCCTATGTGTTTATAGCGGCATTTGTTTTGGCGCTCATACTTCCCGTGGTGTTTATGAACTTTAAACGTGACCAGATTTCGGAATATGAGAACAAGAAACTTGCCGACTGGCCGGAATTTGAGTTCTCCGAAGATTACATGAAATCCATATACAACTATGTTAATGACAGGATAGGATTCCGTGAAAGTGCCATTGCGGCATACACCGAAGCTAACAATGCCGTTTTTCATACAATGGTCAATCC
>DEEW01000137.1:17407-19702 GCA_002350465.1 Lachnospiraceae bacterium UBA2868
AAGACGGTAACATATATTACAAGGACAAGGATTATATCGCAGCCTATCAGAGACTTAACACGGACAGGGAATATATAGATTCCATGGTCTCATTTCTTGAGAAGACAAATGATTATCTGGAATCAAAAGACATCCGTTTTCTTTATTTTGTGTGCCCGGACAAGAAAACCATATATCCGGAACATTTTCCCCGTACCGTGCATGTAAATGAGAAGAATATATCGGTGCTTGAATATCTTGACGAGAAGATGAGGGAGACGGATGTGGAGTACATTGATCCGAAGGATTACCTGGTTGCGGCTAAGGATAATGTGCTTTTGTATAACAAATTGTACGATGTTACACATTGGAATGACAGGGGTGCGTTCATCGGACATAGCCTTATCGACCAAAAGGTTCAGGAGTGGTTCGACGATGTTCCGCCGCTAAAAGAGGAAAACTTTGACCTTGAGACGGTTCATGTGGACAGCCTCGATAACGCAAAGTTTGCGATAGATGAGGATATACCGCTATACAAACTGCGGGATGATAAAACGGCCGACTACACGGAACTTCTGAAGCCGTATATGGACTGTGAGACCGATACTTTTTACACGCATCATATAAATGCATCGGCTCCGAATAACAGAAGGCTTCTTGTATTTACGGACAGTTATTTCCAGTCCTATCAGAAGTTTTATGATGACCGTTTTCGTGAGGTTTATTTTGTTCACAGACAGAACTACGATTATCTGCAGTACTTTGTTAATCTGACATTCCCCGACATGGTCATATTTGAAACTGCCGAGCGCTCCATCTCGGGTGAAATGCCACTTACCAGTGATTTTAGCAATTACAGATATGAGCCTGCGTATAAAGGAGACGGCACATATTCGGATAATCCGGGGGTTACATACGACATTACAAACGTTTCGGGTGGAAGAGTTTTGGACTCAAGCATCTATCTAGACCCTGCCGATACAACCGCTATCTTTAAGATGGATGGGGTAATAGATGTTCCGGAGGGGACAAGTAATGTTAATGTGTATGCGAGAACCGACGATGAGTGTATCGAGTGCGAATACTCCAAATTGTACAGACAATCCGAGGAGGAGGGGATAAACAGATTCTCGCTTTCGATACAAAGGCGTTTCATGGCACAGTCAAGGATAGATCTGTTTGCAACCGACGAGTCGGGAAGAACGTTTTTACTTGAATCTTTTGAGGTGAAATACGATGGCTGAGAAAATAAACCCCATGATAAGGATAAGGGGAGCCAAAGAGCATAATCTGCGCAATGTTGATATAGATATTCCGAGAAACGAACTGGTAGTTCTGACCGGCCTGTCCGGCTCGGGAAAATCATCCCTGGCGTTTGACACCATATACGCCGAGGGTCAGAGACGATATATGGAGTCACTTTCTTCGTATGCAAGGCAGTTTCTCGGTCAGATGGAAAAACCGGAAGTTGACTCGATAGAAGGTCTTCCTCCTGCTATTTCCATAGACCAGAAATCAACAAACAAGAACCCGAGATCTACGGTTGGAACGGTTACGGAGATTTACGATTATTTAAGGCTTCTGTATGCAAGGATAGGTATTCCTCACTGTCCTAACTGCGGCAAGGAGATAAAGCGTCAGAGCGTGGACCAGATGACCGATGCCATAATGGCACTTCCCGAGGGAACGAAGATCCAGCTCTTGGCACCGGTTGTCAGAGGGCGTAAAGGTGAACATGCCAAGATATTCGAGCGTGCCGTAAAAAGCGGGTATGTCAGAGTCCGGGTTGACGGCAATATGTACGAGCTGTCCGAGGATATCAAGCTTGACAAGAACATTAAACATAACATAGAGATCGTTGTGGACAGACTTGTAGTCCGCGAAGGAATAGAAAAGAGACTGACGGACTCTCTTGAAACGGTAATGGGTCTTACTGACGGACTTGTATATGTTGATGTTACCGACGGAAAGATGCTTACGTTTTCACAGAGTTTCTCATGTCCGGATTGTAACATCAGCATTGAGGAGATTGAGCCGAGAAGCTTTTCATTCAACAATCCTTTCGGAGCCTGTCCCGAATGTGCCGGTCTCGGATACAAAATGAAATTTGATGAGGATCTAATGATCCCGGATAAGACAATGTCCATTATGGAAGGGGCAATCGTCGTTCCCGGATGGCAGTCATGTAATGACAAGTCCAGCTTTACATATGCAACGCTTGATGCCATGCGGAAAAAATATAAATTCAGTCTGGATACGCCTTTTGAGAAGTACACAAAGAAAGTGCACGACCTTATAATTAACGGAACCGAAGGG
>DEEW01000137.1:19840-25074 GCA_002350465.1 Lachnospiraceae bacterium UBA2868
GAAACGTATATGAGATTTACACCGTGTGAAGCCTGCCACGGAATGAGACTTAAGCCCGGTGCACTTGCGGTAACGATCGGAAACATCAACATACATGAAATGACAGATATGTCCATTACGGATCTTGTGCAGTTTATGGGCAAGCTTAAGCTGACAAAACAGCAGGAGCTTATCGGCGCAAGGATACTTAAAGAGATAAGAGCCAGACTTTCTTTCCTTGCGGAGGTAGGACTCGGATATCTGACGCTTTCAAGAGCTACGGGGTCGCTTTCCGGCGGAGAGGCTCAGAGAATAAGGCTTGCAACCCAGATCGGATCCGGACTTGTGGGAGTTGCGTATATACTGGATGAGCCCAGTATCGGACTTCACCAGAGAGATAACAATAAGCTTCTCGGAGCTCTCAAGAACCTGCGAGATCTCGGCAACAGTCTTATCGTTGTGGAACACGATGAAGATACTATGAGAGCCGCAGATTATGTAGTCGATATAGGACCGGGGGCAGGAAGCGAAGGCGGAAACGTAGTTGTGTGCGGAACCGTGGAAGATATAATGAATAACCCGGATTCCATAACCGGGAAGTATCTGCGTCATGAGCTGTTTATCCCTGTGCCCGCCGTGCGGCGCAAGCCCAAGGGTTTTCTTAAGATTAAGGGAGCAGCAGAAAATAACCTTAAGAATATAAACGTTGATATACCTCTCGGAGTATTCACATGTGTTACCGGAGTATCGGGATCGGGGAAAAGCTCTCTTATAAACGAGATACTGTACAAACGTCTGGCCCGGGACCTCAACCGTGCAAGGACGATTCCGGGAAAGCACAAATCGATAGAGGGTATTGATAAGCTTGACAAGATCATAGCCATAGACCAGTCGCCCATAGGCCGGACTCCCAGATCCAACCCGGCCACATATACGGGGGCGTTTGATCTGATAAGGGATCTGTTTGCCACAACAAAGGACGCTAGGGAAAGAGGCTATGCAAAAGGGCGTTTTTCGTTTAATGTTAAAGGTGGGAGATGTGAAGCCTGCAGCGGAGACGGAATAATCAAGATAGAGATGCATTTTCTCCCGGATGTGTACGTTCCCTGCGAGGTTTGTAAAGGGAAGAGGTATAACAGGGAAACCCTTGATGTAAAGTACAAAGGCAAGAGCATATACGATGTTCTTGACATGACCGTTGAGGAAGCCCTTCCTTTCTTCGAAAACGTTCCCACCATCAGAAGGAAGATCGAGACACTTAACGAGGTGGGACTCGGATATATCAAGCTGGGCCAGCCTTCCACAACACTTTCCGGCGGAGAGGCACAGCGTATCAAGCTGGCTACGGAACTGTCGAGAAAGAGTACGGGAAAGACCATATATATTCTTGATGAGCCCACAACCGGACTTCATTTTGCCGATGTACACAAGCTTGTGGAAATTCTGCAGCGCCTTACGGAAGGCGGTAATACGGTAGTTGTTATAGAACACAATCTTGATGTTATAAAGACAGCGGATTATATAGTGGATCTCGGTCCGGAAGGCGGAGAAGGCGGAGGAACGGTTATAGCCGTCGGAACCCCCGAAGAGGTTGCCGGAAACAAAAAGTCATTTACCGGGGCTTTTGTGGCTCCGCTTTTAGAGCGTGACAGGACAGTGGTTAAAAAGGCATCAAAAAGAGGATAGAATATGTACCGGAAAGTGATCAAGAGAATAATTGATATAGTACTGTCGGGAATAGGCATAGTTTTTGCCGCAATCCCTATGCTTGTTGTTGCCCTGCTCATCAAGATCGATTCACCGGGTCCTGTTTTCTTCAAGCAAAAACGTGTGGGTATCCATAAAACTCATTTTATGATAATCAAGTTCCGCTCCATGCCCGTCAGCGCACCGAAGGATACACCGACCCACGAGCTGAAAAATGCCGCATCACTTTTATCTCCGTTCCAGGAAGCAATACGCAAGTATTCGATCGATGAGATTCCCCAGCTGTTTAATATTTTTGCGGGCAGTATGAGTTTTGTCGGTCCGCGCCCCGCTCTGTGGAACCAGTATGACCTTATCGAAGAGAGGGATAAGTACGGAGCCAATGATGTGAAGCCCGGGCTTACGGGGTGGGCTCAGATAAACGGCCGTGACGAACTTCCTATAGATGTAAAGGCAAAGTATGACGGAGAGTATGTAAAAAGGCTTAGTTTTGCCTTTGATGTTAAGTGTTTCTTCGGAACGTTCTTTAAGGTTGCAAGGGCAGAAGGTGTAAGAGAGGGAGGGCCGTCCCGAAATGGATGAGATTCTTGCTATCACAGGTATAACGGGAAAATCGGGACAGGCTTTTGCGTACTGTCTTGAAAAACATCAGGATACAATAAAGAAAATGTTTCCGGGTGGTATACGTCTTCTCCTTCATAAAGAGAGGGAAAGAGACAGGGAGATACTTACCTGTTTTGATACCCAGAGGATGTACGGAGATCTTGAGGACGAACTGTTTCTTAGTGAGGCTCTTCTCGGAGTTGATACGATAGTGCATATTGCGGGCATCCACTGGTCAAGGGAACTCACAACCGCCGCCGCATCCCAGTTTGTCAGACGTATGATCATGGTTCATACTACGGGAGTATATTCCAAGTATAAAGCGGCCGGGGAAGAATACAGAAACATAGACGATTTTGTCTATATGATGTGCAAGGGCAAAAATATAATACTGACGATCCTGCGACCGACAATGATCTACGGAACCTTAAACGACAGAAACATTTCCACATTCATAAAAATGGTTGATAAGTTTCCTGTTATGCCGGTAGTAAATAATGCGCAGTATGAGCTTCAGCCGGTACATTTTAAGGATCTCGGAACAGCCTACTATAACGTTCTTGTTAATGAGAGCATTACCGGAGGACATGATTATATATTATCCGGTGGGGAAGAGATAACCCTTCGGGATATGCTGATCGAGATGGGAGCATACCTGTCTAAAAAGATGAGATTTGTAAGTGTCCCGTTCCCGGTAGCATACGGCGGAGCATGGCTTGTATACCTGCTTACTGCGGGGAAGAAGGATTTCAGGGAAAAGGTTCAGCGATTGTGCGAACCGAGAGTATATCCTCACGAAGAGGCAACACGGGATTTCGGATATGAGCCGAGAACGTTCAGAAGCGCTATAGGAGATGAGGTCAGGGAATATCTGAAGGCATCCGGAAGGCTTAACGGGGATTAGGGCGGATATGAAGATATTAGTTGTATGCCAGTATTATCATCCCGAACCCTTCCGCATACATGAGGTATGTGAAGAACTGGCCGGGCGGGGTCATGAGGTTACGGTACTTACCGGAACGCCCAATTATCCTATGGGTATAATACCTGATGAGTATAAGGGGAAAAATCACAGAGACGAGGTTGTCGGCGGCGTTCGCATAATCCGTACAAAAGAGTATCCGAGAAAGCCGGGGAAGATAGGGCTTGCAAGAAACTATGCATCTTTTGTATGTCATGCATCTGTAAAGGCGCTGACAATGAAAAAAGATTACGATGTGATATTCGTATATCAGCTGTCCCCTGTTTTAATGGCTATACCGGCATATGTTGCAAAATGGTTTTCCAAAACGAAGAAAGTCGCACTGTATTGTCTCGATCTGTGGCCGGCAAGTCTGTCCAGTATGGGGATCCAAAAAGAATCCCTGTTTTACCGTTTAATAAAAAAAGTAAGCATCAGAATCTATTCGGGTGCGGGTATTATCGGATATACATCCAAAAGCTTCGAAAAGTATTTTACCAAAGAACTGGGGATAAAAAATAAACGATTTGTCCACATACCGCAGTTTGCGGATGAGCTGTTCTCGGACATTACGACGGGAAGTGATCAACGGATGGTGCAAACTGACGGCGATCATATCAATTATGTATTTGCCGGCAATATAGGTATGATGCAGAGCGTCCGGACTATCATCAAAGCGGCATCACTTTGTACCGATGACAGGATCAGATGGCATATAGTCGGCGACGGATTCGCTCTTGATGAATGCAAAAAGCTTTGTGAGGAAATGGGGTTATCCGACAGGGTTACGTTTTACGGAAGACGACCGGTAGAGGAAATGCCGCCGTTTTATGCCATGGCGGATGCGATGATAGTAACGCTTGCGGATGATGAGCTTATAAGCTTTACACTTCCCGGAAAGATACAATCGTACATGGCAGCGGGCAAGGCGGTACTTGCATCCGCAAACGGCGAGACTGCAGATGTCATAGGGGAGAGCGATTGCGGAATCTGTGTGAGTGCGGAAGATGCGAAGGCTTTGGCACTTGCAGCGGATAAAATGGCTGCGGCAAATGATTTTGCCCGTATGGGCAGCAATTCGAGGAAGTATTACGACACTCATTTTACGAAGAAAAATCATATTGATCTTATTGAAAAACTGCTTAGGGAATGCTGAGGTTTGAGGAAACAAAATGGCCGATATTACCGCGATAATACTGACTAAAAACGAAGAAGTAAATATCGAAAAATGCATACGCTCCGTAAAACCGATAGTAAAGAGGATAGTGGTTGTCGATTCCGGAAGCACGGATAATACCGTAGATGTGGCAAAATCACTGGGTGCTGAGGTTATGGTCAATGAACTTAAGCCGTTTTTGTATGCGAAGCAGTTTCTGTATGCCATGGATAATGCGGATATACGGACAAAATGGGTATTTCGGATCGATGCCGATGAGGAACTTACCGAAGAGTCTGCAAGAGAGATAGACAGCCTCTGCAATGAAAATGAAGATACGGATGTGAACGGCATTGTTGTCAGGTTTGAAGTTAATTTTATGGGGAGAGCCATAAGGCATGGGGGAGTGTATCCTCTTCGCAAACTTCTCGTATTTAAGTACGGCAAGGGTAATATTGAAGACAGGTGTATGGACGAACACTGTGTTTTGTATGAAGGCAGGAGTGTAGAGGTTACCAATGACAGTCTTCATCACGATGACAAGGGTTTGTCAGCATGGATAGACAAGCATAACAATTACTCAACAAGAGAAATGCAGGATTATTTTGCGAGTCTTAAGTCCGATACGGCAACAGGATTGTCGGATGCTAATAATCTGGATGCGCAGGCAAGGTTTAAGAGATTTCTTCGCTGGAAGATTTACTATAAGCTCCCGGCGGGATTCCGTGCGTGGGCTTACTATTTTTACAGATATTACGTACGGCTTGGGTTCCTTGACGGCAGGGAAGGCAAGATATTCTGCTTTATGCAGGCATACTGGTACCGTTT
>DEEW01000137.1:25165-29527 GCA_002350465.1 Lachnospiraceae bacterium UBA2868
GGACGGAGTTCAGGGTTCACTCAGATGAGAAAGATTTTGATTATAACAGGACGGTATCTGCCGGGATTTAGAGACGGAGGACCGGTAAGGTCGCTTGTTAACCTGACGGATACTTTCGGAACGGAATATGATTTTCGGATAATGTGCCTGGACCGGGATCACGGTGATATGGCTCCTTACCCGGATATAGTTCTTGACGGATACAACAGTGTAGGCAAGGCAAAGGTCTGGTATACACGGCAGTTTACGAAGGAGGCAGTGGAAAGACTTGCCGAGGACGCGGATGTAGTGTATGTATGCGGACCTTATAATGATTACGCCAGAATTGCCATGAGGTTAAAAAAGTCCGGAAAGCTTAAGGCACCGCTTTATATTGCTTCAATGGGATCATTCTCGGCGGAGGCATTTAAGATAAAAGGACTCAAGAAGAGTCTGTATATTAAGTACATGAAGCTTGCCGGAATGTTTGACGATGTAACATGGTCGGTCACTTCCGAAAAGGAAGAGGCCGAGCTTAAGGCTATCGTCGGCGCCGGCAGCCGGTGTGTGATTGCAGCGGACCTTCCGAGACGCGGTGTCACAAAACATACCACCCAAAAGGTGCCGTATGAGCTGAGACTCGTTTTCCTGTCACGTATTTCACGGAAAAAGAATCTTGCGGCAATACCGCAGATATTGGAACAATCAACCGATGAACACCCGATAAGGCTTGATATATACGGAACCGGAGAGGATATGGATTATCTTCATGAGTGCATGTATAAGCTTGATGACCTGAAGAAAAGCCATCCGTATTTTAAATGGGAGTACAAAGGAGAAGCCGACAGCGAAAAAGTTCCCGATATATTTGCACAGTATGATGCTTTTTTATTTCCGACCCTTGGAGAAAACTACGGCCATGTCATTGCGGAGAGCCTGTCTTCCGGATGTATTCCGGTAATCAGCGATACTACACCGTGGATGGATCTTGGCGAAAAGGGATGCGGATATGTGTGCCCTTATGATGATCCGTCGGCCTTTGCCGAGGCAGTTGATGAACTTGTAAGCATGAGCGAGGAAGAAATTGAAATAATGCGCACTAACTGCTATTCGTATATCAGTGCGGTAAATGAGGAATCCGTCAAAAATTCGGGATACCGCAAGATATTTGGATGATGTTATAATATATGTGCAGTCAGTAACAAGTAACAGACAGGAGGAGGTNNATGGCAGTTAATCGTTTTGTACTAAACGGTGTGTCCTACCACGGACACGGAGCTATCAATGAGATTCCCGGAATAATTCAGTCGAAGGGACTTAAGAAAGCATTTGTCGCATCGGATCCGGACCTTGTAAAGTTTGGGGTTACAGCCAAGGTTACCGACCTTTTGGACAAAAACAACATCCCTTATACGCTCTATTCGGATATCAAGCCCAACCCTACGATTGAAAACGTTCAGAATGGTGTTGCGGCTTACAAAGAGTCCGGAGCTGATTTTATGATCACCATCGGTGGCGGATCTTCAATGGATACGGGTAAGGGAATCGGTATAATTATCAACAATCCCGAGTTTGCGGATGTCCGTTCGCTTGAGGGCGTTGCGCCTACCAAGAAAAGGACGGTATTTACAATAGCTGTTCCAACAACAGGCGGAACAGGCGCGGAATCAACCATTAATTATGTTATTACCGATGTTGAGAAGAAACGTAAATTCGTATGTGTTGACCCTAACGATATTCCCGACGTTGCGGTTGTAGATCCCGATATGATGAGTTCAATGCCCAAGGGGCTTACGGCTTCAACCGGCATGGATGCGCTCACCCATGCGATTGAGGGTTATACAACGGCTGCTGCCTGGGAACTTTCGGATACGCTGAATCTGGAAGCTATCAAGCTTATCGGGGCAAATCTTAGAAAAGCTGTTGATAACGATCCGGACGGGCGCGAAGGAATGGCCCTTGCACAGTATGTTACAGCAATGGCATATTCGAATGTGGGGCTTGGTATTGCACATTCGATGGCTCATACACTCGGAGCGGTTTATGATACACCTCATGGAGTTGCATGTGCGATGATGCTTCCGATAGTAATGGAATTCAATGCCGAATGTACAGGTGATAAGTTTAAGTATATTGCGGAGGCTCTCGGTGTTGATACAACCGGAATGGATCAGAGTACATACCGCAAGGCTGCAGTGGATGCCGTAAGACAGCTGTCGGTCGATGTCGGAATTCCTACAAAGCTTGAGAAGTTAAAAGAAGAAGATCTTGACTTCCTGTGCGAGTCGGCAGCTGCCGATGCATGTGCACCCGGAAATCCGAGATCCGCTTCGCTTGACGAGTTCCGTGAAATGTTTAAGAAACTGATGTGATCATAACGGAAATATCGAACAGTAAATCACAAAAACCGGTCATTTTGGCCGGTTTTTGCTACTGTGATATTGCTGTTTGGTATATATGAAGGAAGGACAATGATTGATAACAACCGGATATTTCATATAGAGGATCTTGAGGATGAGAGGGTGGCGCTTTACGCCTCTTATAATGAGCCCCAGCTCCTGCACTATAATGAGCCTGACAGTGGTATATTCATTGCNNACGATGATTGATAACAGCCGGATTTTTCATATTAATGATCTTGAGGACGAAAGAGTATTGATCTATGCTTCATATAACGAACCGCAGCTCCTGCATTATAATGAGCCGGACAGAGGCATATTCATTGCAGAGACGCCGAAAGTGATAGACAGAGCAATCGCATATGGGGCAAAACCCTTATCGTTCTTTGCCGAGACAGGTGCGCTGCGAAGTGAGACCGTGCAGAGCGTAATCATCAAAACAGATGAAAGTGTTCCGGTATTTGAAGCGGAGCTTTCCGTGATCAACAAAATAACCGGATTTAATCTTACAAGAGGACTCCTTGCAATATTCGAAAGACCGGCTCTTCCGGACGCAAACAGCATACTGGAAGATTGCAGCAAAATAGTTGTACTTGAGGATATCGTCAATCCTACAAATGTGGGGGCGATATTTCGGTCGGCAGCGGCGTTGGGAATGGAAGCGGTATTTCTTACAAGCGGTTGCAGCGACCCTTTTTACAGAAGGGCTGCAAGGGTTTCTATGGGGACGGTATTTATGGTGCCATGGACATATTTGCCGAAAGAATCCTGTACTGCTGATATTCTGCACGAAAACGGTTTTACCGTTATCTCTATGGAGACCGGAGAGGATTCCGTATCGCTTAACGATCCCGTTCTTCGAACATATGAGAAAACGGCAGTGATCTTCGGTGCGGAAGGAGCAGGGATCAGCAAAGAGACACTTGATAAGAGCGATATGATTGCGAATATCCCCATGCAAAATGATGTGGATTCGCTTAATGTTGCAGCGGCATCAGCCGTTACGTTCTGGGAACTGTGCAGATGATTTTCTCCAAAACGAAGAGATTAAGCAATTTTTAATGAAACATTAATTATTATATTTCGCAATGATATGATATATTATACTCATCTTTAATAATATGATTATGGAGGTAAGATCATGGAATCACGTAAAGATAAAACAGCAGCGGGGTTATTGGGAATATTTCTCGGAGGCCTGGGAATACACAAATTCTATCTTAACTACACAAAAGAGGGTGTCATCATGCTGCTTGTGTCCCTGCTTACATGCGGTGTTGGTGCTACAGTCATGGGAATAATAGGATTCATTGAGGGAATCCTCTATCTGACCAAGACCGATGAAGAGTTCCAGTACACCTATGTAGACGGATACAAAGGGTGGTTTTAAACATAATACTAAAGTTTTGCGTCAATTGTCCGATATATAAGGTAGACGTGCAAGGATGCAGCTTAAAACGGATGGAACCGATCCTGTTTTATGCTGCTTTTTTGTTTACTTACATAGTACTTTGGGAATTGAAAATCATCCCGGTTTGAGTTATACTTATTCGGATAATAGGCATTATTATGCGGTGAAAGGGGATTAAAATGCTTTATTCGGATATAGGAATCGACCTCGGCACAGCCAGTGTGCTTGTATATGTAAGGGGTCGGGGCGTTGTACTCAAAGAGCCCTCGGTAATAGCGCTTGATACGGATACCAATACGATAAGAGCTATAGGGGAAGAAGCAAGGATGATGCTCGGTCGTACACCGGGCAATATAGTTGCCATAAGACCGCTTCGTCAGGGAGTCATCTCAGACTATACGACGACGGAGAAGATGCTCAAATACTTCATACAGAAGGCGGTAGGCAGGAAGAACTTCCGTAAGCCCCGTATCAGTGTATGTGTACCTTCGGGAGTCACCGAGGTTGAGAAGAAGGCGGTTGAGGATGCTACATATCAGGCAGGCGCAAGAGAAGTGGCTATCATAGAGGAGC
>DEEW01000137.1:29546-32899 GCA_002350465.1 Lachnospiraceae bacterium UBA2868
ATGTTGAGATTATAGAAGAGCCTATTGCAGCGGCGATCGGAGCCGGAATAGACATAGGCAGACCCTGCGGTAACATGATAGTTGATATAGGCGGCGGAACTACCGATATAGCTGTTATATCACTTGGCGGTGCGGTTGTTTCAACATCGATCAAAGTTGCAGGGGATGATTTTGACGAAGCTATTGTCAGATATATGAGGAAGAAACACAATCTTCTGATCGGTGACAATACTGCCGAAGAGATCAAGATCAAGATAGGAACGGCGTTCAAGCGCCCGGAAATAGAGTATCTGGAAGTTACGGGACGTAACCTTGTAACCGGTCTTCCGAGAACAGTCAAGGTTTCGTCGGAAGAGACCGAGGAAGCCTTAAGAGATACAACAGGTCAGGTTGTGGAAGCGATCCATTCGGTACTTGAGAAGACTCCGCCGGAGCTTGCAGCCGATATTGCCGCAAGAGGTATAGTCTTGACGGGAGGAGGCAGCCTCCTTCGGGGACTTGAGGATCTGATAGCATACAAGACCGGTATCAACACGATGACGGCGGAAGATCCGATGACGGCGGTTGCTATAGGAACAGGAAAATACGTTGAGTTTCTTGCAGGTTATACCGACAGTTTCAGTTAATACAGAGAGATAATGGGGAGTAAAGTATGGTAAAGGGACTGTATACATCAGCAACGGGAATGATCAATGAACAGCGCAGAGTCGATGTTCTTGCCAACAATCTGGCTAATTCATCGACAACGGGGTTCAAGGCCGAAGGATCTACGTCGGAAGCATTTTACGATGTATTGGCCTACAAGATCAAGGATACATCGGAACCGTTTGCGGCGAGAAGACTCGGGGCTATGAATCTCGGAGTCAAGATCGGTGAGACGTATACGGACTATTCGGAAGGTTCCTTTGTCACAACGGGAAATGACTACGACATGGCCATCTCGGGAAAAGGGTTCTTTGCCATAGAGTTTACGAGCAAGGACGGAGAGGTGTCTACGAAATACACAAGAGCCGGTGATTTTATTGTTAACACAAACGGGGAACTTGTTAACAAGAACGGTGATTATGTTCTGGATATTAATGGTCAGCATATAATTCTTGACCCTATTGTGAAGCCTACAATGGGGCTTGACGGAACGATATATCAAAACGGTAATGCGGTTGCAACGATCCAGATTCAGGATTTTGAGGACTACAATTACCTGAAGAAATACGGCGAGAATTATTATGATCTGGTAGAAGGCGCAACGCCTATCGAATCCACCGCCACGGTATATAACGGAATGCTCGAAGCATCCAATGTCCAGACGGTTAAGGAAATGGTCAATCTGATCAATTACCAGAGAGCATATGAAACCAACCAGAAAATGATACAGGCGCATAACGAAACGCTTGATGTCGCAGTCAACCAGCTTGGGAAAGTTTAATAAGGAGGGTATTTTATGGTAAGAGCGCTTTGGAGCGGTGCGTCGGGAATGATCGCACAGCAGACTAATGTGGATACCATTGCCAACAACCTGGCAAATGTTAATACTGTCGGATACAAGACAGAACAGAATGAATTCAAGTCACTTCTGTATCAGGAGATCCAGACGAGAACAACAACGGCAAACGGGATTCAGAAGCCTGTAGGTGCACAGGTCGGACTCGGAGTAAGGAACGCTGCGATCACATCGGAGTTTACCCAGGGTGCGTTTCAGGCATCGGAGAGTTCCACAAGCTTTGCCATAAGCGGTGAGGGCTTCTTTGCTCTTAACAATAACGGACAGACCGTATATACGCGTAACGGTGATTTTCACTTTGCCCTCGGACCCAATAACCAGATGTGGCTGACGTCCTCTGATGGTTATCCGGTTCTCAATACTACGGGGCAGCCTATAACCATTCCTGCAGATTATATTTCAAGCAAGGTTCAGGTTGATGCCAGCGGACAGCTCACTTATCCTGATGCCAACAATAACCAGCAGCCTATTCCCGGAATGCAGATAGGAATGTTCCAGTTCCAGAATGCAAGCGGTCTGTTCAAGACCGGAGGTACTATGTATCTTCCTACCGAGGCTTCGGGTGCTGCGCTTAACGAGGCAACGAATGCAGCCCTTACCAAGTCCGAGATCAGGCAGGGCTATCTGGAGTCATCCAACGTTCAAGTTGCGGATGAAATGGTCAATCTTATCATTGCGCAGCGTGCGTATGAACTTAATTCAAAAGTCATCACAACTTCGGATTCAATGCTTCAGGTTGCAAACGATCTTAAGAGGTAACGGGTATGGATATAGGAAGTCTGTACAGTGATTATTTAACATCAACAGCAACAAAATCCAGTAATCTGGAAAGAACGCTTAAGGGAACCGGCAAGGAGACAAGCGACGATGAATTGCTTGATGCCTGCAAACAGTTCGAAGCGTATTTCTACGAACAGGTCTTTAAAAATATGGAGAAAGCGATGGTGCCCTCCGACGATTCAGATGCCAATCACACTCTGATCGACTATTACAAGGAAAACCTTATTGCCGAGTACAGTAAGGATATTGTCAATCAGAGCGGAGGCGGAAGTAATACTCTTGCCCAGCAGTTGTATGAACAGATGAAGAGGAACTATTCGCTGTAGGATCTAATGGAAATAATTTCCGGCTACATCGAACATATCATTTATTCCAACAAGGATAACGGATATACGGTATTCGATCTTACCACCGACACAGGAGAGATAACCTGTGTCGGTGCTTTGCATGCTGTAAGCGAGGGCGAGAATGTTAAGCTTTCGGGAGAATACGTTACCCATTCGGTATATGGCAGGCAGTTTTCCTTTTCACGGTATGAAGTCTGTGCCGCCGAGGATGAGAGAGATATTCTTCGGTATCTTTCCTCGGGTGCCGTAAAAGGTATAGGACCGTCACTTGCCAAAAAGATCGTTGATGCATTTGGGAGTGACACATTCCGCGTGATGGAAGAAGAGCCCGAGATGCTATCCAAGATAAAAGGCATATCCCTCAGGAAAGCCCAGGAGATAGGAGCCTTTGTGCTTGAGAGGCAGGATGTCAGGAAGGTCATGGTCTTCCTGCAAAAGTTCGGGATATCCAACAATCTGGCAAACAAAGTGTACAAAATGTACGGTAATGAAGTATACAGGATAATGGAAGAAAACCCGTACAGGCTTGCCGAGGATATAGAGGGGGTAGGATTCCGCACGGCTGATGAGATAGCGCGGGAGGCGGGAATAGACAGGGAAAGTGTGTACCGTATCAGGAGCGGAATACTGTACACGCTGTCACTGGCCGTATCTGAGGGAAACATCTATCTTCCGAAGGAGGAGCTGATACGTAAAGCGTCGGATCTTCTTGAAGTCGACAGAGA
>DEEW01000137.1:33013-33904 GCA_002350465.1 Lachnospiraceae bacterium UBA2868
AGCACCGTTTTACTATATGGAAGCCGCCTGTGCGAGAATGCTTCTTGATCTCGATATTACGGTGGATGCGGCAACCGACAGGATCAGAGATACTGTAAAACGACTTGAAAAGCCGGATATACCGCTGGAAGATAAACAGACAGATGCGGTTGTGGCGGCTGCGTCATGCGGGGTATGCATAATTACAGGAGGACCCGGTACCGGAAAGACTACGATAATCAATGTTCTGATAGATTATCTGAAGCTTAAGGGAAATGATTTTGTGTTGTGCGCACCTACCGGAAGAGCCGCAAAAAGGATGACCGAAGCGACGGGATATGAAAGCTCTACAATACAAAGGCTTCTGGGACTGGCTCCTGACGGAATGGGTGGCAGCTCGTTTTCGTATGAGTACAATGAAGACAATCCGCTTGATGTTGATGCCATTATAATCGATGAGATGTCAATGGTCGATCTGCCGCTGTTTAAAGCTCTTCTAAGTGCGATAGTGCCGGGAACAAGGCTCATTATGGTAGGAGACACCAATCAGCTTCCTTCGGTAGGCCCCGGAAGCGTGTTAAAAGACATCATAGCCTCGGAGTGTTTTAAGGTTGTAAAACTTGACAGGATATTCCGGCAGTCAGAGGCCAGCGACATAATTGTAAATGCCCATAAGATCAATGCGGGAATAGTACCGGAGCTTGATAATAAGAGCAAAGATTTCTTTATGCTGAGGCGTAATGAAATTGACAGGATTCTAAATAACATAGTCGTTCTTGTAAACGAAAAACTGCCCAAATACGTTAATGCCCGCCCCTTTGACATACAGGTCCTGACTCCGATGCGTAAAGGCCCTCTCGGAGTGGAAAACTTAAATCCCGTGCTGCAGAGGTACATCAATCCGCAGTCTCC
>DEEW01000137.1:33911-35302 GCA_002350465.1 Lachnospiraceae bacterium UBA2868
ACGCGAAAAAGAGTTCGGAAATGTACTGTTCCGGGAAGGTGACAAAGTCATGCAGATCCGCAATAATTACCAGCTGGAATGGGAAGTTACCGGCAGATACGGGATCGTTGCGGACAAGGGAACGGGTATATTTAACGGTGACATGGGAATTGTGGATTCGATAGATACGGTTTCCGAAATAATGGAGGTCGTGTACGAAGAAAATCACAGAGTCAGATATCCCTTCGCGAACCTTGATGAACTTGAACTTGCCTATGCGGTCACTATTCATAAATCTCAGGGCAGTGAATACCCGGCAGTTGTCCTGCCCCTCCTGTCCGGACCTAAGCAGCTGTTCAACCGGAATCTTCTGTACACTGCCGTAACAAGAGCAAAGGGGTGTGTTACGATCGTCGGAAGCAGTGAAACCGTGGCAAGGATGGTTGAAAATGCCGATGAGATGAAACGATATACCAGTCTTGATGAAGTAATAAAAGAGATAGCACTGTATTGAAACTGATTGATTTTATTTTTCCGCCAATATGTCCGATATGTAATAAGATTGCAGCCGGAAGCAATGCCGGTATTTGTCCTGAGTGTGAGGGCAGACTGCCTTATGTGGGTGACTCATACTGTATGAAATGCGGGAAACCGGTTGATGAGGATGAGGAGTACTGCTCTGACTGTCTAAGCTGCACGCATGAGTATGATGAGGGCAGAGCTGCTCTTGTTTATGATGAAATCACGAGTAAGAGTTTATACAGGTTCAAATATAATCATAAAAAAGAGTATGCAAAAGTGTACGGAAGGATAATGACCGAAAGGCTGGGAGAAAAGATTAAAAGCTGGAACGTTGATGTGATTATTCCGGTTCCGGTACATAAAAGCAAAATGAAAAAGAGGGGATACAATCAGGCAAAACTGATTGCGGATGAGGTGTCAAAGCGGCTGGATATACCGGTGTGCCACCGGCTTGTAACAAGAAATACGGCTACAACCGTTCAGAAGGAATTAGGAGCAAAAGCTCGTCAAAATAATCTCAAAAAGGCTTTCAATGTCACAAGAAATGATGTAAAATATAGGACAGTCTTAATAGTAGATGATATTTATACAACCGGCGCAACGGTTGATGCTATGGCAAGATGCTTAAAAGGGGTCGGCATCCAAAATGTTTATTTTGTTTCGCTATGCATCGGAAGGGGAACCTGAGGCGTGGAATTAAAGTTCTAGGAGGAAACATTAATGGATGTCAAGAATTGTAGAAGATGCAGAAGATTGTTTAATTATATAGGCGGTCAGCCGATCTGCCCCCAGTGTCGCGAAGAGCTTGAAAAGAAGTTTCAGGAAGTTAAGAAGTATCTGTTTGACAACCGTAATTCAACTATCAGGGATGTTGTTGAAAACTGCGATGT
>DEEW01000137.1:35342-38342 GCA_002350465.1 Lachnospiraceae bacterium UBA2868
TGGGTAAGGGAAGAGAGACTTGAGTTTTCCTCGGGAATTGACGCCGGTGTTGTATGCGAAAACTGTGGAGCGCCAATATCATCGGGACGGTTCTGTGAAAAGTGTAAGGCCTCAATGATAAATGATCTTCAGGCAGCCGGAAGAAGACCTGAGGTAGAGGCTCCGAAGGTGGATAAGAGACAGACACACGAGAATAGGATGAGATTCCTGAATCAATAGTAATAGTATGTTAAATGAAGAAAGAATCAGACTGATGACTCGTATGGCAGCATATGAGGAACACGAAGGAAAGAAGGATATTGCCATATCCGGATATTTCCGAGGGGATTACATCAGTTTTCAGTTGTTAAAATCAGCTATTTATGCCACCGTTGGGTTTGCCCTGGCGGTGGCTATGTATGTTTTATATAACATAGAAACATTTCTTGAGGATTTCTACAAAATGGATGTTGTGGATTTCCTGAAAGGGATACTGTCAAAGTATTGTCTTGTACTGGCTGTATATCTTGTTATTTCGTATTTTGTTTACAATTACAGATACAATAAAGCCAAACGCCACGTGAAACAATATAATCAGCTCCTAAAAGCATTAATGCAGATGCTTAATATCGGTCGTAAAGGAAGGTAAATCGGATGGAGTCATTACTGGTAGTCAAACAGCAATTGACGCGTTTTTATACCCGCTTTGAAGCTTATATAGTTCCTTTTCTCAAGTTTCTTGCGATGCTGCTTGCCCTTATTCTCATAAACGGCAAAGTCGGATTCATGACAAAACTCAAGAATCCGGCAATAGTGCTTATATTAGCATTGTTATGCTCATTCCTGCCGGCAAACGTTATCGTTCTGGTTGCGGGACTTGTGATAGTAGCCCATATGTATGCGCTGTCGCTTGAGTGCGCGGTCGTTGTGCTTTTTGTTTTTATCATAATGTACGCGCTATACTTCAGGTTTACACCGGATGATTCCATTACCGTGCTTTTGACTCCGGTATGTTTTGCAATGCATATTCCGTATGTTATGCCGCTTGCAATGGGCTTTGTGGGAAATCCCATTTCATGTATATCGGTAGGGTGCGGCACGGCAGTTTATTATATTCTTCACTATGTAAGCGAACATCAGGACGCTCTCGGCGGAAGCGGCGGAGGAGATCTGGATGTTGAGGGAATGCTGGGCGGATTCAAGACCGTAATCGACGGTATACTGAAAAATGATGTAATGATAGCAATGATTGTGACTTTTGCCGTGACTATCATAGTTGTATATCTTATCAGAAGACTGAAAATCAACTATTCATGGCAGATCGCTCTCGGAGCAGGTATGATCATCTGTTTTGTGGTTCTTCTTGTATCATCGGCAGTACTTGATGCAGATATAGGAATAGGCGGAGCGATACTCAGTCTGTTTGTTTCATCACTTATAGTGCTGGTGCTTCAGTTCTTTATATTTAACGTTGATTATTCCCGGGCTGAGTATGTTCAGTTTGAGGATGATGAATATTATTACTATGTCAAGGCGGTTCCCAAGATCACTCTTGAGGCCCCTGCTTCAAGCAGGAGACGGGTGAGTACACGCCGTGACAGCAGGGATTTTGATGACGAGGATGAATTTTAATGTCGGAGATTATTGAGTCGATAACCTCATTTGTCGAGCGCTATGTAACATGGCTTTCGATCCCGTCGATCAAATGGACCGATATAGTAGAGATACTTATCATCTCGGTTCTTTTATATAAGGTTTTGTCGTGGATCAAGGAGTCAAAGGCGTGGTCACTTCTGAAGGGTATTGTTTTTATCCTTCTGTTTGTTATGGTTGCGGCTATGTTTTCGATGACCACGATACTGTGGATAGCCAAAAATATCTTTTCCGTTGCGGTGACCGCAATGGTTGTTGTGTTCCAGCCCGAACTGCGCAAGGCTTTGGAACAGCTCGGAAGACGTAAGGTTTTATCTTCGTTGTTTCAGTTTGATAACAGGGTTTCCGGAGAGCGTTTTTCGGATGAGACTATTAATGAGATAGCCAGAGGATCCTTTGAAATGGGTAGGGCCAAAACAGGTGCTCTTATTGTTATCGCACAAAATGATCCTCTGACCGATTACGAAAAAACGGGAATAATGCTGGATTCAGCCATATCCAGCCAGCTGCTTATCAACATATTCGAACATAATACACCCCTTCATGACGGTGCGGTAATAGTTCAGGGGAACAGAATAGTAGCGGCCACATGCTATCTGCCGCTCTCGGAAAATATGGCGTTGTCGAAAGAACTCGGAACAAGGCACCGTGCGGGAGTCGGAATTTCCGAAGTAACGGATTCGATGACGGTTATTGTTTCGGAAGAGACCGGAAGAGTTTCCGTGGCATATGAGGGAGAACTCACAAGAAACGTGGATGTGGACGAGCTGAAAGAAATGCTTCGTCGTGTTCAGGGAAAGACTTACGAAGAAAAGAAATCATTTCGATTGTTTAAAAGGAAGGCCGAAAAATGAGACAATTATTTACAAAAAACCTCGGCCTCAAGATAATATCCGTTTTAGCGGCTTCCATTCTATGGCTCGTGGTGGTTAATGTTGATGATCCCGTAATCAGTAAGACCTACACGGGGATACCTGTGGAGATTCTTAACGGGGATGTCCTGACGGAGCAGGGAAAGTGCTATGATATCTTATCGGATTCCTCAACAATAAATGTTGTTGTAACAGCTCACAGATCGGTTCTTGACGGCATGAGCAGAGATTACATAAAGGCAACCGCGGATCTCAAGCAACTTACGGCTCTTGATACGGTTCCCATTGAAGTCAGGAGTACAAGATTTTCCGACAGGATCGACTCGGTTACGACAAGGAATTCCAGCGTAAAGCTCAAGATAGAAAACCTGATCAAGAAGGAAGTTACAGTAGCAATAGGGTATGAGGGAGCACCTGCGGAAGGCTATATTCTGGCAGGGGTGGAAAATCCCCTGGCATCAGTTGTTGTAAGCGGTCCCGAATCGGTTGTGACCGA
>DEEW01000137.1:38349-41699 GCA_002350465.1 Lachnospiraceae bacterium UBA2868
TCAAGAGTTATGGCATCCGCCGATATTACGGGTGTCAGCCGGGATCTTACGGTAACAGAACCGTTATATCCCTATAACTCCGACAATGATCTTGTGGAAGATGACAGGATTACTCTTTCGAGAACTGTAACCGAGATCAAATATATCATATACGCTACCAAAACGATTCCGATCTCAAGCGGATACTCCGGTACACCGGCTACGGGGTACGGATGCACAGGATCTGTAATAACCGAGCCGTCAAGCGTTGTCATAGCCGGTAAGGGAGAAAACTACGATGATATGGATGTTGTATATATATCTCCCGATAAAGTTTCCGTAGACGGTGCTTCTTCCGATGTACAGACGGAGGTTAACATTTCCGATTATCTGCCCACCGGTGTGATATTTGCGGATTCCGAATTTGATCCGAACGTTAAGGTAACAATAGGGATAGATCAGAATCAGCGTAAGGTGATAGATGTTCCGCTATCTAACATAACGGTTGAGAATATTCCGGATGGGTATGTTGTCAATATTGTTGACATCGGTGCAACATTGCCTGTCGAGATACAGGGTATAGGAGATGCATATGACAGATACAGCGGGGATCTTGCAATCGGAAAGATAGATGCCGCAGCACTTGTGCCCAGAAACGCTCAACCCGCTGCCCATGAAGGAGCTCCTATTGCAGTAGGTGAGAGTGACGGTGTCGTTGAGTTTGACTTCCCGGCAGGGGTTTCACTTACGAATCAGGTAACCCTAATGGTGGTTGTAGATCACGTGGGAACACATACGGCGGAAGATACGTCGGTTGTGGTTTTGGATGAATAGTGATATAATCACTACGTTAGTTGTACATATTTTTTCAGAATGGAGGAAGTTGCTCTTATGGTTAGTCAGAGGGTCGTTATCAAGAACCCTACGGGTCTGCATTTGAGACCGGCCGGAATATTGTGCAAAGAAGCAATGAAGTACAAGTCTTTGATCACATTTTCGTTTCGTGAGAGCACGGCAAATGCTAAAAGCGTCTTAAGTGTGCTGGGCGCATGTGTCAAATGTGGTGATGAGATCGAATTTGTCTGTGACGGAGATGACGAGTCGGAAGCGCTGCAGGCATTGGTAAATGCAGTAGATAGCGGTTTAGGTGAATAATAACAGGGCTCCGCGATTGCGGAGCCTTTTTTTGTGAAAGGTACAAGAGAATGGATATTATCAGGCAGATAGTATCAAATAAAATATTGATTACGGCTTTTGCAGGGTATTTTACCGCCCAGGTCGTAAAGGCTGTGCTTGAGGCTGTAATGGATCATACATTCAGTTTTAGAAGGCTCATGACAGGGAACGGAGGAATGCCGAGTTCTCACGCTTCTACCGTAACCGCACTGGCAACCATGACTGCGTTTACTTCAGGAGTAGATTCCTTCCAGTTCGCGTTTTCCGTAATATTTGCGATTGTTGTTATGGTAGATGCCAGCGGAGTCAGAAGAGAAACCGGAAACCAGGCGGTTGTCCTTAACGAGCTTATGGAATATTTTGCAAAGCTCAAGGATAATCCGCCCAGATTTTCTCATGATAAGCTAAAAGAACTGATAGGTCACACTCCTCTTCAGGTTCAGATCGGTGCCGCACTGGGAGTGATCGTTGCGGTTATTATTCATCTTTTATGGAAATAATCGGCTATGGCTTTTTCCCAGGGGGCAAAGCTGTAACCTCCCGTCAGCTTAAGCATATAGTTTTCCAGAACAGAGTAGTGAGGTCTGTCGGCAGATGCCGGATTCATCTCTTTGTACTGCTCGCTTGTAACCGGAGTCACAACCGTCTCTTTCCCGGCAAGCCGGAATATCTCCTTCGCAAAATCAGCCCATGAACACTGGCCTTCGCAGGTTCCGTGAAACAGTCCGTAGTTCTCGGTAGGAATGAGGGACATAACTGCTCCGGCTAGCTCATCGGCGCTTGTGGGTGAGCCAACCTGATCATTTACAACGCTTATATTGTCATGATTTTCGGCAAGGCGGAGCATTGTACCGACGAAGTTCTTACCGTCACCATACAGCCAGGCTGTACGGATTATGAAGAAATGCCGGGCAAACTGCTTAACGAAGTTCTCGCCGGCGAGTTTGGTAATTCCGTACATTGCTTTGGGAGCGGGGGTGTCGAACTCGGTATAGGGTCTGGTTCCGTTACCGGCAAATACATAGTCCGTGGATATGTGTACAAGTTTTGCACCTGTTTCTGTTGCGGCTATTGCAAGATTTCTGGGACCTATTGCATTTATTCTGTATGCTGCGTCAACCTGAACCTCACATGCATCCACATTTGTGTGTGCCGCACAGTTAATAATGGCATAAGGTTTGATTTCGCGGCAGAAACCCATCACCGAGTCCAGATCGGTAATATCAAGATCGGGTATGCCGGAAACGTGAAAATCAGTGTTTACAAGTTCGTATTCCGTATTATTGCCACACAATGAATTAACGGCACGTCCCAATTGTCCGTTGCTGCCTGTAACTATTATCTTCTTCAAAAGAGATTCCCTCCCGTCTCCGTTTTGCTTACAACTACAAAATATAGTATACTTATCATTGTTTTTAATTGCAATTGATAATGTAGAAGTGGCTCAAAAAAAACCGAAATTGAATGAATATGTTTATATTTCCCGAGAGAACAGAAGACAGATACTTTGCAGCGGTAACTGATTATGCCGTTTGCTTTTGCATAGCGCTTTTGGTGATCGTTGCCATTTTGTATGGTTTGTATCTGCTTGCCTTTAAAAGAGATCAAAAGGGCCGCCCCCTCTTTGAGGTGATAAAATGCGGACTTCCCTACCTTCCGGTATTAGCTGTGGCTCTTGTGCTTAAGCTTCCGGGCGGTTTTCTTACGAACGATGAATATTCCATATTGAATGATGCGACCCATCTTATACATGATACGTGGTTTAACTATATGACCGTGTATTACTATATAGTTTCACTCATTCTGATTCCTGTTCAATACGGTCCAATAATTACCAAAGTTATTATCGAATTCTTTGTTGTCGGTTACTGTGTGTACAGGACTAGGGAGTATTACGGAAAGGCCNNAAAAGCCGGAGGCTATGGAATGTATCTTCTGTTTTTGCTGTATCCGGTAATAGCTTACACGACAAGTGCTCACAGGCTTCCGATATACTTTCTCATATATCTTGCAGTGTTTGCGAAACTTTTGTTTGATTATCTGGAAAAGAAATTCTGCAGCAAGTCGCTGGCGTTTGTTCTTGTGGCGGGGGGGGTCCTTACGCAGTGGAGAACAGAGGGTATATATTTGCTTGTTCTTATCCCTGTACTTCTATTTATTGTTTATCCGTCCCTCAGAAAGCCTAAATGGGCGGT
>DEEW01000137.1:41739-42521 GCA_002350465.1 Lachnospiraceae bacterium UBA2868
TTTGGCTTATTTTCTTGTACAGTATATATTGTGGATCCCTCAAAACGGTGCCGTATCCTCTAATCTCGACGGTGCGGCCAATGACAGAATGAAACCGTTTTATGCTTATACGATCACAAATATGTACAGGAACGGACTGGACCTTCAAAAAAATGCCGCTGACCTTGCTATAGTAGACAGGTATCTGTCACTTGATGCGATCGAGGCGATTAACGAACACTATGAGGATATTAATTATGAGGATGTTCTGATACTGTATGCCGAAGGGTTTGTGGGAGTAAGAGAGAATGCGGGGGACAAGGAATTCTATGAGTATTCTGAGGCGCTTAAGAGAATATTTGTCAACAACCCGGATGTGTTCATAAGAACGAGATGGGGTGCTTTTTGCTATGCGGCCAGACCGTATCATATAGTGCTGCCCGGCGAAGGAGTCAGGGGTCTTGCTGCTTCTGTAATAAGCGTTGTAAAGACGGTCACCTATAATCTTTTTATTCCGGTGCTGTTTGCTGCCGGTATGCTGATCTTCAGTCTTGTCAGGAGAAAATGGTACAGCTTTTTTGTGTTCGGCGGCATTATGGCGCACTGGTTCATAGTGTTTATTCTTGCCCCGGCATCGTATTTTAAGTACTATTTCCCGGTTTATATAGTGTCATATTTTTATGCTGTACTTATCCTTGTGAGGGCGCTTCTATGCAAGGACAGGGACAGGTTGTACCCGCTGGTGTGATATGGTAAGAGAACTTCTCGGAGAATTGTATAGCTTATACAGGCAGTATATAGGC
>DEEW01000137.1:42541-51922 GCA_002350465.1 Lachnospiraceae bacterium UBA2868
ACGGTTTCGGTTGTTGTATTACTGCTTGGCAACATCGAAAAGTCCCGGCGGCCTGTGATCATGTCCGTACTGGGAACTGTCGGATGTGCGGTATCAGAGATCATAAGCAGATTATCGGGTGTATCTGCGGCCTTTGCCGTTGCAATCTGTGCTCTGGCGGTAGTAACCTCGGGTACTAACGTGTTCCTGCCGGATACGAACAGCAGGGCGGAGAATGTTATGCATATTCCGCAGGATCTTGTGGAATCCATGGACAGTATTCTGGCGGAATCAGAATCACCATCCGTGCTTACCATGCCCGGCTGGGATATGTATTTCGAAAGCTATTCATCGAAATTTACCATCGCATACGAAAGTGATGCGGATAATGAATTGGAAAAAATTCATCCTGATATGAAAAAAGTAGCCGAAGCTGCACAGGAGTGCAATTGCGACTTTGTTGTATTATCAAGGGATTTATGGCCGGAAGTTCCCATAAGCAGGTATGGATATGAGCCCGTTTACGAAAACGACGGGTGCATCGTATACAAGGAGGTGAAAACTCCTTGATACAAAAAGCCGTTGCAACATTTATCATTTTCTTTATAATTGCTTTTTTCATCGGCGGGGGGGGGGGGANNGGGTGGGGTGAGATAATCCTCAGGTCTTTCGGTGCCGGGTGTACACTTGGATTTCGTGTTGCTTTCGGGGGATGTATGACCTTGCTGCTGGGAATGACGGTTTGCATCGGATCAGGTGCACTTGGCGCACCGGCACAGGCATGTATATATGCAGCTGCCATACTTATTTCTCTTACCGGGATTGCCGGGATTATAGTTCGTAAACGTATGAATTTCCCTTCCGGTTATAAAACCGATCCCAGTATGGGAGCTGCCGATATTATCGGGCTATGCGTGATTGCTGCCGTGATCGTCTTTCAGATCTGGTCGGTTATGAGATATCAAAGTGATAACACACAGGTGCTTAGTGGAATAGGGATTGCAACAAGAGTATACGATACGGGATTCCTGTTTGTTGCCGAACCCGTTAACCTGTTTATAGGTGCGGTATCCTTTGCCATGCGTATCCATCCCCTTGCCTTTATATACGGCATAATACCGGCACCTCTGATACTTATGTACTATCTGTGCTATTTCGAGGTACTTCGGACGGTATGCAGCACATGGCATAAAACCGTTATAGCGTTTGCAACAGTTGCAATGCTTAATATCTGGGGATACCAGTCCGAGAGATTAATACCGGTAACCCTTCTCATTTCATGGTTCGGGTTCTGGGTGTTTTTGGTTCACGGGGTGATGAACGTATCGGCCGTGATTATTGTAAATTATCTGCAAACAGTTAAAAGTAAAGACCTCAGGGAGAAAACAGAGGACGAAGAAGAGTATTCGGAGGAGTGGGATATGAAAAAGCATAAAATAGTTAATGCAAGGAATCTTGCTATAGGGCTTGGAGTGCTTGCACTCATACTTATAATGGCAGTGTTTGTACTCAACAACAAGATAAACAGGTTGTATGCTGCTACTGTCAATCTTCAGGAGGATATGAACAGCAGATGCAGCATTTATGAATTCAAGCCTGACGGAAATGCTACGGAAGGGTATCTCATCAGGGAAAGTGATGGGAAGATAACATTTATCGGTGGCGGCGGAGAACAAAACGCCGAAGATCTTGGATTGTTCTTTGAAAAATACGGTAATTCGGTGGAAACATGGTACGTTTACAGCGATGATGAAGAAAATGCCGGAGCCATGAAAGCCCTTATTTCCGAAGGTGTGATTACTCCGGACAAGGTATATGTAACGAACAGGAAAGAGATAACAGACTTTAAATGACAGCAATAAAAGCACTATGTGTGCTGGTGGTTAATTTCATAATGTATATGGCTTTCGGAAGCTTCTTTACCGTCCGCAAAAACAGGGAATGGTCGGCGGGACTTGCGGTAACGGTCGGGTTTTTTGCGTATTATGCGCTCTTTTTTGTTATCACACTTCCGGTTATGTTCACCTACAGGCCTTTATCCTATCTTGCAAAACTGTGGCTGATACCATGCATACTGATAACGGTAACGGCTGTAATACTGTACGGAAAATCATGGGCAGAAAAGATAACGGGCATCATAAGCGATATACGGGAAAACAGACTGTTTTGGGCGGGAGTGTGTATTATTACGGTTCTGTCTGCGGTTTTGGTGGCTATTACCTACAATTTTACTCTTGATGCCGCTTATTATGTAGCGAATGTAACGACCAATGTCGATACGAACATGATAAATGTATATGATCCGTTTACGGGAAGCTGGCAGGATCATTTTGAGCTCAGATATGCGTTTGCAACCTATTCGGTAAATGACTCGGTCATTTGCTATATTACGAAACTGCCTGCGCTTGTACAGACCAAAACCGTTATGTCATTGACGGTGATGATCGTTGTCAATATTTTATATGTGATGATAAGCCGGTATTTCCATGAGGATCACAGACGTGCACTTTTGATGTATGTCCTGATGATGCTGACAAACTGTATGTTTATCAGTATTTATACGGCATCCAACTTCCTGATGACACGAACTTATGAGGGAAAATCCATTGTCGGCAATATATCGATCATAGCTATATTTGTTTTGTACCTTCTGCTTGTGTCAGGCAGACCGCCAGAGGGGCTGTTCGTTATGCTTTTTGTTGTAAGTATGGGTACTGTAACCGTCAGCTCCACAGCCAACATGGTCATACCCACGGAAATAGTTGCCCTTTTTGTTCCCTATGCTCTTATAAAAAAGAAACCGGGTATTCTGCCTAAGGCAATAATATGCATCATCCCCGAAATTGTGATGATGCTTATATATGTTATGTATGTAAAGGGATATTTTGCTATATATACTTTTCCGAGGTAGATAATGCAGGGTGTGAATGTATTTGAAAACGGAATAGGTTATCTTACAAAATGCCTTGGCCTGTACAATTCGGGAACAGGCTACTTTGTAATGTACCTTTTTGCCGTTCTTTTTATTCTGATAAAAGGGGAGCGCCGGGAGAGAGAGATTTTTCTTCCGGGTGCGGCTGTGCTGCTGCTTACGGTATTTAACCCCGTAGTTCCGGTTATACTTGACAGGATATTTGATGTGAGCAGTGAGTACTACAGGCTGTTCTGGATCGCTCCGGTAGTAATTCTCGTGCCCTATACGGCCACCATAATAATATATGACCGAAAGGGCAGCGGACGGTATGTTGCGGGAGTTCTTACGGTTGCCCTGCTTATACTCGGCGGAAATTATGTGTACGCAAAGGGATTTGATATAGCGGAAAACATATACAAGATACCGGATGAGCTTATTGCTGTGTCCGAAATGATCCATGAAGATTCACAGGAAGAGTATTCAAAGGCGTTCTTTGAATACGAATACAATATGGAAATCCGTCAGTATGATCCCAAAATGCTTCTGACTGTTGACAGGGAGGATTACCTGTATGCCATGAATTATTCGTATACGGATGAAATGCTGGCGAATGAGGACAGGCCGGTAGACAGGATACTGGCACTTCTTGTGAGAAATCAGAATATATCGGAAGAGGATTTTACTCTCGCACTTGAGAAGACAGATACGGAATATGTTGTGCTTACGGCGGGACATCCGCAGATCCCTTTTATCAAACGAGCGGGACTTTACGAGATAGGACGTGTTGGTACACACATAGTATTCAAGTACGATCTTGACGATCCGGCAGTATTTGAGCTTGTGGATTACAGTGATGTTCAGCATAGATTCAGTTACAGGAGACTTAAATGAGGCTGACGGTTTTTACACCTACATACAACAGAAAGCAGCTTCTCGCACGTGTATACAGGAGTCTGACGGCCCAAACGGTTAAGGATTTTGAATGGCTGATAGTCGATGACGGTTCTACAGATAACACCGATGATGTGGTAAAAAAATGGATCGATGAAGGTATAATCCGGATAAGGTACTATTACAGGCCAAACGGTGGTAAAATGCGGGCCCACAATACAGGAACAGGGCTGGCACAAACAGAGCTTTTCGTGTGCCTTGATTCGGATGACTACTTTATTGAAACCGCCGTTGAGGATTTGCTGGCAGCTTATGACAGTGCGGCAGGATACGAAGGAAGCGGCAGACATCTGGGTGGAGTGGTAGCGCATAAAGGATGCACGGATGAGAAATTACTGGGCAGTAAATCCTTTCCCGATGTAAAATACTCCACATTATACGGGTTGTACCTTAAAGGTTTCAGCGGTGAGACAACGCTGATGTATAAAACGGAAATTCTGAAAATGTTTCCGTTTCCTGAAATCGAGGGTGAAAAGTATGTACCCGAGGACTATATTTATGATAAAATAGACGAGGTATGTGTGCTTGCCGTTTTGCCGAAGATAATCACTGTATGTGAAATAACGGACAGCGGCTATACCGAGTCGGTAAATGAGCTGAAACGCAAAAACGTTAATGCCTTTTACCTGTACTATGAGCAGAGAGCCTTTATTACGCCACCCGGTATACTTAAATTGAAATATCTGGGTCGCTATGTCATATATTCAAAGCGTTCAAACAGACCTGTATTTGCGGGCAGCCGTATCGGCTTCCTGAATGTGCTTGCAGGCTGTATATACGCCGGTTTTCTGCTTCTTTTACATAAGGAGTAGTCTGTTTTGAACCAAAAGCAGTTCCATAAAAGATTATATTTATTCGCAACCTCTCTTTTGATACTGGCTATGGAGACCGGAGTAATGCTTTATGTATGGTATTGGCATTACAATACGGGTATTCCCAAAGCCTTTTATTTCTGGGGACATGTTTTCATAGCGGCAGTTTATTTTGTGATTTTGCTGTTTGCATCCTTCATGTACGGAGGTCTCAAGATCGGGTCGTTTCGGATGATAGAACTTACTCTTTCCCAGGGGTTTGCGACGCTTGTTACAAATGTACTGTTCTACGGAATAATATGTCTTCTGTCATATCGTTTTCCTACAATAGTCCCTCTTTTTATCGGTATGATCGTACAGTGCTTCATAGTCGGAATATGGATAATTACGGCTACTATGGGGTTTAGGGCGCTGTTTCCGCCGGTTGACGTGCTTCTTGTGTACGGAGGCAACAGCCAGGATATCATAATAGAAAAGTTTAAAACCAGAAGGCATCAGTTTACCGTTACAAAGGCAATGAGCACCTCCGGCGATCTGGAGGCCGTGTTTGCGGAAGTTGCGAAACACGAAGCCGTTATGCTTTGGGATATTCCGAATGAACAGAGAAATGCGGTTTTCAAATGCTGTTACGAGAACGATGTTGATATATATGTGAGCCCGAAGATCATGGATATCGTGCTGAAAGGTTCACAGAACCTGCACCTGTTTGATACCCCGCTGCTGTTTACAAAAAGTGATCCGATAGAGGCAGAGCAGAGAATAATAAAGCGTCTGTTCGATATTACGGCTTCGGTTATAATGATCGTGATAACATCGCCTATAATGCTCTTTACGGCTGCCGCCGTAAAAATATGTGATGGGGGAAGCGTATTTTATAAACAGACACGGTGTACAAGAGGAAACAGGGAATTCAAGATAATCAAGTTCCGCAGCATGATAGAGCACGCCGAGGAAGACGGTAAGGCAAGACTGGCTTCCAAGAATGATGACAGGATAACGCCTGTCGGCAGGATAATAAGGAAACTGCGAATAGATGAATTGCCCCAGCTCTTTAATGTTATTGCCGGAGATATGTCTCTGGTAGGCCCCCGGCCGGAGCGTCCGGATATTATCGAAGAATATACAAAGATGATGCCGGAATTCTCATACAGGACAAAGGTTACGGCAGGGATCACCGGATATGCCCAGGTTTACGGGAAATATAATACCAGGCCTTACGATAAACTGAAGCTGGATCTTTTTTATATAGAGAATTTTTCGATATGGCTGGATTTGAGACTTTTGATCCTTACCGTAAAGACCCTGTTCATGATAGGAAGTGCGGAAGGGGTAACCAAACAGGGTGAGACCTTTGGCTCAGGGGATAATAATGAATAACAAAGTATCGATAGTCGTGCCGGTATACAACGCAGAAGATTGTATTTCCGACACGATTATGTCTGTATTAAAACAATCATATACGGATTTTGAACTCCTTCTTGTGGACGATTCTTCAACCGACAAAAGCCGCAGTATCATGGAAGGGTTCCTGTCGGATAATGTAAGGATACTTGACAATACAGAGGCCAAGGGAGCAGCAGGCGCGAGAAACACAGGGATAAAAAATGCAGCAGGCCGGTACATTGCGTTTCTTGACGCTGATGATCTATGGATCCCCGATAAGCTTTCAAAACAGATAGCTTTTATGGAAAATATAGGTGCGGCTTTTTCTTTTACCGGATATGAGTTTGCGGATGAAAACGGACGGGGTCTTGGCAAGATAGTCAGGGTTCCCCGGACAATATCCTACAAAGAGGCACTTAAAAACACCACGATATTCACAAGTACGGTGATTTTTGATATGAACATACTCTGCAAGGAAGATATATTGATGCCTTACGTTAAGAGCGAGGATACCGCAACGTGGTGGAAAGTCCTGAAAAAAACGGGGATCGCCTACGGTCTTGACGAGAGCCTTACGTTATACAGACGAATGGGAAGTTCCCTTTCGTCAAATAAACTTGAAGCAATAAGAAGAATATGGAATCTATACAGGAAAACCGAGCATCTCGGTATTGTATACAGCATATACTGTTTTTGCCACTGGGCATATCGTGCAGTAGCAAGGAGGGTATAGATGGAACCAGAAGTACTGCTTTCGGCAATGTATCTGGATAACGAGAAGTATATAGACACTCTCAACATACACACTGACTGCGTAGTCATTAACCAGTGCGACAGAGAAGGGATCCGCCGTGTTGTACATGATTCGGCGAAGGGAAAGGTTAACATAACATATGTTGAGACGAAGGACCGGGGGCTTTCAAGGAGCCGTAACGAGGCCATAGGAAAGGCCCGGGGAGATATATGCATACTGTGTGATAATGACGTGGAATATGTGGAGGACTATGACCGGATAATCCGGGAAGCGTTTTTGCGGCACCGAGATGCGGATATAATAGTTTTCTTCATCAAAAGACCGGAAAGGGAACACCCTGTGTTCGAAAGATCAAGAAGAATGGGTTATCTGTCCGTGCTCAAGATATTCTCTCCCGAGATCGCGTTTAAAAGGGATTCCGTCAGGGACGTATCTTTTAATGAGCTGTTTGGCGCCGGTGCCAGATTTTTTATGGGCGAAGAGAATCTGTTTTTGTACGAGTGCCTAAGAAAGCACAAGAAAATAGTATATGTTCCGGAAATGATCGCAAAGGTCAGAGATGAAGAGTCCACGTGGTTTAAAGGTTATGGCAGCGATTTCTTTATAAGCCGCGGAGCAAACTATGCCGCCATGAGCAGGATATTCTCGTGGGCTTTGATATTGCAGTTTGCACTGAGAAAGAGAAACCTGTATTCAAAAAACATGAAAATGTCAAAAGCGGTTTCGGAAATGATAAAAGGACGGAAGGAATACCTCTCCGTAATGAGGACAAGGGATAATGAGGATTTTTCTCGCGGGTGATCATTATTCGGGTACCGGTCCGGCAAATGTTACCGGATATTATATTGAGAATCTCCCCAAGGGAACGCTTTACCAAAAAATGAGAAGTAAACCGGTGCGTGCCTTCGAGATAATTCTCAATACATTAAGATCGGATGTGGTCGTGTACTCAGGCTATTCCAGACAGAATATTTTCGGCCTGAAACTGGCAAAAATGCTGAAAAAACCGTCGGCATACATAATGCACGGATGTGTAGAGTATGAAAATGCAATCAATCTTGAGCCGGATGAGAGGATGAATCTTGTCGAGAGACAGACCATGGAGCTTGCGGATTCGGTTATTGCCGTAAGCAAGAGGTTTTGTAGCTGGTTAAAAGACCATTATCCTATGTACCGGGAGAAGATTGACTATGTAACAAACGGAATTGACGAAGATCTTGCATCAACGGCAGATGAGGGCAAGACAAGAGACGGGCATCTCATCTATTCTATAGGCGGCGGAATGCCCAGAAAGAAGATAAAATACATATGCGAAGCAGTGAAGATCCTCAGGGAAACTTATGATCCCGAGCTTTTCCTGTGTGTTATAGGAGCCGTCGGTGCCGATTCGAAAGAGATCGAGTCCTATGATTTTGTGGATAACAGAGGATTGGTTAATCATAAGGAGAGCATAGAGCTGTTCCGAAAGGCCGCATTGTTCGTTCAGAACAGCTCATTTGAGACATTCGGACTGGCGCCGGTGGAGGCGCTTGCCTGCGGCTGCCCCATTCTGTGCTCAAAAGAGGTTGGCGCGCTGGAACTGATAGATAATCTGCAGAGTGGGGATATTATAGAGAATTATGAGGATCCCGACGAAATAGCCGGAAAGATCAGATACAATCTGGAACACCCGAATGCGGGCCGGCTTGTCGCAGGTCTGAAACAGGAGTCTCATTCATGGAAGGAAAGAAGCAGGGTTTTGGAGTCGAAACTCTCAGAGCTTGTATTGAAAAAATAAAAGAAGAGACAGGCGCAAAGGATGTATGTAATTCCTTGCTGACAGTCTGCCTGTTCGCTTTTTATACATTGACTTTTTTTGTTCCGAAATTTTACGGATTGACCGAGAAATATGCGGGACTTATTGTGTTTGTCATGCTTTTGGGACTGACTCTCATCAATGTTAATCCCATAGAAAAGATCAGGCAAAAGGACAGAGGCTTTATGGCGTTAGTGCTTCTCGTTGTTCTTACCGGAATCAACATTCTGATTGTAAAAAGCGGATATGGCTGCTTTTTTGTGATGGCTGATTTTGCGCTTGTCTGGTACATATCATCGGTGATGAAGTATTCAAAATGGCAGTTTTATCTGATGGGCGGTTTGTATACCGGAATGCTTATATACTGGTTTTTCGGGGTATACACATGGATGTTCGCGGATTACACATCATTTGCAATGAATACGAATACGGCGGCGACCTTCACCGTGTTTTCGACTCTTTGCGCGCTGATCTTCTTCGAAGCATTGTATGAAAAACACAAAATTGCAGGTCTTTTAATCACGATCGCTCTTGTGAAGAGTCTGCAGATCAGCTTGTATCACAGGTCACGGGGAGCATTTATAATGCTCTTTGCGTATTTTATTTTGCGGTTTATCGTGCCCAAACGATTTTGGGAGAAAAAGGGATTCTACTATGCCGTATGTGTATTTGCCACATTCGGGTCCCTGCTCTTTGTTGCCTTTTACATATGGCTCGGAACAAAGGGTGTTAACTTCCGTATGCCCTTTTTCTACAAAAACATTTTTTCGGGACGTGAGGCAATATGGCTTGA
>DEEW01000137.1:52002-60445 GCA_002350465.1 Lachnospiraceae bacterium UBA2868
TTTGAGTTCAATGTTCACAATGCCATGTACAATATACTCGTTATACACGGCATACCCGTTTTTGCACTGATGCTGTATCTCATGTTCGGAACTTGGGGACGGATACATGACAGAATAGAGAGCAGTAAAGTGGTAAGATGTTCGGTTATTGCATTGTTTGCGGTATGTATAGAGTCGTTTTTTGATGTGGATCTTATATGGGCTAATTACTCTGTAAATGTTCTGTTTATGCTGCTTGCTGTGAATTCAAAGTTTAACTTCGGAGACTGATATGGGCAGATCCCAAGAGAAAACAAAGAGCAGGTATCAGTATCTTGCCGGTAACATCGCTTTGTTTACGATCAGTAATTTTGTGTCAAAAATACTGGTTTTTCTTCTGGTGCCTCTTTATACCGGAGTACTGACAACATATGAATACGGAATTGCCGATATAATGCAGGTAACGCTTCTTCTGCTTGTTCCCATGCTTACGCTTAACATGGGAGAGGCAGCCCTTCGGTTCGGAATTGAGAACACCGAAATGAGGGGCAGTATACTGAAGATCGGGCTCTCGTTCGTATTTCGTGCCGATGCTGTTGTTGTGGGATTATGTATAGCTTCATTTGCATTTGTGAGCACTGACATAAAATGGTATGTATTGCTTTTTGCACTGTTATTCATATCAAATTCACTGTATGAATTCCTGATTCTTTATTTTCAGGGCTGTGAGGAAGTTCCTATAGTTGTGACCGGCTCGGTTTCATCAACTGCCATAACTATAGTGTCAAATATCATCTTCCTTCTTGTGATAAAAACAGGTCTTAACGGTTACATTTTTTCACAGGTAATTGCTTTTACGTCCGCCTCGGTCATTATGCTGTTATTGGGAAGAGGGGCAGGGCTTATCCGGGATTTACCGGAAAATGGTGACCTTAAGGCGAAGATGCTTGGTTACGGAGCACCTCTTATAGCCTATTCTACGGGAAGCTGGATCAACAATGCGGCAGACAGATATATAGTTCTGGCTCTGTGCGGTGCGGCTGTAAACGGAGTATATGGTGTTGCATACAAGATTCCTGCCATATTGATGGTATTTCAGAGGATTTTCGCCCAGGCATGGCAAATGTCAGCCACCAAGAGTTATAAGGACGAAAAAAGCGGGGAATTCTTTACCGATATGTACAGGACGTATAACAGTTTTATGGTGATACTTTGCGGTCTGCTTATACTTCTGGTCAATCCCATAGCCGCTTTTTTGTTTAAAAAGGATTTCTATGAAGCGTGGATATATGTTCCGCCCCTTCTGATCTCTGTTATATTCGGGGCATTGACCGGATTTCTCGGGTCAATATGCCTTGCGTACAAGGACTCAAAGTCTATGGGAGTTGCCACGGGGGTGGGGGCAGTTGCAAATGTGGCCATGAACCTTGCTCTTATTCCGCGCTTTTCTGCCATGGGAGCGGCTGTAGCAACTGTTGTAAGTTATGCTTTAATGTGCGCTCTTGCTTATAAATTTGTGAGAAAGTATGTGGTTTTAGAAAACAATCTGTTGTCGGATGCACTGGGCTATCTGATCCTTGTAGCCATGTCTGTGGCAATGATAGGACGCATACCCGGAAAATACGCCGTATGTTCAGTCCTCTTTGCGGTAACTGTATTAATGAACTATAAGGATGTAAAGGCTATAGCCGAAAAGATCTTTTTCGCTGTGCGGGTAAGGTTTAATGAAAAGCGGTAATATCAGTGAAAACAGAATAACAGCGGGTAACCTGGCTCTTTTTGCCGCCATTGTTATCCTGACAGTCGCGCTTTGGAATGAGTATGTGTGGTATGAAGCAATTGCTCCCTACGGAACCTTGATTTCCTTTGTATTTCTTGCGATCTCATTTTTGTGTTATGTACCGCTCAGGCAGGCTGTGACCGACAGGTATTTTATCCTTGTTGCAGCTGCATGTGCCGTTGCGGCAGCTAATCTTTTTATTGTGGGTTCGGGGAAGGGCGCATGGCTTACGGCGGCGGATGTCCTCATTATGATCTATCTATCGGACAAGATTAAGCTCTCCGATTCACTGATCGCTTTGTTTTGTATATATTTGGGCTTTTATTTCTTCTACTGGACTTATGACGTTAAAGGGTACTTTAAAGGCTATAACACAAACTATGGGGGGCTTGTGCTTATTACCGGATTCGTGTTTGCCATAACCGGCTTTATCATCTTCCACGAGAGGCTTAAGCAGACGGAAGCGGCGGGTGCCCGTTTCCTGTTTGGATTTATACTGTTTATGTTTGTGTGGGGATACAATATTATTGCGTGGTACAGGGCGAGATGCGCATTTCTTGGGCTCGCCGTATTTGCGATATTACTTATTATTCCGTCTAAAATCTGGAAGAATAAGGTATTCTATACAGCAGTAACGCTGATGATGACGCTGGGGGCCATTGCCGTCTCGCTGGTTTACGTCTGGCTCGGACGCTTTATTGCAGCGTTTAATGTCAGGATTTTTTATAAAGATATTATTTCGGGAAGAGATGAGATATGGGCTGATCTGTGGAACGCTTTTCTAAAATCGCCGCTTACAGGAATCGGAAGCTCATACAGGATAAATGTTGACTGGATGGGAGGAATGTTCGAGGTTCACAACGGTCTTCTGGACATACTTATAGTGCACGGAGTCATAGTTTTCGGCGTGACCGTATTTTTACTGATCAGAAGCCTCATGAAACTGCGGGAAGAAGCTGCCCGAAGTATTGTGGCAAGATCTGCGGTATCCGCGGTATTTGCAATACTTGCGGCCTCGTTTATGGAGAACTTTTTTATAGTACCGCCGTTCCTTCTGTGCACCCTTGTGTTAATTGCAATAGCAAGGTCCGTTTGCTATAATGAACATTTGAATAAATGATAAGAACAGTGACAGATTTATGATAAAAAGCAAACAACTGATAGTTAGAAGAATAGGTCTTATGCTGTGTGACGCGCTGAGCGTTATAGCCGCGACTTTTCTCGCGATCCTTGCTCGGTTTGATTTTTCCGTCGCAGAGATACCCGACAGGATATACGTTGATACGGCGATAAGGTTTTTGCCGTATTCGATTATTATAACCCTTATATTGTTCTGGCTGTTCCATTTGTACCAGAGCCTGTGGGAATACGCCGGGGCACCGGAGATGTTAAGTATATTCGGTGCGTGCTTTTGTTCGGCAGTGATCCAGATGGTTACGGTTAATCTGGTCCTGCACTGGATATATCCGAGAAGCTGCTATGTCTTTTTCGGAGGATTTTTGCTGTTTCTTGTGGCAGTGACGAGATTTTTCTACAGGGCATTTAGGACATTTATAGAAAAGAGGGTAAGTAACGCAAAAAGCGTAAATGTTATGATCGTAGGTGCCGGGGATGCCGGCAACTCTCTGATTCGTGAAATGAGGTCATCAAGCTACATCGAAAAGAATGCGATGTGCGTGATCGATGACGATTCCACCAAGATCGGTAATTATATTCACGGAGTTAAGGTAGTAGGAGGCAGGGATTCCATAATAGAAAATGCCGTAAAATACGACATTGACGAAATAATAATCGCTATGCCCACCGCATCGAAAAAAACGATCAGGGAAATACTTGAGATATGCAAGCAGACAAAATGCGAGCTTAAGACGCTGCCCGGAATGTACCAGCTTGTTAACGGGGAAGTTAATGTAAGCCAGCTCAGAAAGGTTGATATTACCGACCTTCTCGGAAGGGATCAGGTTAAGATAGATCTTGATTCGGTAATGAGCTATGTAAAGGATCAGGTAATACTTGTTACCGGCGGCGGCGGATCAATAGGAAGCGAGCTTTGCCGTCAGATAGCGACTCACAAGCCGAAGCAGCTTATCATTTTCGATATTTATGAAAACAGTGCATATGCCATCCAGCAGGAGCTTATGCGCAAATATCCGGAGCTTAACCTGAAGGTACTCATCGGAAGCGTTCGTAACACGAACAGGGTCAATTCGGTATTTGAAAAGTACCATCCGGACATAGTTTACCATGCTGCGGCACATAAGCACGTTCCGCTTATGGAAGACTCCCCCAATGAAGCGATCAAAAACAATGTAATGGGTACATGGAAGCTTGCAGAGGCGGCGTCGAACTATAAAACTAAGAGATTTGTAATGATATCCACGGATAAGGCAGTTAATCCCACCAATATAATGGGGGCAAGCAAGCGTATCTGCGAGATGATCATTCAGTCCTATAACCAGAAGAGCGACACGGAATTTGTTGCGGTAAGGTTCGGTAATGTGCTTGGGAGTAACGGATCCGTTATTCCGCTGTTTAAGAAGCAGATAGAGGCCGGTGGCCCGGTAACGGTAACGCACCCTAACATCATCCGTTATTTCATGACTATACCGGAAGCGGTATCCCTCGTTCTTCAGGCAGGGGCATACGCAAAAGGCGGCGAGATTTTTGTTCTTGAGATGGGAGAGCCCGTCAGGATACTTGACCTTGCCATCAACCTTATCCGTCTGTCGGGATATGTTCCCGGGGAGGATATACAGATACAGTTTACGGGGCTAAGACCCGGTGAAAAGCTTTACGAAGAGATGCTGATGGAAGAAGAGGGTATGCAGGATACGGCCAACAGCAAGATTCACATCGGAAAACCTATAGAGTTTGACGAGGAGGAATTCTTCAAAGAGCTTGAAGTTATGAACGAGTTGTCCAGAGAGGAGACCGATGATGTAACGATACGTAAGTGGGTCAAGAAGATCGTACCTACGTATCAGATGAGAAACCCCGACGGAACACTTCCTATAGATAATTCTTATGATAATAAACCGCATAAATGGGAGAGAACAAATGACTGAGAATATTTTCAAAGGAAAAACACTGCTTATAACGGGAGGAACCGGATCTTTCGGAAATGCCGTGCTTAACAGGTTTCTTGAAACGGATATCAAAGAGATCAGGATATTTTCCCGTGACGAGAAGAAGCAGGATGATATGCGTCACGACTTCCANNAAGAAGCAGGATGATATGAGGCACCACTATAACAACTCCAAGATCAAGTACTACATAGGTGATGTCAGAAATATCCAGAGCGTAAGGGATGCCATGCACGGTGTTGATTATATATTCCATGCTGCGGCTCTCAAACAGGTTCCCAGCTGCGAATTCTTCCCTATGGAAGCAGTTCGTACAAATGTTATTGGTACTGATAANNNNGTCAGGACTAATGTTATTGGAACGGATAATGTTCTGACTTGTGCGATAGAAGCGGGAGTATCAAAAGTCATATGCTTATCTACAGACAAAGCCGCGTATCCCGTAAATGCCATGGGAACAAGCAAGGCAATGATGGAAAAGGTGTTTGTTGCCAAGTCCAGAACCGTGGATAGTTCCCAAACACTTATCTGCGGAACAAGATACGGAAATGTTATGTGTTCGAGAGGATCTGTAATACCTCTTTTTATCGACCAGATCAAGCAGGGTCTTCCCCTTACTGTTACCGAACCGACGATGACTAGATTCATAATGAGTCTTGAAGAAGCGGTTGAACTTGTCATATTTGCATTCGGAAATGCGGAGGCGGGAGATATAATGGTTCAAAAAGCCCCTGCATGCACCATAGAAACCCTTGCCACCGCGGTTAAGGAGCTGTTCCATGCCGATAATGAGATAAAAGTCATAGGAATTAGACACGGAGAGAAGATGTATGAGACCCTTCTTACCAATGAAGAGTGCTCAAGGGCCTTCGACCTTGGCAACTTCTACAGAGTTCCTGCGGATCAAAGAGATCTTAATTACGACAAGTACTTTAAAGAAGGCAGTGTTGAGAGGGCAAAGCTTACGGAGTTTAATTCAAACAATACCACAATTTTGAATGTAGAGCAGGTTAAGGAAAAACTGTTGTCACTTAAGTATATAAGAGACGAGATAAGGGAGTGGGAGTCGAAGTAGTGAAGATAGTCGTTACCGGAGCAAACGGATTCATCGGAAAAAACCTTATGCATCGGCTTGCGCGGATTGAAGGAGCAAGCGTTCATCCGTATGATGTTGACTGTGATCCCAATAGCCTTGAAGAAATGCTGGACGGATGTGATGTGGTCTTTCATCTTGCCGGTATCAACAGACCGAAGGATCAGGATGAGTATATGGAAGGGAATTTTGGATTTACGAAGACTCTTCTTGATACTCTTGATGGTTTGCATGCAAGACCCAAGATAGTAGTCTCTTCTTCGATTCAGGCAGAACTTTCGAATCCGTACGGGGTCAGCAAAAAAGCCGGCGAGGATGCTGTGCGAAGCTTTGCCGCCTCAAGGGACATATCTGCGGTCATATACCGTTTTCCAAATGTTTTCGGAAAGTGGTGCCGGCCGAACTACAACTCCGCTGTTGCGACTTTCTGCCACAATATTGCCAGATCACTTCCAATTACCGTAAGCGATCCGGAAAACCTTCTGCATCTTGTGTATATCGATGATGTTGTCGATGAGCTTGTTTTGTGCCTTGAAGATAAGGAGCATGTACAGAACGGATACGGATATGTGCCCTGCGTATATGATGTCAGGCTCGGGGATATCCCCAAGCTTTTGTATTCGTTTTCAAAGAGCCGCGAAAATCTGTTGCTTCCAAACCTTTCCGATGGATTTGAGAAAAAACTGTACAGCACTTATTTGAGCTATCTTCCGGAGGATGATTTTTCCTATCCCCTTGATATGCATGTGGATAACCGAGGCTCGTTTACAGAGTTTCTCAAGACTCCCGAACGGGGACAGGTGTCGGTCAATATATCACATCCCGGAATAGTAAAGGGAAACCACTGGCACAACACGAAGAATGAGAAATTCCTTGTCGTAAAAGGAAAGGGTGTCATCAGACTGAGAAAGGTCGGAGATCATAAGATAACGGAATATCATGTATCGGGGGATAAGCTTGAGGTTGTGGATATTCCCTGCGGATATACCCATAATATAGAAAATGTCGGAGATGAGGATATGGTCACCGTTATGTGGGTGAACGAGATATTCGATCCCGACAGAGGCGATACATATCATGAAGAGGTGTAGCAATGTCAGATAAGTTAAAAGTTTGCACTATCGTCGGAACCCGTCCCGAGATCATCAGATTATCCTCCGTGATCAAGTGCTGTGACAAATACTTTGATCATATCCTTGTTCATACCGGACAGAACTATGATTATACGCTCAATGAGATATTCTTCGAAGATCTTGAGCTGCGAAGCCCGGATCACTATCTTGAGTCGGTAGGGGCTAATCTCGGCGAGACGATGGGTAATATAATCGCAAAATCATATACGCTTCTGGAACAAGAAAGGCCGGATGCACTTCTGGTCCTGGGGGATACTAATTCAGCTCTTTCCGCAATAAGTGCCAAGAGGCTGAAGATACCCATCTTTCATATGGAGGCGGGAAACCGTTGCTGGGACTGGAATGTATCGGAGATGATCAACCGTAAGATAGTCGATCATATCTCGGATATCAATATGCCTTATACGGAGCATTCCCGCAGATACCTTTTGTCGGAAGGAATTGACGGAAAGACTGTATTTGTTACCGGATCTCCGATGAAGGAAGTATTAAGAGATCATATGGATAAGATCGAGGCCAGCGATGTGCTTGAGAGACTGAATCTCACCAAGGGTAAATATATCCTGCTTTCGGCACACAGGGAAGAGAATATCGATATTGAAGAGAATTTTATGGAGCTTATGAACTCGGTCAATGTGATAGCAGAAAAATATAAGATGCCTGTGATCTATTCTACACACCCGAGAAGCGCTAAGTTTATCGAAAAACGGAATTTCAAGTTTGACCCTCTTGTATCGAGTATGAAGCCTTTCGGATTCAGCGACTATAATAAGCTTCAGAAAAATGCCTACTGCGTACTATCCGATTCGGGAACTCTTTCGGAAGAATCTGCTATGCTGGGATTTCCGGCAGTGCTTATACGTACATCGACAGAACGCCCGGAGGTTCTCGACAAGGGAACGATGGTTATCGGAGGCATCAAAAGCCGTGATGTCTGCCAGGCGGTTGAACTTGCCACTGCAATGTACGAGAATGGTGAAAAAACCGTGGAAGCAGAGGATTACGCCGATGACAATGTGTCGGTCAAGGTTGTAAAGCTGATCCAGAGTTATACTCATATCGTGAATAAGACTGTCTGGATGAAATAGACCCAAAAAGGGATTTTTAATGAAAGTAATGTGCATGTATCTGCCCCAGTATCACTCTTTTCCCGAGAATGACGAGTGGTGGGGCAAGGATTATACGGAGTGGGTTGCGGTAAAACGTGCGCACCCGCTTTATAGAGGCCACGTTCAGCCCAAGGTTCCTTTGGGTGGCAATTACTATGATCTTGATAAGGATGGGGTGGCAACACTTACCCGTCAGGCAGAGCTTGCGAAAAAATACGGTGTGTACGGATTTAGTATTTATCAGTACTATTTTCGCGGAAAAACC
>DEEW01000005.1:0-2316 GCA_002350465.1 Lachnospiraceae bacterium UBA2868
GATATATCCTTAAGGACCTCAAGGTCTCCAAAACTCTTTTTCAGATTATCAACTTTGACCTTAACAATACCTTTATCTGCCAACGTTAAGCCTCCTTTCAACCACCTTTGCACTCCTTGAAAGGATAGTTATGACAATAAGATACATCACGCCAACGATCGCCCATGTCTGGAAAGACATGAATGTATTGGCCTGGACATTCTTTGCCGTATTAACAAGCTCAGGAAATCCGATAACGGAAAGTATCGAGGTATCCTTGAGCGTAATGATGAACTGATTGATAAACGTCGGGATCATCGTTTTGATCGCCTGCGGAAGAACAACCTTTCTCATTGCCATACCATATGTCAACCCTAGGGAGCGCGCAGCTTCCATCTGTCCTTTATCGACAGACTGTATCCCCGCACGTACGATCTCAGCCATGTATGCACCGCAGTTTAACGCAAGACACATAGTGCCTGCCTGCAGTGCTGTCAGCGTCATCGAGAATCCTCCAATTATCGTATTGAAAAAATAGGGGATGCCGAAGTAGATAAAAAACGCAAGCACGATCATCGGAACACCACGGATAACATCAACAAACACCTGTGATATAACATTGCATGCTCTGTTTTTCAGTACTCCCATCATGCCGAATATCATTCCGATGATACAGGCAAAGAACAGCCCCAAAAGCGCCAGAAGAAGCGTTCTTCCCATGGCTACAAGCAGCATTGTACCGTATACTGTGATAATTTTAATCATTGATCATTCCTCAAATCCGTAAATAACCGGATCGGACAGATTATGCTGCCCGATCCGGTATATTATTATTCACCGAGATACTTGGCTATTATTTCATCATATTTGCCGTTTGCCTTGATATTTGCAAGTCCGGCATTGAACTTGTCTACGAGTTCCTGATTTTCACTGTTAAATATAGCGAATCCGTAAGCGGCAGGCTCATTGCCCGTTCCGTCAACAAGCTTCATGGCTATTCCCGTATCCTTAATATTCGATGCCATAATAGGCGTATCATCAAATACTGCGGCAACCTGTCCTCCTACAACAGCCTGATACATTGTCGGTGAATCCTCAAAATAAGTGACTTCAAACTTGTACTGATCCTTTAATCCTTCGGCATATGTTGCACTCATTGTACCGGTCTTGACCGCTACTGCTTTGCCCTCAAGATCCTCGAAACCTTTGATATCTGATGATGCCTCTACGGCCATGCTCTGATTGGCATCATAGTACCCGTCAGAGAATATCCAGCCGGACTCTTTTCTCTCATCCGTTATAGAAGCACCTGCAATCATACCGTCAGCCTGGCCTGCCTGGCATGCGGCTATGGACGCATCCCAGCCGAGTACCTGCATTTCATACTTAAAGCCCTGATCCTCGGCTATCGCTGCAAGGATATCCATATCAATACCGACAAAATCCCCGTTGTCATCCTTGTACTCAAACGGCTTGAACGCAGTATCAGTTGCGATCTTCCAGACTTTTCCCGATGCATCCTCCTTAGGCGCTGATCCGGTTTCAGACGACGCAGGGGCATCCGCTGCAGGAGTCTGTGTTGCTGCAGTTCCACATCCTGCAACTGCCAGCATCAGACACGCTGTCAACACACACATAATTCTTTTTTTCATAATACTTCACTCCTTCCTTTCAGACATTCATCTACGAATGCCTCTACAAGTAACATGCTTTCCCTGTTATTTCGGTAGGAAAACTCGGGATGCCACTGCACCCCTATCGCAAATCTGTGATCTCTCACAGCAATTGCCTCAACAAGTCCGTCAGATGACGAAGCCATCTGTATTACTCTTGGAGACAGATCCTTCACAGCCTGATGGTGATAACTGTTCACCTCATGGATTCCCGGTCCGATAATGTCTGAAAGGATCGTGTTGTCCACCACTATCACGCTATGTGCTGCTCTGTCATACGGCGGCATCATGTGATGCTCTATTTTACTGTTGTATTCAGTTGGAAGATCTTGATATAACGTTCCCCCAAGGTGCGCGTTAATAAACTGTATCCCGCGGCAGATCCCCAACAACGGTTTATCATCCTCAAGACATCTGTCCAAAAGATATCCCTCCATTGCATCCCTTTTATGGCATGTTGCGCCGCATGAACTGCTTTTCTCGGCGCCGTATACTTCAGGTGAAACGTCATGGCCCCCAGTAAACATTATCCCGTCACACAGACTATATGCATCACCCAGTTCTGACTCATCATCGGACAACGGGAGCATGATCGGTAGCCCTCCGCATTTTTCCACGACTTTCATATATCCGGGCAACATCCAGTAGCTTTCTTTATCATCAT
>DEEW01000005.1:2350-2543 GCA_002350465.1 Lachnospiraceae bacterium UBA2868
CATCAAATAAAGTGGTCAGTCCGATTACAGGTCTCATGAAAATCCTCCTACTTATAACTCATCCTCTTCCGGTATTAGCTTATATACAGCGGTATTCTGATATGCCAGTGTCTCATTATGCGCAAATGCGACTATTCCGGACACGGGTGCTTTGATCGTGCTTATATATACCAAACCTAACTCCGTACCTTGC
>DEEW01000005.1:2560-10833 GCA_002350465.1 Lachnospiraceae bacterium UBA2868
CCTTGCCAGCAATTCGTTTACGGTATCAGAATAAGAATTCATTCCCTCTTTCTTCATATGCATCCCTCCAATCTTCAATGATGATCAATTAACCGAAAAAACAGGCGCTCTATATGCATATTTGCATAACAGAACGCCTTTGTTCACAACGTGATTGATCTCTATAACAAAAACAGGGCTGTAAATACCTACAGCCCCGTTGCGATAATTCATTATATTGTTTATTCAAGGGATTGTCAACCTACATTCTGGTCTTGGTATTCGATATACCGGGATCTGAAAGATCTGCGGCCTCATCATATTCATTATGAATATGTGATCATCAAATGTTCATTTGCAACATCATTATAAACTGTGCACTCTCTGTCGCTGAGATCATATACATGAACGATACCGGTCAGTATTTCGCCCTGATCAAATATCGAAATGACATCCCTGGATGACGCAAGTTTTTCGGGCGAATAATGTATGGTTTTTTCATTGTTAAATACAGCGGTGTATAGGATCTGTGCTTCAACAAGATCCTGGAAGATATGACTTCCGTATGACAGCTCGGGATTATAACCGGCATTGGATTCTTCTGTCTCACATATGATCTCATACGCACTGATATCCGCAAAAGACGTAGGAACCCCAAGCTCCGGTGATGAGGTGCCCACCCTGCCCGGTACGATCAGCATCATGTGCTTGTCCATATTACGGTAGTGCCAGTTAATCTTTCCGATCAGTTTTGCCACCTGGTCCTTGTCCTTATATGGCATGTTATAGTATCTGACCGGATCGACATAAACAATGATATCAAGCTTTGTAGTTCCGGACATGCCCATGGAAGCTCCCCTGCTCTCAAGCAGGATCCTCTCTTTAGGGATACCTTGAGGGATAACAGTTCCCGCACTTGTCTTTTGAACCTGAAGCGGCCTGCACTGCAGGAGGTCGATGGAGTATTCTCCGCTTTCCGAAATATTAATGGTGAATTCCGTATCTACCGGATAGTCATACTCATCCTGTATACACCGAAGCAGCCTTTTCATCTGCTCCATAAGTGTTTTATTGGCAACAAGGCCCTTACATGATATGAATTTAACATCCCGGTCCCTGCCGGTCTCCCTGAGCCTTCTTTCGGTGTCAAAATCATGTTCCAAAAGGATTCTGTCCAGATATCCGGGAATATCTGTCTGGAGTTCATCGAGAGTCAGTCTTCTGAGCCTGTGTTCCGACATATCAATGACCTCCGCCTTACCCTGTGAGAACTTATGCTTGTCAGCGGAAGAAGAATATGATGTCTTCTCCGGCATGTCGAGATTGACGATCCTCGGGTATGAACCCTCTGTACGGTCAACCGCTGATGTTCCAAGACCCATGACAATCCTGAGCATTCCGGCCGCAGGATCAGAATCCTTCATGACACGGTACGGGCTGTATGAGTATCCCACTCCGGCAGCGCAAGGCATATAATTGGAACCGTAATAGGAACCGGAAACGCGCTGTATCAGAAGCGCCATCTGCTCGTCCCTCTTATCAAGTCCCCGTCTCTTACGGTAATCAAGAGCTGACAGACTCATGGAACTCGCGTACACGACCTTGATCGCATGCTCAAACTCATCGATCCGCTCTTCCAGGCTCCCCCTGTTCACACAGAATACAGACTCGTATTTTCCGGCAAACGCATTTCCGAATCCATCCTCCAAAATAGAACTGGAACGGATGATATACGGGTCTTGTCCGTAGTATTCGATTATCCTGATGAACTGCTCACGCATGGCTTCAGAGAACGTCCCGTTCATGATCTTATCGGCAAATTCTTTGGCAAGTTCAAAATACCCTGTCTCTGTTCTCTGTTTTATCCTTGTATCCCACAGATTGTTATCAACGAGATATGTATAATACAGATCCGATCCGGCATAGAAAGAATCATGCGGTTCGAGAACCTCACTGATATCGGGTTCCTTATTTCTTATGATCGCTCTCGCAAGCAGCATTCCGCAAGCCTTTCCCCCGACCATACCGGTTCCTACCATATGATCCCTTACGGCAAAATAATCCTCCGGCGTAAAGTGCTTCTTTACCATCTGGCGCATCTTATCATCTCTTGTCATCATGATCTCGCACATCTGGGAGCATTCGTCTGTTATATCCATGCCGCTTTCCCGAAGCAGTTTGACCCGGTTGAAATATCTGTCCCATGAATCGGAAAACTGCTCCTGCGCCGACCGTTGAGCCTGACCGAGAGTCTGATAGAACCGGCTTGACTTTACCCCATCAAGAATAGGCCTGAATTCTCCGGTTTCCGGGTCGTATGTGTGCGGAAGGAACATTGTGTCTGAGTTTCTGTTCCATACCTTCTCCGGACGGACATAGATATTCTTATTATCCGAATACACATCAAAGAACAGCTGCGTGGTATTTAGGATCTTATTTACGGCCTGAACGGAATGTTTTCCCCTTATGATCGGAAAAAAAGCCACTGTATCAAGAATAAACAGGAAGGGACAGGTAACCCGGAAGAAATTACCCATCATGAGGTCTGTGGCCCAGGCTGTCTGCAGTTCGGACAGGCAGTCGAACACATAAAATGCATCCTTTCCTTCCTCTTCGATCACATTATGGATATCCACAGTGAAATTTTCAAATCTGTGCGAAAGAGGCACAGTCACCCTTTTGATCTCAGGACGCTCGGGAAGAAGTGCCTCGTGGCTGGCAAAGCGGAAATAGATGATGTTTCTTTTATCTTCAATCGCCTGTTCAATATACGGTTCCATAAAAAGTTTAAACTGAGAGAGTTCGGAGACACGCCAGACTACATTATCACCAAGCCTTATGTTATCCAGCGCTTCGTCCATTTCCGGAATACCGCTTTTTATCCGGTCAAATGCTGCCATTCTATTCACCCCCCTGTTCGCGTTGTCATTTGAGATCTTCAAGCCAAAGCGAGCTCGATGCATCGCTTGGCATACGCCAGTCTCCCCGTGGTGACAGGGATACTGATCCCACCTTCGGTCCGTCGGGAAGACAGCTTCTCTTGAACTGCTGTGAAAAAAAACGTCTGAAGAAATTCTTTGCCGCCTTTATTACCTCTTCATGGTGCAGCTCAGGATACGCCCGAAGTGCATAGGCCGCAGTCCTGGAAGGTTCAAAACCATACCTCAGCGTATAGAAAAGGAAAAAATCATTCAGTTCGTACTTTCCGATCTTCTCCTCTGTTTTCTGTGCTATCATCCCATCCCGGCTTGGCACAAGTTCCGGTGTAATCGGGGTATCACAGATAGCCTCAAGCACTTCCTTCAGTTCTGCGTTCCCGCACATTCCGGCATATGTTCTGCATATGAAACGCACCAAAGTCTTTGGCACAGAAGCATTTACCGCATACATGGACATATGGTCCCCATTATAGGTACACCATCCAAGCGCCAGCTCCGACAGATCACCGGTCCCGACCACCAGGGCGTTCTTCATATTGGCAGCATCCATCAGAAGATAGGTTCTCATCCTTGCCTGAGCATTCTCATAGGTGATGTCCCCTTCCCCCTGATAGGTGAGCTCATGGCCAAGCTGTGACAGATGGAGTTCCACTCCTTCCCTGATGGGGATCTCGTGTGTTTCATCTGCCAAAAGATCCATCAGCCTGTTGGCATTCTCATATGTAAAGTCCGTCGTGTTGCCCTGACTTGGCAGTGTATAAGCTATGATCCGGATTTCAGGGATCAGTTTTCTTGCCTCTGCGCATACCAGCAGAGCAAGTGTCGAATCCAGTCCCCCGGAAATGCCTATGACGAGATTTTGGATACCGGTCGCACGAACTCTGGTGACCAGACCGCCAGCCTGTATCTGCAGGATCCTGCGGCATCTTTTGTCCCTTTCAGAATCATCTTCGGGGACAAAAGGATTTCTTGATATATGATAACGGTATCCCTTTAGCATTTCGGCACACTCACTGATATCCATCTCATTTTTTCCTGTTGTCTGCATGTCAACAGATACCCTGCGATACTCTGCAGCATATGAATTTCCGAATGTGTTTTGATGTCTTCTGTCATGCATGATGCACCCCAGATCGATCAGAACCTCTTCTGTATGCGGATGATCCGGAAAGATGGATTCGCCCAGAACACTTCCGTTCTGCGCAAGGATTACATGGCCTGAATAGACGAGATCGGTACTGCTCTCATACATACCGGAAGAAACATATACATAGGCGCAGTAACAGGAGCCGCTCTGCTGCTTTACAAGCTCTCTTCTGTATTCCTGCTTGCCTGTAAGTTCATCGGAAGCTGACAGATTGGCAATGATATTCGCGCCAGCCAATGCGGCATGCGTGCTTGGCTTATCGGGAACCCACAGATCTTCGCAAAGTTCCACACCGAGAACCGCTCCCGTTAACGGATCTTCTGCCAGTACATCCGTTCCAAAGGGAATCTCCTCCTCACCGATGCATATACTCCTTCCTTTTAGGTCTTTTCCCGAAACAAACCAGCGGCATTCATAGAACTCAGAGTAATTCGGAAGATATGATTTGGGCACAATCGCTTTTATACTGCCCCGTGAAATAACCGCGCCGCAGTTATAAATACAGTTATCAAATCTTACGGGAAGGCCGACAACCACAGTCAGTTTCATATCTTTCGTCCCGACTGCGATTTTTACAAGCGATCTTTGTGCCTGATCCAGCAACAGATCGCTTTGGAACAGATCCGCGCAGGTATATCCCGTCAATGATAACTCCGGAAAAACGATCAGTCCGCTGTCCTTACACTGATCTATGACTGCTGTGATCTGCTCTGTATTGTACGTTACATCCCCTACACGCATGAGCGGATTTGCGGCCAAAATCTTAATCAGGTTATTTTTCATGATCGCATATACTCCTAAATCATCTTTTGTTTGCAATAAAAAAGCGCTTCATCCTCCGGGAATGAAACGCCTTTGTTTCCACGCATTTATGATAACATCACCAGCTGAAACTTGCAACCAAACGAAGGATGAACCGATTTCACAGACCTTATTCAATCATAGAACAATGCGTTGTAACCGGCAATTCGCCGGAAATCGCCAAAAAGAACTATTATACTGGCATAAACAGCGGATTCGCGATCCTAATTGACAATCGGAGTGACAAGATTCGAATTGGATTCACCGAAACGCTGAAAATACTGTAAGAAAGGAGCTCCGCAGGTCCTCGGTCAGCGTTAGGGTAACCACTCACTCTAGATTTAAACTACTGCTGCCTCCTTGGAAATGATAAATCTACTTTTTTCTTCATCAGATAAGTCGCAGGGATCGACTCCCTTTGTCCTGGCGTATGCTATAAGACCTTTATAGTCTATGGCAATATCATGAACTAGGTACGCATCCGGTCGCTCACAGTTTATTGCTTCTTTTTACTGCTGCAACGATCTTTCTTCTTGTTTCGGCTGCTCTTACCTGTCTGACCTTTTCTTTCTTTTCCATAACATTCCCTCTTTTATGGTGACTCTGAAGGTATCTTCCGAAATAATCGGCTACTCAAACAGCTCATCGGCAGTTATGACAGCCTGTATATTTCCAGAGTATGATGTCTCTCTCTAATTAAGAATGTTTTTCCAACTCGGCGTCTTCCGAAAACAGCCACAAATTGAGACTCATCCTCTTTCAAAAGCGATTGCAATAACTTCTTTTCTTCTGTTCTTCCAACCATATCTTTTCTCCATTTTTTCCAAATCTTGTATTTTTTTGATGTTTTGGAAGTTTTTCATCACCCCCAATTTTACCATAATTCTTGACGAAATCAATGNNGGGATTAGGTATAGTCAAAACGAGCTGGACAACGGTAATCTTACCGCCATACAGCTCGTTCAGACCGATATGGAAGTCGAGAGCGGAATGATTCGTGCTCTTATAGTCGGTATAGATATCAACGTACATCAGACTGTATCCGATCTTGCCGGCACCGACAGTCTGACTTCCTTAGACATGGAAACAGGCCGGCCAAACAGCCGACCTGCTATCGCAGCATCTTTAATTCTCTCACTTGATAAGCTCCGCCATGATTAAAGCGATATCACGACATTCTTAAGTACACCATCAGCATCACGAGCGCAAATCCGATCACGAATGCAATGGTTCCCTTATCATTATCCTTCCTGGATGCGATATGAGGGATCTCCTCTATCGTGGTAAAGATCAGTGCTCCTCCGGCTATTGCCATTATGTATGGGAGCGCCTCAGGAAAAAGCACGACTATCACCACAGTGATGATCCCCAAAAGCGGTATCGGAACTCCCGATACTATTCCCATGAAGAATGCCTTGCCGTTCCTTGTACCCTGCTCTCTGATAGGAAGCGAGACATACATTGCCTCCGGGATATTCTGAAGTGCTATCGCTATAGCCAGGACCAGCGCCACCGTTGATGATATCCACTCGGTCTTCATAAAATGCGCTGCATATATCGAACCTAAGGCGATGCCCTCCGGAATATGATGTATCACCTCAGTCAGCATGACCTTGATATCAGTATCAAGCCCGCTCTGTGGCCCCTCTGTTATCTCAGAATATACATGTGTATGCGGCACGATCTTATCAAAGATTATCTGGATCACGACTCCGGCTCCAAAGCAAACAGTCACCGGGATAATACCGTTCACATCCACCTTGTTAAGACCGTCAATGGCGGGCTCTATCATTCCCCATACCGCTATGGAGAGCATAATACCCGATCCGGACCCGACTAAGATCATGCGGATATCTTCCGAGAATCGGCCCTTTTTTGCATATATGATTGCCGCACCCAGAAGTGTCCCGATAAGAGGGATGAGCATTCCGAATATAGTCTCTCCGTCCGTCAAAGTCTGTGATCTGTCAAGATATGTTATCAATGAACGGAATCCGATGAATATCAATATCGTTCCGCCCATGATCTCAGAGCCCGATTTATACCGGTCACCGAAAATACTGCCGATCTTAACGCCTGCTGCAGAGATCAAAAATGTGATAACTCCTATGACGAACACCGCGAATCCTACATTGACCAGGTCTCCCGTATTCAGGGCTCTGACGGGAACAGCTACAAATGTGATCCCGACCGCCAGTGCATCAATACTCGTAGCCACCGCCATCATGAACATGGTCTTTATATCAAAGCCCGGTGTCATCTCTTCTTCCGACGACATGGCTTCCCTTATCATGTTACCGCCTATCAGGGCAAGAAGGCCGAATGCCACCCACGGTGCTATCATGCTTATGTATCTCTCAAACCTTGCTCCGATAAGATATCCGATAAAGGGCATGATCGCCTGAAAAGAACCGAACCATACGCCGCATAACAGATATTCTTTAGCTGTGACTTTACCGGATGCCAGACCCTTGCAGATGGATACGGCAAAAGCATCCATTGCAAGGCCTACCGACAACAGCAGTAGTTCAAATAAGCCCATTGATCATCTCCCTTATTCCAAAATCCCGGATATGGAAAACCATACCCGGGATGCATCCGATTAATTTTATCACTTGTACAGAACAGGCGTCAAGCAATTTGAGGCCTTGATACGCCTACGCGATCTGCCAGTTTTCCGCCTGCTGCCTGATGTGCACAAACTTCGCGTACTTACCGCCCATGCCTATCAGTTCTTCATGCTTTCCTCTTTCCACGATCCGTCCGTCATCCACTACAAGTATCTGATCCGCTGCTTCTATCGTAGCCAGCCTGTGTGCGATTATTATCACGGTCTTACCCTTTGAGAGTTGTCTCTAGTATTATAGTTATTGGACATGTTCATGTGAAGACGCTGTATTATCGCATCAATCTCCTTTTCCATCCCGCTTCTAAATAAACTCATGCTCTTTCCTAAAATCCCTTACGTTCTTTTGCCTGTTCTATAAGCTTAGATGATTCTGTAAATGCATCCCGTAGATACTGCTCATGCCACTCCTTACCGGCTTTTTCCTCAGCTTTTATGGCTTCCCACGCGTCGTGCTGCTCTTCTTTGGAATTATATGTTACGCCGGAAAAAACGTGAGGATGACGCCTTATCATCTTCTCGGAAACAATTTGGGCTACATCATCGAAGGTAAACAGTCCTTCCTCTTCTGCTATAACGCTGTGAAACATTACCTGAAGGAGAAGATCACCGAGTTCTTCTTTAAGATTTTCGGCATCGCCGGTCTTATCAAGGATGTTTATCCCGCTGATGACTTCTGCTGCTTCTTCTATGCATTCGGGCTTTAAGCTCATATGTGTCTGCTGCCTGTCCCACGGACATCCGTTTTCTGAACGAAGGGTTTTTACTATTTCATATAAAT
>DEEW01000005.1:10847-12517 GCA_002350465.1 Lachnospiraceae bacterium UBA2868
GTGTCATGTCCTCTCCCGTCAGGAAATACTGAAAATTTCTTTATAAACTACTCTCCCTTTAACGGTATCCGACCGCATCAGGGACACTTTCTTTACCATCATACTTGCATCCGGGATCCCGACGTTGCCGGTTTTGCCGGATGATTTTCTGATAAGGGTTATATGTGGGGTAAACTTCTTGTTGTCATAGGATATTCCGGCGGCATCGAATGCTTTTCTAATATCTCCGGCAAGATTACTTATGCCCTGCCCTCCGCGGGTCCCTATATACAGAAGATCTCCGAAATGCCCAAGCTGTGTATATCCGAGCTTAAACGGCTTGAACCTTACCGTAGATAAAGCCTCTTCTATAGGTTTACTGTCAGGCACTTCACCGACAAAGCACAATGTCAGATGGAGGTTTTGCACCGGAGCATAACTGCCGGTCACGCCAGCCTTCTTAAGATCATGTAAAATCTGCACCGCTGCCTTACGCATCTCGTCAGACAGCTCTATAGCCACAAATAGTCTCATTTNNAAGCAGATAAAAGAAGAATTGAAGTCTAATTTTAGCGAACCCGTTGTGTTTTCACGATTATCTTACACATTCAAATAAATGTTCATATAGTAGTTGCTGTATTATATGAATTATGATATACAATAATCAAGAAGGCGCTTTCCTACTTCGTATTGAGGTGGGTTTGCGCCTTTCTTATTTCACTTAATAAATCTAGTAAATTTAACTTATGTTTAGCTTTTTTCAAGATTTACATTTAACATAATGATATAGATTACGGAAATAATCTATAATCATTTAGATGCTGAATTTCTTCCCTTAAAGAATGCGTCGGCAAACTTATTATGGTTTTTTTCTTTGGCTATTTCTCCGTAATCACTCTAATGAATACGTCATCATCTCGTATTTTAACCGGCTTCCTTCCGTTATTTCCGCAGGAAGCAGGGCTCTTGCTACAAGTTTCAGATCATCCGCTTCAATGTCTGTTCTTTTAAGATTTGCATAGTCGCCGTCTATGCTTACGACTTCATAATACCAGGTTTCCATCTTTCCTCGTTTTCTCCCATACACGCATAAAGACCCGATCATGTGACCGAGTCTTTATGTATTTTAGTTCATGAACAGTTTATTTTTNNTTCATAATACCAGGTTTCCACTTGCTATCCTCCTCATTTGATCCCAAGCTCTTTACAAAGAGCATCATATCTTTTCTGTTCTTTTTCTTTTACCGGTTTAGTGACGTCCTTGAAAGAGTGGTCAATGACATCTGCATCCTTTAATACTTCATCCATTGGAGAGTCCACAGCACTTTTGTCATCATGATGGTATATCGCAGAACATATGATATCCGTTTCTTCAGATGATGTGACACCGAGCTTTTCAAGGATATCTCTTGCAAGATCGGCTCCCTTGTGGGCATGATCATCATAAGAGCCGCTCTCATATGCAAAAAGGTCATGAAGAAGCCCTGCCATACCGGCAAGTTCCGGATTCAGTCCTCTCTTCTTTGCAATTAGCTGTGCAGCTGTTGATACTCCATACAGATGACCTGCCGCTGTTAGCATATCATCCTTATCATCCATGTTTGAAAGACTCTTATTTACGTATTTTCTCATTTCCTTTAATCTTGACACGATCTCCTCCTGTAAATACATAAAGACCCGATCATGTGACC
>DEEW01000005.1:12639-13022 GCA_002350465.1 Lachnospiraceae bacterium UBA2868
TCTTTAAAAGCTTTCCGTAATTCGTCAAAGCTCATTCCGGTCCGGGCCATATTCTCGACAGCTCTTATATCGCGCTCGTTCATATGAGTATATTAGCATAGATTAAGGCACTTGTGGGGACTAAACATCAAAAAAGTGGCATTTTTTGATATCAAATCCCATTTTTTGCTCGTATTTGTCCCTCAAACATATGCTTGTATTTGTCTAAAAGAATGTTATAATCTAGATAAGTGGTAGCGATACCCCTTGGTTAAGTAGTTAAAAAACCGCTCAACTTGCGAGGCTGGAGCGGTTTTTTATTGCTTATCTTTTACAAATCTTGAAGACAAGCCCTATAATCTGAACAATCAGTATTAACAATGTTAAAACTTCCTGTATGGTCA
>DEEW01000005.1:13233-13440 GCA_002350465.1 Lachnospiraceae bacterium UBA2868
CATCTCGCACTTCGTACGAGATATCCCTCCCCGGTGGGCTTATTCCTACCGGATCATATATAGGCTTCCCTTCGGGGTGGCCTTTTTTATTCTGCTCTTTACTATCGACCAGAGAACTTCATGAATGTTCATCGTTCCATCCGCTTTTATGAACGGATGAAAATTGAAGTTTGCCGGGATCATAATAGTAGTTGTCAGTCCTCCGGG
>DEEW01000005.1:13692-14462 GCA_002350465.1 Lachnospiraceae bacterium UBA2868
TCATCATCGTCGTCCTTCTTCGGATTGGATTTTGCCTTGAAGTTTGCTTTGACCGTAACATTTGAGTCAATCATTCTAAACCAAGCGTCCGTAGCACTTGTGGGGTTTTTGATATCTATAGCGTCTTCCGTTGTCCATCGATCAAAAATCCACCCTGAGCTCGGTGTGGCAGAAAGTTGTACTAAAGCATCACAAGATGCTGTCGCATGGTCGGTCCTTCCCGTTCCATGTCCGTCATTCGTTACTGTAATGGTATGGTCTGTGGATGAATTCTGACTGAAATTGGCAGTTACCGTTACAGCATTTGACGGCATCGTGAACGAAGCCCCTGTTGGGCTTGTAGCATTTGATATATTCACACCCTCTGCTGTCCAGTTCACAAAATGATAGTTTGCCCCTGCCGTAGCAGTCAGCGTGATGTTTGCTCCAGCAGCTGCGCTTGTCGCACTTGCTGAAGCCGTGGAAGCCGTTCCGCCGCCTGATGTGTTCACAGTGATATTATAGGTTGTGGGGTTCTCTGTCCAATGTGCTGTCAGAATAGTATCACCCGAGTATACTTTGTCTAACTCTACTGCCGTATTCGGATCCGTAGCATCATCAAACCATCCGTCAAAACCAAACCCCACGCGTTCCGCTTGCGGAAGCACAGACAATTTTCCATCCGACCCAACTGTCGCGGATGCCGTAGCACATTCTCCCCCGTTCGCATTAAATGTAACTGTTATAGGGGCATATGTATAGGTATATGTTTTATTCTCCGTAATCGTTGG
>DEEW01000005.1:14493-14956 GCA_002350465.1 Lachnospiraceae bacterium UBA2868
CCAGCTCCCTTCTCTATCCCCGCCATTGGGCTTGTTTCCAACGCCGGGTATTTGTGCTTGTGTTAAACTACCTCCATTTGCCACAGGCTCAGTCTTATTTGTAGTTGAATCATCAACCCATTTTCCGTTTACAAAAAGGTTACTGTAAAGGTTGTGGGTGCGGTTATTGTTATACTGCCCACATACAAATATTTATCGGTATTACTATCATTCTGTATAGTACCAGAAAGGCTATTACCATCAAGATCAATACTCCGGCTAGATCCGTGATCAGTATATGAACTATTTTTATCTATAGATACAATAAAATAATAATAATATGTTCCAGCCTCAAACCTTCCATTTTGAACAATCGCAGTATCTTTAGTCCAATCGGCAAAGCTAACAGTAACCTTACTGGCCATATCAGGTGACCCTCCATTAAGCTCAAAAGATAGCGGTGTCACTTCATTATTCCACCCAT
>DEEW01000005.1:15034-15283 GCA_002350465.1 Lachnospiraceae bacterium UBA2868
TTACTGGTAATGCTTATTGTTGGAATATTCGATGCTTTTGTCTCTTTCCCAACTGCAAAACTCAAAAGAATACCAAAACACGCTGTAAATATAGCTTTAGAAATGATTCTAAATACACTTCTCATAACTTTTCTCCCAATCGTATACTGCATAAATTGCTTCAAATATCATTCTAATTTTTCTTGACGTCTGTCAATCGTCATAATGTAACAATATGTAGAAAGCCCCGCAAAATCAACGTTTGCGACG
>DEEW01000136.1:0-1858 GCA_002350465.1 Lachnospiraceae bacterium UBA2868
ATCAGTATCAGCAGATCAAGAAAGAGAATCCTGACTGCCTGTTGTTCTTCCGTCTCGGTGACTTCTACGAAATGTTTTTTGAGGACGCTGTCACGACGTCCCGCGAGCTGGAGCTGACCCTGACCGGACGCGCGAGCGGAGCCGGCGAGCGGGCTCCGATGTGCGGTGTTCCGTACCATGCGGCAGAGGTCTATATTCAGCGCCTCGTACAGCGCGGTTACAAGGTCGCGATCTGCGAACAGGTGGAAGATCCGAAGGAGGCTAAAGGTCTCGTAAAGAGGGAAGTTACAAGGATCGCCACACCGGGAACCAATATCGACATGGAGACCTTAAGCGAGGAATCCAATAATTTTATTATGTGCGTTTATTATTCCGAGGATGTGTACGGAATTGCGGTATCGGATATTACAACGGGAATATTTCTAACAACCGAAGTAAATGATGCAAGAAAGCTTGTTGATGAGATATACAAATTCTCACCCTCCGAGATAATATGCAATGAAGCATTTACCGTATCGGGGTTTGATTTTGATGATCTGAAGCAGCATTTGAGTGCCGTTGTTTTTTCATTGGAACCGTGGTATTTCGATGACGATATGTGCGAGGAAGCTCTAAAGAGGCAGTTTGGTGTCGGCGACATTTCGGGACTCGGACTTACCAAAAAAAGCAGCCTTACTGTTGCATCCGCCGCTTTGATCCAGTATTTGTCGGAATCACAAAAAGGAAGCATCGGTCAGATCAGGAGCATAAATATATATAACGTTTCCGATTATATGATTCTTGATTCGGCCACAAGAAGAAATCTTGAGCTTACGGAAACCATGCTTGATAAAACAAAAAAAGGTTCGCTTCTGTATGTGCTCGACAAGACAAAAACAGCCATGGGCGCCCGGATGATCAGGGCATTTCTCGAGCAGCCCCTGACAGACAAGACTCAGATACAAAACAGACTTGATGCGGTTGAAGCATTCAAGGATGATCTGATACTAAGGGAGGAAATACGTGAATACCTCTCACCGGTATATGATCTTGAGCGTCTAATGGGTAAGATCAATTATCATTCGGCAAATCCAAGAGATCTTATTGCATTTGCCAATTCCATAAGAATGCTGCCTCCTGTAAAAAATCTGCTTTTGGATTCAAAAGTTACAACCGTAAGGGAACTGGGTGAAGGAATTGATACACTTGAAGACTTATGTACTCTTATAGACAGCTCAATAAGTGAGGATGCACCCGTAACAATAAAGGAAGGCGGAATAATCAAAACAGGTTATTCGGAAAAAGTCGATTCACTAAGAAACGCTAAAACAGAGGGGAAAAAATGGCTTGCCCAGCTTGAGGCCGAGGATAAAGAGCGAACGGGGATCAAAAACCTGCGGATAAAGTATAACCGTGTATTCGGGTATTACTTTGAGGTGACAAATTCTTTTCTTGAGCTTGTTCCCGATGATTTTATCAGAAAACAGACATTAACAAACGCCGAAAGATATACAACCGAGCGGTTGAAAGAGCTTGAAGATACGATCTTAAATGCGGAGGATAAGCTATTTTCCCTTGAATACGATATGTTTGTGGATATCAGGGAGCGGCTTGCCAAGGAAGTGGACAGAATACTGAAAAGTGCCGGTATTGTAGCTATGGCAGATGCATACGCATCTCTCGGTTATGTTGCCTCCGCCAATAATTACGTAAGACCCAACGTCAACGAAAAAGGTATTATAGATATTAAAGACGGAAGACATCCTGTTGTTGAACAACTGACAAAGGATGAGATGTTTGTTTCGAACGATACGTATCTGGATAATTCATCAAATCGGATCAGCGTTATTACGGGGCCTAATATGGCCGGTAAATCAAC
>DEEW01000136.1:1971-5954 GCA_002350465.1 Lachnospiraceae bacterium UBA2868
GTAGGTGCCAGTGATGACCTTGCAAGCGGAAGATCCACATTCATGGTCGAGATGACGGAAGTTGCCAATATACTCAGAAATGCCACTCCCAAGAGTCTGCTGATACTTGATGAAATAGGCCGGGGAACATCAACCTTCGACGGACTATCCATTGCATGGGCGGTTATCGAGTATATAAGCAACACCAAACTGCTTGGAGCCAAAACCTTATTTGCAACCCATTACCATGAACTTACCGAACTTGAGGGAAAAATCCCTTCGGTCAATAATTACTGCATAGCTGTTAAAGAGCAAAAAGGGAATATTGTATTCCTAAGAAAAATTGTCCGGGGCGGTGCTGACAGAAGCTACGGTATAGCAGTGGCAAAGCTTGCCGGCCTTCCGGAAAGTGTGATAAGCCGTGCAAATGAGCTTGTAGCACAGCTTTCCGAAAACGACATTTCTGCCAGTGTCCGCATGATAGCGTCCACTACTGAGAAAAAGCAGATACTTAAAAAGAGCGATGATGTCGACAGGGGACAGATGTCGTTATTTGATACAATAAGCGATGAGGAGATCATATCCGAGCTTATGGATCTTGACTGTAACAATATGACACCTATGGAAGCCCTGAATGCACTGGGAATGCTTCAGAGCAAATTGAAGAACAGATGGTAGAAAAATGGCACAAATAAATGTTCTTGATGAATCAACCATAAATAAGATCGCCGCAGGAGAAGTTGTTGAAAGACCGGTTTCCGTTGTGAAAGAACTTGTTGAAAACGCCATTGACTCAGGTGCGAAGAATATAAGTATCGAAATCAAAGGCGGCGGAATTGATTATATTCGTGTTACCGATAACGGTTCGGGAATTGAACACGACAGTATTCCTAATGCTTTTTTGCGGCATGCCACAAGCAAGATCAGGTCTGTTGAAGATCTGATAAATGTTTCCTCTCTTGGATTCAGGGGTGAAGCACTATCATCCATAGCTGCCGTAAGTGACGTTGAACTTATGACCAAAACCTCAGATTCCATACTCGGTTACAGATACTGCATACGGGGCGGAAGAGAGTTGTCCTTCGATGAAGCCGGAGTTGCCTGCGGAACAACGGTTGTAGTCAGAAATCTATTCTATAACACCCCGGCAAGGCGTAAGTTTTTAAAAAGTGCGGTTACCGAGGGCTCCTATATTACAGAGCTTGTTGAGAGGCTTATCCTGTCCCATCCTGAGATTTCCTTCAAGTACACCGTTAACGGGTCCGTAAAGCTTTCAAGTAACGGCCTTTCCGATACTATGTCAGATGTGTATTGCGTATTCGGAAGACAAATGCCCAATCTTCTTGTGGAAGTTTCCTATGTTTCCGAAAACTGCAGTATATCCGGGTATGTGGGAAAACCGGAGACTGCCAGGGGTAACAGAAATTATGAACTGTTTTTTGTGAACAGGAGACTGGTAAAGAGCAAAGTATTATCATCGGCTGTAGAAGAGGCCTATAAGCCTTTTCTGATGCTGCATAAATTCCCCTTTGTTATTCTCTATTTTGATATTCCTTCAGAACTGCTTGATGTAAACGTTCATCCTTCCAAAACCGAGATACGTTTTATGGAGGAGAGGCAGGTATATACGGCCACCTTTGAGACGGTTACCGAAGGTATTACACGTCGTGAACTGATTCCGGAGGCTATTAGTCATGAAGATACACAGCCTGATACAGACGCCGGTATCGATTATGATGAGATTACAGACAGTAATGAATATGCTGCCGAAACAGTTAAGCCATCTGATGCCGTAACCCATGTGCCGGAGCCCTTTGAGAGCAAAAATATCGAGATGTTTCGAAAGAGTGCTTCAAGAGAACTGGAAGAGGCGAGGCAGGCTTTGGCACCTGTTCAGGAAACTCTTTTTTCCGAAGGCTTTCTTGCCGAAGAAAATAAACCAAAACACAGAATAATCGGCCAGGTTTTCGGAACATACTGGATCATAGAATATGAAGATAAAATGTACATAATTGACCAGCATGCCGCTCATGAGAAAGTGCTTTACGAAAAGTTCAGTAAACAGATCTCAGCAGGAGCAGTCATCTCCCAGATCATAAGTCCCCCTTATATTGTAACTCTTACTGCGGCTGAAGAGACGGTATTAAGACAAAACCTGGAACTGTTTGAAGAAATTGGATTTTCCGTCGAACACTTCGGCGGACATGAATACGCACTTACGTCGGTTCCTTCGGAGCTGTTCAGGCTATCGGAGCAGGATTATTTTCTGAGCATTATTGATGATCTGTCGGAAAATCTGCGGACAAGAGAGCCCAAGCAGGTCNNCAAAGACCGTATTGCTACAATGGCCTGCAAGGCTGCTGTTAAAGGTAATACAATCATGAGTTATCAGGAAGCTGACGCTCTTATAACAGAACTGTTATCTCTTGATAATCCGTATAACTGTCCTCACGGAAGACCTACGATCATATCATTTACCAATTCGGATCTTGATAAGATGTTTAAGAGGATTGTCTGATATGAATCCTCTGATTATTCTTTCCGGACCTACTGCGGTGGGTAAAACCTCACTTTCCATAGAACTTGCAAAAAAAATCGGCGGTAGTATAATCTCTGCTGATTCCATGCAGGTTTATAAGGGCATGAACATCGGAACCGCTAAAATAACNNGATGCAGGGAATTCCCCATTATCTGATAGATATCCTTGATGCCACGGAAGATTTTAACATAGCAGCCTTTAAGGAAATGGCACAAGATTCAATAGCACGGATAAAAAAAGAGGGAAGAATTCCGATCATTGTGGGCGGAACCGGATTTTATATTCAAAGTGTGCTGTATGATATTGATTTTACGGAACATGAAGATGACCCGGAATACAGACGTAATCTTGCCCGGCTGATAAATGAAAAGGGCGGAATGTATGTTCATAAAATGCTTGAAGAGTGTGATCCTGAAGGGGCACGGTCCATTCACTTTAATGATCACAAGCGGATGATAAGGGCACTTGAGTATTACAGACAGACCGGACACCCTATATCCGAACACAACCGGACTGAATACAGCAAGGAATCACCCTATGATTTTTGCTATTTCGTACTTACGGATGACAGAGGAAAAATATATGACCGTATAAACGAGCGGGTGGATGAGATGATAAAGGCAGGTCTTGTGGATGAAGTTAATGGCCTGCTGGCAAATAATGTAAGTCCTGATAACATCTCCATGCAAGGCATCGGATATAAGGAGATAATCGCATATCTGGACGGCAGTATTTCGCTTGATGAGGCGACCTGTCTTATCAAGAAGAATTCCAGACATTTTGCGAAAAGACAGCTTACATGGTTTAAAAGAGAAAGAGACGTTATATTTATCGACAGAAGGTATACAGAAGACCCTCTTGAAACAATACTGTCAGAGATTAAAAAGGCGGGAATAATAAATGAACAATGATATGTATGATATTTATGAAAAATGCGGTATTTCAAAGGAAGTGTACGATTTCGGGGAGAGAATCCTGGAAGGATTACAGGAACGCTTTTTAGAATACGATAAAACCGCTGAATATAACCAGCTGAAAGTACTTGGTGCAATGCAAAAATGCAGAGTATCGGAAAGCTGTTTTATGCCCTCAAGCGGATACGGATACAATGACCTTGGAAGAGATACTCTAGAAAAGGTATACGCAACAGTTTTCGGAACGGAGGATGCCCTTGTAAGGCCTCAGATCACCTGCGGTACCCATGCACTTTCAACAGCGCTTTCCTCGCAGCTTCGTCCGGGGGATGAAATGCTTTCCATATCCGGGAAACCCTACGATACACTTGAAGAAGTGATCGGAATAAGAGAGAGTATCGGATCCTTAAAAGAATACGGAATTACCTATTCACAAGTGGATCTTTTAGAAGACGGCTCTTTTGACTATGATAAGATCAAACAGTCAATCAAACCAAATACTAAGCTTGTGGCGATCCAGCGTTCAAAAGGATACCAGACACGTCCCACC
>DEEW01000187.1:0-5958 GCA_002350465.1 Lachnospiraceae bacterium UBA2868
ATTGCCCACAGGCTGTCCACGATCCGCCACTGTGACAGGATACTTGTCCTTGACAGTGGCAGGATAATCGAGGACGGAACTTTCGATGAGCTTCTTGCGGCAAAAGGTTATTTTGCGCAGCTCGTTGAAAGACAGCTTATGCCTGACCGCGAAGCTTAAGAACCTGATTCCAGTCTACTTCGAGAGAGTCCATAGCACCGCCGCCATAGCTCTTTGCCTGTCTTTCGGCATCTGCCCTGTTGTTGAAGCGGCACAGAACGTTTCCGTTTCTGTTATCGAGAACTTCCCACGGCATATTGGGGTCTGCGCCGATAATTCCGGATGCGTTGAATATTACGCCGCCGTTTACCTCTTCAAGCTGGTCATCACCGATTTTCTTGTCTTTGAAGTCTTTCATGGTTAAATCCTCCTTTTTCTTGAGAGCCACGCCATTAGAAGCTCGCCTAAATGAACACTCTAGCGCAAATGCTTGTAAAAGTCAAACCGCTGTGCTAAAATATTTAGGCACATTAAATATGATGCGATGGAATATGGATTTTTGAGGTGATTTATGGTCGCATATGAAAACCTTAACGACTTGCAATTGGATGTAATGCGAGAGATCGGGAATATCGGTGCGGGAAATGCATGTACGGCTCTTTCCGTTCTTCTCGGAACAACTATAGATATGTCGGTGCCGAGTATTCAGCTTCTCGGATATGAGACAACAACGGAGCTTCTCGGCGGTGAAGACAATATGGTTATCGGACTTAAGGTCGAGGTTAACGGTGATCTTGACGGAATGATGCTTCATGTGGTTGAGAAGCGTTTTGCTGAGCGTATTATCAATACGTTCTATGCCAAGGAGATTGACAGCATTACCAATCTTGATGAGATGGATTCATCTGTGCTGAATGAGATGGCGAACATTACCAGTGGTGCATATGCCAATTCCATTGCAACACTTACAGGATTGTTTGTTAATATAGGAACCCCGAATCAGGTTCCGGGCAAGGTAAGCGAGATCCTTAAACTGCCTCTTAACGAATTTGTTAAGCCCGGAGAAAAGGTTCTGGTTGTAGATGAAGAGTTTACGATAGATGATGAACATATAAGCAGTAACATGATCCTTGCGCTTGAGAGTGAATCACTTGAGAAGCTTTTTTCAAGACTCGGAGTTCAGCTGTAGACGATCATTTCTTTTTCTTCTTTTTGGCACCCATACGGTCAAGCACCATATCGTATCCGTCGTTTCCGTAGTTAAGTGAACGGTTGACGCGGCTGATGGTAGCAGTGGAAGCACCGGTGTGTTCCGCTATTTCAAGGTATGTTTTCTTTTCGCGCAGCATGCTCGCAACTTCGAAACGCTGGGAAAGTGATAACAGTTCATTAATGGTGCATATATCCTCAAAAAAGATATAGCATTCTTCCTTACTCTTAAGTTCCATGATAGCGTCAAACAGGTAGTCGACAGCTTCGGTTCTGATTTTCGGATTCATGATTTTGATCCTTTCATGTGACAGAATTTTAACACTTTTAAATTTTAACACGTTAAAGTGGCGCACGCAATCCCAATTTTTAAGAGGTAGATTAAATGAGCGTTCTTGAGATATTAAACGATAAACAAAAAGAAGCGGCGGGCCAGCTTGAAGGCCCCGTTCTTATTCTTGCGGGAGCGGGCTCCGGTAAGACAAGGGTTCTGACAAACCGTACCGCATATATGATAGATGAGGCAGGTATCAGCCCATGGAATATTCTTGCCATTACATTTACGAACAAGGCTGCCGATGAGATGAGAGAGAGAATTGACAGACTGGTCGGACAAGGGTGCGAGAGTATATGGGTTGCGACTTTTCATTCGACCTGTGTGCGTATATTGCGGCGGCACATCGACCTTCTCGGATTCGACAATAACTTTACGATATACGATACCGATGATTCGAAATCGGTGATCAAGGAGATATTAAAACGCCGGGAGGTTGATACCAAGCAATACCCGGACAAGAGATTTCTCAATTGGATATCATCCTGCAAAAATGAGCTGTCCTCGCCCGAAGATGAGATGGAAGAGGCTCTGGGAGATTATACCGATGAGCTGTATGCCAAGGTGTACAAGGATTATCAGGATGCTCTCCGCAAAAATAATGCCCTTGATTTTGACGATCTTATAATGAAGACTGTGGAATTGTTCAAGGCTTTTCCGGAGGTGCTTGAAAACTATCAGAACCGGTTTTTGTACATAATGGTCGATGAGTATCAGGATACGAACACCGCACAATTTGAGCTGATCCGCCTGCTTGCGGACAAGAATAAAAACATATGCGTGGTTGGTGATGATGATCAGTCAATATACAAGTTCAGGGGCGCCAATATTCGCAATATCCTTGATTTTGAGAAGGTATATCCAAATGCGAAGGTTGTAAAACTTGAGCAGAATTACCGCTCCACCCAGACGATACTTGACGCTGCCAATTCAGTCATTTCAAACAACTCCTCACGTAAGGCAAAATCATTATGGACGGATCGCGGCGAGGGAGAGAAGATACGCTTCATCAATACGGATACGGCGTACGAGGAAGCCGAGACAATAGTCGATATGATCTGCCGTGAAAGGAGATCTGGCAAGTGCGAATACAGGGACAATGCGATACTATACAGGACAAACGCACAATCCCGTATCCTTGAGGAAAAATGCATTATGGCAGGGATTCCGTACAGTGTTGTGGGAGGAGTTAATTTCTATTCGCGTAAAGAGATAAAGGATATTCTGGCGTACTTAAAAACAATAGATAACGGGAAGGATGATCTGGCGGTCCGTCGTATAATCAATGTTCCGAAGCGTGGTATAGGGGCGACGACAATCGGGAAACTCGCGGACTACGGTACGGAGCATGGGCTTAATTTCTATGACTGCTGCATACGGGCGGAAGAGATATTAGGACATGGGAAAGCAGCGGACAAGATATCGGAATTTGTGAGCCTGATCGGCCTGATTAAGTCCAAGCTTGAATTTATTTCGATAGAGCAGCTTATCAATGATATAGTAGACAGGACGGATTACGAAGAAATGCTTACCGAGTCGGACCCGGACGATGCGGCTGAGAGGATGGAGAATATCGGCGAGCTGATCAATAAAGCAGTATCGTTTGAGGAGCAGACGGATGAGCCCACGCTTTCGCAGTTTCTCGAAGAGGTTGCGCTTGTTGCGGATATAGATAATGTTGATGAAAACGCCGATAAAGTAATGCTCATGACTTTACATTCGGCAAAGGGACTTGAGTTTCCGAACGTTTACCTTGCGGGAATGGAGGATGGGCTGTTCCCCGGGTTCATGTCGATCTGTTCCGATGATGAGACCGAGATAGAAGAAGAGAGAAGACTTTGCTATGTCGGGATAACAAGGGCGATGAACCGCCTTACGATATCGGCGGCAAGATCCAGAATGATAAGAGGCGAGACACAGTATAACGCAGTGTCGAGATTTGTAAAAGAGATTCCGGAAGAACTCTTTGAGGGAAGGGGACCTGTCAGACCTTCAAAGGAGGAGCCGGTTAAAAAATTCGAGTATTCTACTCCAGGAGCTGCTACAAGGAAAATAGCCCCGGCAAAGAGCGCGCCGTCTAAACCTGTTGTGGCACCTAAACCTTTTATTGCGAGGGCAACGGCATTTACAAACCTGAAAAAAGGAGTGGATATTACCAGCCAAGCAGCGCCCGATTACGGCCCCGGAGATCGCGTCAGCCATATGAAATTCGGCGCCGGAACTGTTCTAAATGTTGAGAAGGGCGCAAGGGATTATGAGGTTACGGTTGATTTTGACGGATTCGGCACCAAAAAGATGTTCGCGGCCTTTGCAAAGCTGAGTAAGATGTGATAATATGCTTACAGGAGGGACTATAATATGAGCAGAATAGATAAACTTGAAAAAGTACTTGATATAGTAAAAGCGCAGGAAGAGTTGGGGCTGGCCAAGGCAAAGAGCATTTTGGGAGACGTCAGAAATGTTGAACTTCCGGATATTCCGGTTCCGGATTTCTTCAAGAAGGAGGAAACTGTGGTTGAGAAGAAGAAATTTAACTGGGGTCTTCTTATTGCTGTTGTAGTTGGTGTCATTGTAGTTGCGGCAGTTATTTACGGACTGTATTGCTACTTCACACCTGATTATCTTGAAGATTTCGAAGATGACTTCGAGGACGAAGAGTTTGATGATGATGATTTCTTCGAAGATGAGGACAATGACAAGGATAAGTAGAAACATTATCTGCGCCAGAACATGAATTATTTATAGCCGGCTATATGCCGGCTATTGTTTTATAAATCCGATTGCGAATCGGAGGAGGCGTAAAAAGGTGTACCCTGCTGTAAATGGCGAGGTTCTCGGGAAATGGTTAAAAGGTAGATTTCAATGAAAAAGGGACAGGAATACACCGGAGTGGTGGAAATGATAAAATTTCCCAATAAGGGCGTTGTAAGGGTTGATGAGCCCGACCAGCCGGTCTGCATCGTTAAGGGAGTTATCCCGGGGCAGAAGATCAGATTCCGCGTAAATAAGAAAAGGGGCGGAACCTGCGAGGGATATGTGACGGAGGTTATTGAAAAATCACCGCTTGAGATCGAAAGCTCCTGCCCTCATTTTGACAAATGCGGAGGCTGCAGTTATCAGACTCTTCCGTATGAGGAGCAGCTGGCTATAAAGGAGAGGCAGGTTCATGAACTGCTTGAGCCTGTAGTAAACGCTGTTGGAGCGGTTGACATAAGTCAACTGTTCGAACGGATAATTTCGAGCCCCAGACAGTTTGAATATCGCAATAAAATGGAGTTCTCTTTCGGGGATGCAAGCTTCGGCGGAGACCTGGAGCTTGGTTTACATAAAAGAGGTAGTTTTTATGATATTGTATCCGTTGGAAAATGCAGGATCGTCGATGAAGACTATCGGATGATTTTGGCGGAGACCCTCGCGTATTTTCGTGGGAAGGAGACATCCTACTACCACAAACGGACGCACGAAGGCTTTCTGAGATACCTTGTGGTTAGAAAGGCATCGGCTACGGGAGAGATCCTCATTGATCTCGTGACGACTTCGCAGATACCGAAGGATACTATGTGTACGGAGGTCAGCCTACTTGATGACTGGAAGGAGGCCATGCTGGGACTCAAACTGTCGGGACGCATCGCCGGTATTTTGCACACGACAGGTGACGGGGTAGCTGATGTTGCTGCCGGGGATGACACGCGGATTCTCTACGGCCGGGACTATATCAATGAAAAGGTTTTGGGGCTGTCATTTAAAATCACACCTTTTTCGTTCTTTCAGACCAATACAGAGTCTGCGGGGGTGTTGTATTCGAAGGTGAGAGAATATGTTGAGGCAGCTGGGAGCTTACGGAGAGGTAGGGGTGATTATGTCAACCAATATGATGACGATAAGCCCTATGTAGTTTATGATCTATACTCCGGAACTGGAACGATCGGACAGATTATGTCAACTAAAGCCGACAAGGTGATAGGTATTGAAATCGTTGAGGAAGCAGTGGAGGCAGCGAATGAGAATGCCAAACTGAATGGTTTACATAACTGTACGTTTGTTGCCGGTGATGTTTTGAAGGTTCTTGATGACATTGAAGATAAGCCTGATCTTATAATCCTCGATCCGCCAAGAGATGGGATCAATCCCAAAGCACTGGCCAAGATCATTGATTACGGTGTTGACAATATCATATATGTATCATGCAAGCCGACGAGTCTTGCAAGGGATCTTGGGTACATAATGGGGCGTGGCTATATGCCTGTGAAGATATGCCCGATTGATCAATTTCCGGGGACTGTACATGTTGAGACATGCGTTCTCTTAGGTAGGGAATCTGGTCGAGATACGAAATATGAATATATAGACTATGAGCCGAAAGAGGATTCCTGGGATAAAACAAAAGCCACATATGCAGAGATAAAGGCGTGGATAGAGGAAAACTATGGACTGAA
>DEEW01000187.1:5986-8458 GCA_002350465.1 Lachnospiraceae bacterium UBA2868
GGTATCAAGCCTGTATATCGGCCAGGTAAAGGATATGTGTGGCCTCTCAAAAGAAAGAGAATCAAGAAACAGCCGTAAATATAAGAATCCTCAATGCCCGGCTGAAAAAGTTGAAGCTATCAAAGCAGCATTTGAACATTTTGGAATGATACATTGATGCGTTTGGAACACGTCAGAAGGTCCATTTAACGTTTTTGGGCTTCGACAAAGAATATTGCCATCATACGGATTTTGCATCCGTACGGGGGCATTTTAGTCGTTTGACAATACATATTTCTACATGTGTAAAAAAACTGACATCCATTGTGATAGTGTGTGCCAAAAGGGGCATACAGAATTATGGATGAAAAAGAAATAAGAAATATCTTAACTTCATATCTACGAGCCAATAAGCCCCTCTTTTCTATGTGGTATACTTATAATGGCAGTCAGTAAACGGGAGGATTCGATGGAACACGTAAAGATATATCAGGGCAATCAAATAGGTGGATGTGTTACGGTTATTTCATCAATGTATAAGGGGAGAGAACATCGAATTATGATAGATTATGGTTCATCTCTTCCGGGAAGTGATAATGAAAGAGACTTTGAGTACCCATGGGATGAGAAGCCTGTGGATGCTGTATTCTTCACGCATTATCATGGGGATCATGTTGGAAGGATAATGGAGATTCCGTCGAATGTCCCGCTGTATATGGGACCTGTAGCTCGGCAGGCTATGATCAATATTCAGGAGGCACTTGGAAAGAGTAAAAATATCCCTGACAGGGAGATGCATCAGAAAGAGGCTGAAGTGCTGAAGGATAGCAAGAGAGTTATTACTTTCCGTTGGAATGGTACGTATTATGATCCTATTGAGATTCCGGGATTCAGGATTGAACCATATAGCATTGATCATTCGGCATATGATGCATATATGTTTCTCATAGAGGCAGATGATCCGGATAGGCCTAATGGAAAGTATATTACGGTACATACGGGTGATTTCCGACGACATGGAAGGCGCGGACATAAGATGATAAAGCTTATAGGATCGTATGTCCGTAAGTTTGGGAAAAGAACAATAGATGCCCTTGTAATAGAAGGGACTATGATGAGCCGTCCAAATGAGAAGGTTTTAACAGAGCCTGAAATGCAATTGGAGGCGGCAAAGTATCTTAATGAACACAAATACGCTTTTCTTGTATGCTCCTCTACGAACCTGGATTCACTTGCTAGTTTTTACCAAGCTGCCCAGATGGCGGCGCATCCATACGGACGATATATGTTTGTATATAGCAATTATTTTATCAAGCAGTTACGGTTGTTTACAAAAGCGGCCGGATCATTCGCTGGAGTATATAAATTTGATAAGATAGCTAGATTAAATCTAAAGAGTCGGTTGACTCATCCGAAATGGAAGGATGCTAAGACGCAGAAGGAATTTATGGAGGATTATGGATTTATTGCGGTTATTAAACCCGAGGACTATAATGAAAAATACATTGATGCTTTCTTGGACGCATATAATGGTAACCAAATAGACCAGAAGCCGGTTATAATTTACTCTATGTGGGATGGATACCTGAAACCAAAGAATTCCAAGGGTGAGGATAACAAGGCGTTTAATAGAGCGTGGTATGACTTCTTCAAAAAACAGGAGGCAAAAGGAATTGAGGTCTATCCGCTTCACACAAGCGGACATGCTACTCCGGAGATGCTCGCTAAGGTTATAAACGCAATAGATCCACAGGATGCTATTCATCCGATGCATACAGAAAGAGCACAGGAGTTTGAGCAGCTACCGATTAAGGATGTTTTAAAAACCAGGATAAAATAATAAATGAAAGGAGTTTTTTATGGACGAGGAAAAAATAGTATATCGGATAGACGAATTACCTAATCCGGATGATAAGAAAAAAATAATAGAATGTCTGAAATTAGATGATAGATATGTTGGGGATAAGGAGAAGGAAGATTATGGGCCACTCTTTTCGGAGTTTATAAAGACCGATGGAATGTTTTATCAATTTAATATGTTCGTAAAAGGAAAAACATACGGTAAATACCACGAGGGTGACCTGGTAGTTGCTTTAAGAGGGAATGGAAACTGTNNATAACTATATATCATAATAATCATGTGGTATGGGAACTATCGTTAAAAACAGCAAGAAACGGAAAAACAACCTATGTTGTATCGTTTAATTACGATCATGCGAGATATTATTATGGAGATAATGAGAATTGCTTAGCTCCTCTTAGAAGGCTTCTTGCTGACAACTGGTTTAAAAGGGCTTCAAGAGAAAAGGGCGAAAAATTCAAGATAGAAATGGAAGATAATATACCTAGGAATGCGAGCATAGGTTTGCTACGCTGGGAAAGATGTAAAGAGGATGGTCCATTCCCGGAGGATAAGGTAAAAGAATCATATAACATTATTATGGGGATAATGGACACTTATTTTGATATCAGATATCAAAAGGATCAATTTAG
>DEEW01000187.1:8480-9306 GCA_002350465.1 Lachnospiraceae bacterium UBA2868
CTGTAACCAATAGGCCTTCATATATTGAAAAACGATGGCAGCAGAGGCTGTTTAATAATTTCAAAAGCATATCCGGAGAGAAAGAAACGGATTTGTTTGCGTATGATTTGGAGTTTTCTCAGAAGTTTCCCGATTCGTCTATACGAAGTAAAATTGGAGTGAATGAACCGGATTTACTAGCGATAAGATTCGAAAATGGTAAGCCTCAAAAACTATTCTTTGTTGAAGTTAAGTCTACTTTCTCTGCCTGTACTTCGAATACAAGTGGAGCGGAAGCGCATATGAAGGGTATGAAGAGATATACGGATGAAGAACGCTTCATAAGTAAAAGAGTTGATGATGCATGGGAGATTCTTAAACAATACAAGAAGATCGGTGTATATAAGGTTTTGGACGAACTTGATTTTGACGAATTAAGAAAATCGTGCGATTTGAGTAAGAATGTAGAAAGGGTATTGCTGTTTACAAACAATGCGCTGCCTCCAAAAGAAACACAAAAGGGAGAGGAAGAGAAAAAGAGCGCATTAGATTATTATGAACATGAGGTGTATAAAGCGAGAGTTAATGAAAAGGCAAAAAAAGAAATGTATAACTGCAGAATATGGATAACTACAAATAATTATTTTGATGATCGAGAAATTGAAATCGAAGAGGTTTATAAGCCTGAGTAGTTATAAATGAAGATGTAGGCTTTATACTTTGTATTGAAATCTAAATCGAATCCGGCATCGCGGAGCTCTTTGAAGTCGCGCTGCCGGGTTCTTTCGTTACTGTCGGGAAAGAGCGCATAGTATTCTGATTTGAGATTGGGGAAATAGGGATATTC
>DEEW01000187.1:9448-9742 GCA_002350465.1 Lachnospiraceae bacterium UBA2868
CTCTCATAGTGGTCGATCTCGCTCTGATAAACGCGGGGCAGTTTGGATATTAGTGTTCCAAGGCGATAGAGGCGTCGCAGGTGCTGCAAGTGACGCCCTTCGGCGCTTTCGTCGAAGATAGGGTCTTCGGATTTAATATACATATCTCGTGCCTTGTTATACTTTACGTTGATCAGACCGCAATCGCGAAGATCTTTCAGGTCACGCTGGAGCATGCGCTGTGAAATGCAAAACTCGTTCATTATCTCCTTCGGACTGATAATGACGCCAAAGGATACCTCTTCGAGGGTAGGC
>DEEW01000187.1:9778-10706 GCA_002350465.1 Lachnospiraceae bacterium UBA2868
ATGTTTAATTGTCGAGCCATTTTTGTCATAAGGATATACTATCACACGGCAAATCCTATTGGAATACGGGCAGCTTTCACCTTCTTGCTGGTATTGACGTCAAAATCTTCAGGCGAGAGCGTAACCAGAGATTTCTTGCTTATCTTGTTCCCTCGCGTTTTGGATGCGATCCGGTGCGCCTGAGCCAGCTCAGCTTGTTCAAGTAGATTACGGACAAAACGACCATTTCCAAAGCCATCTTCCCGACAGGCACTCTCAAAGATTTCATGGCACTTTGAAAATGCGGCTTTCTCAAGTTTATATCCGTGCTGATCAGCCATTAGCTTTAGGATATCTACCATTTCGTCCGGAGTGTAGTCAGGAAAATCAAGATGGAAAGCTATGCGGCTTCGCAATCCCTCGTTTTTGTCCAGGAAATCCTTCATCTTGTCGGGATATCCGGCAAATATTACGATCACGTCTTCTCTGTGGTTTTCCATTTCCTGTACTATGGTATTGATGGCCTCATCGCCAAATGAGTTGCTGCCATCAACGAGCGAATAAGCCTCGTCAATAAACAGGATGCCTCCTTTTGCCTCCCTGAATTTTGAACGAACGGTTTTGGCTGTCCATCCAACATACTTGGCGATCAGATCGGCTCGACCACATTCCACGAATTTACCACCATCGACTATGTCTTCTTTACGGAGAATCTGTGCAATGAGCCTTGCAACAGTCGTTTTGGCGCTTCCTGGATTGCCGGTAAAGACCATATGTAGAGATGATTTTTTTGCGTTTAAGCCCATGTTGGTCCGGATCTTACGTACTTTTCCGGCGTCGATGATCTCGTCGATAACCTGCTTGATCTCTGTGAGACCTACCATCTTTTGAAGTTCATCATAAGGGGCGCTGCTTCGATCCTTAAGCGCTTCGCAGTAGAATCCGTAAT
>DEEW01000187.1:10715-11250 GCA_002350465.1 Lachnospiraceae bacterium UBA2868
AGGCTTTGTAAATGTGAGTGCGAAGCCCGTCTTTGAACCATTTCTCATAAATGTGGTAGATTTCCTCGACGCTGAACATCTTTTTGTTTCCGAGGGCCTTTTCGAGTTCTTCTTCGGTAATATCAAAGGATTCCTTCTGCGCGAGATTCGTAAGATAGGTTTTCGCCTGCTTCTTATCTCCATACCCCTCGTTGATTTTGATTATCTGGATATTTTCGGTTACCTTGGAAATTAGACTGTCTGTAAAGCCAGATTTGTCTTTTATCTCAACAAAGAAACATAATGTGTTCAAATGATATTTATCAATGATATAGTCGATATAATCAACAACTTGTTGATAGGCATTAGCATAGTTTCCGTGGTCTTCGTTAGTTCCGCACATCTCGATGACGACAGTGTTTCCCTGGGCAGATTTGAACATATGCTCAAAATCCGCTTCGTCATAACAACCTTCGCCGATATTGTGGATCTTCAATATTCGTCTTCCACAAAGCCTTTTATTGGCTATGAGCGCTGGAACTATAAGATCCACGAT
>DEEW01000187.1:11329-11540 GCA_002350465.1 Lachnospiraceae bacterium UBA2868
TGCACAGATTTTGTAATGAACCGGATTTCCATAGTATTTCTTCTCATTCTGGTCGGAGTAGATGCGCTCCAGCTCTTCGATAAGAGTCGCATCGGCCATTATGTCGTCACCTGCTTTTTTGGCATCTTCCAGAGTGGGATAGTCTTTTTCTTCCATGTATTCCTCGACTTTGAAGTGGCTATTAGAGAAATAATCGATCCCAAGATTGGAC
>DEEW01000187.1:11662-15730 GCA_002350465.1 Lachnospiraceae bacterium UBA2868
TTTCAAGGGTTTCCTTTATAAAATCAAAACAGTACTCCAATGATGCATCCCTTGAGGAATAAGCTATAACAGCATTGAGGCATTCCGGGACACCATCATAGAAGTAAACAGACATCTTATCATCCGGGTCACATTTCCTGCCCAAAAGCTTATTAAGCCCCCTGATCATGGTGTCCCAGTCTTGTTGCGGTTGTTTTGCATTAGGATCCATCATAAGATGTTTTGCGCCTATCTTCTTGGTTTTTTTGTCTTTATAGACTATCTGCGTTTCCCAAAGTACCATATCTTCTTCCTCCATTTGATAATCATATCGGGCTGACTACGCCTTCGGTCATATATCCCTGTATCCAAAGCATTTCAAGCCATTCTGAAAGGCGGGAATCCAGTTCGTTGGACTTTTTGTAAAGCTTTGGGTTATAGCAAGCCGGGTTGCCCTCGGAATAGATTTCCTCAGTATAGAAAAGAGTCCTGCTCAGATAATAAAGCGGTTTAGCTTCAGTAATATTTCCGTTAGAATCCAGATCAAGTTCTATCCTCATCAAAGGATCAAAGAGAGGATCCCCCTGATAATCGGTATTGAGGCACATCTCTATCGTGATGGTGTCCACACTGCGCTCTGAATAGTATACGGAAAATGCCCACTCATTTTTTGTACGTATAACTGCATCATTGGGACCGATCTTATCGAGGATCTCTTTTATATGCTTTCCGTTGATTTGTCTGATATTCATGATATATTCTCCTTGAAGTGTGAGCTTTTTGGAAAAAGAGGAGGGGATTTTCTCCCCTCGTCAAGCTACTTTGAAGTATCTGTTCATGTTGACCATAACCTTTTCCTTCGAAATTGCCTTACCTTTACCGTCGATTCTGATCAGGGTGAACTGCCTGTATTCCGGTCTTTGTACTGTAAGTGTATCTGATGCCATGTTCATTTTTTTCACCATTGCCATTCCTCTTGTTGTTAATCTGATCTTCATATGCAACCCTCCATTCTAAGTGTGATTGTTATGTTCCATATTCAATTGATCAAGTTTGTGAGCAGAGTATAGCATCACAAGAAAACGCAGAGCGACATCATGGTGTCGCGACATATGACCGCAGATGTACAATTTAGTGCACATAACCCCAGCGTGTCATCGACAGTATAATGACGTTTTTTCGGGGATCGTCATGATACATTTAGTCCACAAGAGCTATTGGGATCGATGTGACGAGGAGGAAAGGATATGGACAGATTGTTTTACGATGAATTAAAAAGGGTGATAGGCGAGATAGCAAGAGACAATTTCGATAGGGCAAAAGCGATGCGGGTTATAAGGGCGTGTGAGTTGGTAATGAAATATGCCATTGCGGCAAGAAAGTACGGCCTTTTGAAACTTGAGGACGAAATAGTTAATCTTAATATGCGCTCTATTGAGAAGTGTCTACATGAACTGATTGTGTTAGTTCTTGACGGGACCGACCATGAAAATGTGGAAGATATCGGATGGTCGCTTTTCTTTTCACAGGGGTTCTCGGCTTATGAAGGATTGATCTATCTTATCTATCTTAAAGGTGCATTGATCATCCAGTTTGGTGAGAGCCAGGGAATTGCAGAAAAGAAACTGAAGGCCATGCTGCCCGAGGAAATCCTTGCTATGATTCCTGATCCGATGGAGGAAGAACCGTTCGCGGACTGACTATTGTAATCGTATTTGATCATTAGTATAATTGAGGTGTGCAAAATAATGTACATTTTGTGGCGCGTTATCTGTAGGAGGATCAATTATGTACGCTACCGGAAACAAGAAGATGCTTAACATGCTCATCTTGGAGGTTCTAAGGAGGTACTCTGATGAAAAGCATCCGCTTACACAGCAGCAGATCATTAAGCTCCTTAAGCAGAACTATGGGATGGAATGTGATAGGAGATCCGTTAAGAATAATGTTGAACATCTTGTGGAACTGGGATATGAGATATCAATGGATAAGGGGTATTATCTTATTTCTCGCGAATTTGACGATGCCGAGCTTAGAATTTTGATTGACAGCGTATTGTTCTCCAAGTCCATATCAACTAAGCAGGCACAAGGACTTATTGATAAGCTAAAAGAGTTTGCCAGTAACTACTTTATTGCAAAAGTCTCACATATTAAGAACCTCCCGAATTTGAATCGTACGATCAACAAGCAGGCTATGTATGCTCTTGATACAATCAATGATGCCATATCTGAACGGAAGAAGATCAGCTTCCTGTATAACGAGGTCGGGACGGATTTCAAACTGCATCCTAAGAAAAAGGAGCCTTCGATTTTTAATCCGTACGAGATTGTTGCCAATAATGGACGATTTTATCTTATTGGAAACTATGAAAAATATGACAATATCGCACATCTTAGAATCGACAGGATGACAGAAGTAGAGATGCTTGATGAGAGAGTAAAACCTCTTAAGCATATTCCCGGCTATGAAAGAGGACTTGATCTGCCCAAACACATGGCTGAACATATTTATATGTTCAGAGGTCCGAGTGAGACTATCACGATCAAGACTACTGAGGATAAGATGACAGATCTGGTGGATTGGTTTGGAACGGACTTCACAGTGACAAAGGGAAAGGGTAATGAAATAACAGTACGATTGAACTGTAATATTCATGCAATGGAATATTGGGCATTGCAATATGGGCCTTCTGTTGAAGTGCTAAAGCCGGAATCGTTGAGAAAACAGATATGTGAAGACATCCGAGGAATGGCTGAAAAGTACGGATGTTAATGAAGTGGCTAGATCATTAATGATTTGAAGAATCCTTCGGGGTTCTTCTTTTTTTTGCGGAAAATAATGTACATGCATATCGATACAATCGAATAACCAACATAAGGAAAGGGGATAGGAAGGATGGAAAACAATGATCGTGAGCAGAACAGTACGAGGACTATATGTAAATCCTATGTTATCGATGACGGATGGAATCTTCCGGAAGAGATCATAGAAGTCATCGACCTGACGATAGAGGAGGCATGGGAGTCAGCTGTGAGTCGCATTGAAGAGCTAAGAGCGAATCATAGGGGGGAATGGCTGACAATGGATGTGGCAAAAAAGTATCGACAATTGGCGGCCCCGTTTCTTGCCTTTTATGATGGACAGAACATAAAGACAGTGCGTGAGCTTGAAAAGGAACTGCAGGAAAAATATGACGTAACGGAACTTGAGGCAATCAATATTATCAACGGATACCATCATCGTGATTACGTGGAGAAATACTACCGGATCATGAACTGCATCCCGGAGGGATTTGACCAACAAAGTATCTGTGACAGCATCGCGGAAAGGTATTTAAGTAAAGCCGCGATGTAATCGGGGAAGAGGAATAAAATGGCAAAGAAAAGCACCAAACAGGAAACGAATAAAACCGTATTGCATAGACCCGGGGCTGAGTGGCTTACCCATGATATATGCGAATTCTATCATGATAAAGCTAAGGAAATATCGGATCATAGTACCGGAGATCCAAGATTCAATGCGTTATGCAAAGAGCTTAAGGAACGGTGCGATATTACTGAGACGCAGGCTATCAACATATTGAATGGTTATCACATTAAGGAATATGTTGCTTTTCATGAAAGGCTACAAGCCGGAGGTGCAGAACAGTCCGGTGGTAAGGATGATATTGAGTACCTTGAGTGGCTTGCGGAGAAAGAAGAACGGAAGAAGACAAGTTTGGATGATTACAGTTTATTGGATGAAGATTGAATGCGTTACAAGAACTATGCCATCACGAAAGACTAAACCCTTCATTATCCGCGTAAGAATTGAAGATGGCCGGCATCTTGTGAATCTGCCGACCATCTCTTGTTACGTCGGTATGCAGTTTTAAGTTTCATGTCACGGGTTCCGGTGTTAAAACCGTTCGTGACACGCCGCTTCTTAGCTTGAAGCTTCTTTAGGTTTTTCTCAACCATAACAAAAATCCTCCTTATAGTGTGATAATTCTATCATAGCTAAAAGTGAAAGAAAACACTGAGGTCAATATGCGATCGAGTAAACTTATTGTCAGTTGGAAAAAAACAGAGAACCTCTGAGATAATG
>DEEW01000020.1:0-10408 GCA_002350465.1 Lachnospiraceae bacterium UBA2868
GTGGGGCTTGTTTCAAAGATAATTCCGGAAAAGGAAGAGCAAAGCAGTGCAGAGGAAGAGGGAAGACTGTACTATGTTGACCGCAACATGTTAAAAACCCCACCTATTGCGGTAGACCAGCTCAAGAAGGAGATCATTAATATGGCCGACATAGCGATGCGTAACTATATCTATTCGCTTGATGCCATATGTCATCTGGATTTTTCTAAGCAGGAGCAGTTCGAGAAAAATGAGAAAGAACTTGACTACATAAACAAGGAACTTGTGAAATTCGTGGTGGAATTATCCCAGCTGCCCCTTAGTGAGAAGGACCATAAATATGTTTCAACCACTTTCCACACAATAAGCGATCTTGAAAGAGTGGGAGATTATGCGGAAAATATTATGGAATACGCCGACACCCTCAAATCGGAAAATGAAGGCTTTTCCGAATCCGCCGTTTCAGAGGTGGCTTATATGAGAGAACATATCGAAGCCTTGTTTGATAATGTAATAAGGGCATACACCAAGAAGGATAAAGATGCCCTGCAGGAAGCATATAAAATAGAAGATGATGTTGATAAGATAACCACAAGGATGGAAGAAAATCATATCATGCGTCTGAACAGGGGAATATGTACTGCCATAGTAGGATCCCAGTACATGTCTCTTGCATCAAATTCAGAGAGGGTAGCGGATCACTTCATCAATATGGGTAAGATGGTAAATGAGTGGTAGAACGATAATTCCTATTGTCATAGTGACGCTTGTGATTGCTGCTGCGGCAGCAGGCGCGGGGTATAAAGCCAGATTAAACGCTTCGGGGGAGCCCCGGGCCAATGTATCTTATGCAAATGATGCAGACGATACAGAAGAAGACTCATCAGCAGCTGAGAGGATGATCACGGAGGAGGAGCTTAGGCAGACTACGGAGTCCTCCGCGCAGGAGGCGGAACCTGAGGCAGAGCCCGAAGCAGAGCCAGAACCTTCCCCGACACCATTGCCTAAGTATGACGAATATCTCGAAGTCAATCCCTATGTTGCCGGGTGGCTGTCGGTTGATGGCTCAAAAATAGACGGTCCCGTCGTATATACTCCCGGAAGTCAGAATTATTATCTTCACAGAGCGCTCGACGGAAGCGACAGTGAGCGTGGTTCCTATTTTATTGCCATTAACTGGCAGGAACAATTCAATCATACTCTTATATATGGGCATAACATGAAGGACGGAACCGGATTCGGGTCGTTACTCAAATTCGCCGACAGTTCCTATGGAAATAAAAACAATATAATACACTTTGATACATTATACGANNACGAAGATCGTGACTACGAACTTCTCGGAGTGTTTTATTCCCAGATACAGGAGGATGAACTTGAGACGGAAGAAGACAGGGCTGCAGCGGATAAACTGATCGAGGAAGGGAATATAGACCTTGGCGCCGACTGGGGAGATACCGATATCTACAGGGAAGAGAAGGATCAGGATAACGGCCGTTTCAGATACTATTATTATACCGATCTTGAAGACAAGAGTGATTTTGACTATTACGTTGCAAATGTCAGGGAAAGATCTCTGTATGATACGGGAGTACAGGCCGAGTGGGGTGACGAGCTTCTGACACTTTCCACCTGCAGTTATCAGGTTAAAAACGGCAGGTTTGTAGTTGTTGCCGTTCATCATCGGGACGCGGATATTCAGTGATATTTACCGGTGTTATAGGGCAAAACTATTACTATATATAGGAAAAAGATATTAACCACGTTGATGTATAGAATTTAAAATATTTACTGAAAATTTTTTTCCACAGGGAGGAGTTGTCAAGATGGGAAAAACGATCAATTCAAAAATTACTTCAGCGGTAATATTGATTGTTGTGCTGGCTCTTGTGCTGTCAAACGGTGTAAGCGTATTTCTTGCAGGACGTAACCTGACCAGTCAGCAGACCGAAAAACTGCAGGTGCAGGCAGATAAGTATGCGGCACATATCAATGAGTGGTTTGAGGGTGAGAGAACACTTACCGAAGGCGTTGCGAAGGATGTGGGTGAGCTTAATACGGCAACTCCCGCATTTGATGATCTTGTTACGATCGTCAGGGCGCAGGCGTCGGACAGAGGTGAGCTCCTTAATATGTACATAGGAACCGAGGGTAAGGATTTTGCCCAGTCGGACCCGAATGCAACTACACCCGAAGGATACGATCCTACAGCAAGAGGATGGTATATTGCAGCCAAGGATGCAGGTGCTACGATAGTGACCGATCCATATATGGATGTGCTTATCGGAGGAATGTGTATAACCATAGCAACTCCCATATATCATGAGGGTGCACTTATCGGTGTAGTAGGAGCGGATGTAACCCTTGATACTATCAACTCCATCATGGACAGTATTCCGACTGATGGTGACCAGTACGGATTCTTGGTTGACGGAAGCGGAAATTATATAATCCACAAGGACGACAGNNAGATACGGTTACACCTGTTGCGGATAAAATGAGTGCTTTAACCACGCTTGTTTCCACTCCGGGAAGCAGTATACTTGAGATACCGGATTATGACGGAGTAAGCAAGTATTTTGTAACATCTGCCGTTGATAAGAGCGGATGGATACTCGGTATTGCACTGCCCAAATCTACAGTCAATGCAACAACTACCCGTATGATAATAACAGCGGTTATCATTGCGATTGTTGCAATGGCAGCTGCGGTTGCCGTTATGATGCTTCTCATCAGGAAACTTCTTGCGCCTATGGAGCTGATGAAATCATTTGTAAGAGAGAAAATCATCGGAGAAGCAAATGTCAAAGAGACAAAGGATGAGTCGGAAGAGATCCGGTATCTTATCAAGGAACTTGAGGATAGAGTCATAGACACGATACACCGGACAAGAGAAGAATCAGCAGCAATCCAGAGTAAAATGTCGGATACGAGTGACAGGATCGGAGATATCAACGGTAATATTTCGGTTATCAGCAGCACCATGAGCCAGACCGGAAATGACATAGATAATCAGACAAAGAGTATCAGAGGAATAGATGAGGCAAGCTCGATAGTTAACTCAAATGTTGAAGAGCTGATGCAGTCTACGACTGATATGAACGAAAGGACAAGGGACATCATACAACGTGTACAGGCAATGGTTCCCGAGGTTCTCAAGAACAAGGAACATGCCGTTTCAGTAACCGAGGAGTCCAGAAAGCGTCTGATGATTGCTATTGAAGAGGCAAAGGTCATAGACGAGATAGTTAATGTATCAAATGCCATAAGTACGATTGCCAACCAGACTAACCTGCTGGCTCTTAACGCATCAATAGAGGCAGCAAGAGCCGGAGAGGCAGGAAGAGGCTTTGCTGTTGTTGCAGATGAGATCAATGTTCTTGCAACCACTACAAAGAGTGAGATAGATAAGGTTAATTCTCTTACCGAGAAGGTAACTGAAAGCGTCAAGGCACTGTCTGATGAAAGTAATGAAATACTGAAGTTCCTCAATGAGGTAGTGCTTGCGGATTATGACAACATGGAGAAACTGGCACGTAACTACGAAGATGATGCAAACTTCTACGGAGATGTAAGTAATACCATGTACATGCATTCCAAGGAACTTGCCGATTCAATGGGTAGTATCAACAGTGCTATCGAAGACATCGATGCTACACAGGAGAGTCTGTCGCAGGCAATCTCCGATATCAACAGTAATCTTCAGCAGATAACTCTCTCCAGCGAATCAGTTGCGGACGAGACACACAGTGTTCTCGGTGGAATAGAGACTTTGCAGGAGACGATCGGTAAATTTAATGTATGATTAGTAAATGACATTAATTTATGAAAATGAAGGCTTCATTCGGAGCCTTCATTTTACTATTCCGATAGAACCAGAAGTCGGTGCGTGGAGCACAACAGTGGTGTATGTATTATTTACAGCAATGGAGGAAAACATATGTGGTTAATAATTGCTTTATTCTCAAATATCCCCCTTCTACTGATAGGTTGGATACTCATGTCCATTGGGTACTTCCTGGTACTCAAAAAGGCAGGTTTAAAGAAATGGACTGCTGTGGTGCCATTTCTTGCAGAGCGGGAGCTTTCAACTGTTCTGTTTAAGAAAATGCGAACTTTCTACAGATCCTTTATAATAGCGGCGATTCTTATGCTCGGAGCCATTTACTTAGGGCCTAAGGAGAGCAAGGGCTGGATGTTTACCAATATCGCAGCAATAGTTTATGAGTTATTCTTAATACGTTTTTATGTCAGGCTCTCAAAGGCATTTGGCAAAAAGAAATTTTTCACGCTTTTATTGGTTCTTTTCCCGGTAGTCTTTCTTCCTGTTTTAGGGCTTGGAAAGGCCACTTTCGCGCGTCCTGACCTTGGACCTGTAAAGCAGCATGGAAAAGTAGTTGGATTCCTTCTTAAAGCCGGACTTGTAGTTGTGTCTGTTCTTGAGATTGGAATCTTCGGTTTTATAGTTGGTAAAGAATCTGTGATTGTTACACCGCCGTCTCTTTTGGTATATAAGTTGCTTGATGATCAGAATAGCTCCCTTAGTGGTATTGAAGGAAACTCAGATGTAATAAAAAGAGAGGATTACCTTGATTCTGCGAGGATTAAAGAGTTTGCACCAAGTAGAGAACATTTTTACACAGACTATTCAGACGCTCAAAATGTAGTGGTTCTTAGTTATGTGATAGGATCTAATCTTGAGGACAAGATGGGACTTGCTTCCCTTAATTTAAGGCAGATAAAAGAGGCAACAAAGCAGGGAGATGGAGTCACATTTGTCATGCAGGCAGGCGGCTGCGGCAGATGGTTTACAAAAGGAATAAAGAATGAAACCGTGGCCAGATATGAAATAAAAGATGGCAATCTCACCATGGTAGAGGATGTGCCTGATGATACATGTATGAGCCGGGAAGAAGCTCTTTCAGATTTTCTTACCTGGGCAAAAGAGAAGTACCCGGCTGACAGATATATGCTGTTATTCTGGGATCATGGCGGCGGAGTATTCATGGGGTATGGTCAGGATGATCTGAATAAGAGACAAGAAGGTAACGGCACGATGCCGGTCAGCGAGCTAATCAGCGCAATAGATAATAGTGGTATCAAATTTGACCTTATTGGGTTTGATGCCTGCCTGATGCAGGACATCGAAATTGCAGCTGCACTTGAGCCTTATACGGATTATTATCTTGCATCTGAAGAAGTTGAGGGAGGCTGCGGATGGTACTATGTATCACCTTTCGGTAAGCTTGCTCAGGATCCTACTATGCCAACCGAATCCCTTGCTACTGATATTATTTCTTGTTTTGATCAGCTTAATACTGTTGTTGAAGATGGAAATACAGATACAAGGTCGACGCTTTCATTAATAGATACTTCCCTGGCAAAACCTGCAAATGCAAAGCTTGGCGACTTATTTGCTAAAGCAGATGATGCATTAAAGAACAACAAAAAAGATTTTGCGGATGTAGCAGTAGCAGCTAATGATGCATATGCATTTAAAAGTGACTTTCAGATTGACCTTATAGACTTTTTGTCTAAGCTGAAAAAAGCAGATTATGACAATACCATTGCTGCAGATGAAGATATTGATGAGGTAATAGATTCAGTCAGAGCCAGTATCTTATATAGGAATAAGAATTCTGCAGATGGCATAAACGGTGAAGCATTTGCATTCCCGTATAAATTCATGTTCGCCTACACGGATACCAGAAAGCAGCTTGTGGCTTTTGGAAATGAGAATGAATACAGGCTCTATGATGATGCATTCAGTATTATGGCAGCTCAGAAGAAAAAGGCAATGGAAAGCGAGGAATACGTTTCCAACGCTCTACTGGAAACCCTTTTATCTTCATCCAGTACTACAGAAATGTTAAGTAATCTCGTCCTAAAAATGCAGGATGACACACAAGAAGAATGGTATATAGAAGGCTTTGAAGATTATGACAACAGCGAGGCACTTGTGGATATTCCTTTGAGCAAAGAGGGTGAAGGGTACAGTCTGGAGCTTGATGAGAGTATTTGGGAAATCATAGCTGACTGCAAGACTAATCTTTATCAGGTAGAAAATGCTGGTGAAATGAAGTATCTGGGATCAAGCCATTTTGGCAAAAATGATTCAAAGGGCCATCCAATGGTTGGTGTCACAGGAAATTGGGTCTATATTGGTGGTGAGCTTGTAAGCTACGATGCAGAGCCTGTAAAAAAGACGGACGAGGGCTATGTATATAATGGAAGAGTAAAGGCAAAGCTCGCCGGTGAAGATATTATTCTGTACATTGAGTGGAATCCTGTTCAGAATGAAGGCGATCTACCGACAGAAGGAACTATTGTCGGATATGACAACAGCTTCTCTGAAGCTGTAGGAGCGATCCTTGATTCAAAGGGAATGGGAAAGCTGGAGGCCGGAGACACTCTGCAGTTTGTATTTGACAGATACACANNNNCACAGGATGGTGAGCTAATAAGTTCTACAACAGAAGGAAGGCCTGTTGTTGTACCAGCTAGCGGAAGCCCAAAGGTTGAGCTTAAGGCAATAAAGGATGGCGAATACGTAATTGGCGGAGTTTTAACCGATGTATATCAGAGAAAGATGACTTCAAAGATAGTAAACGTGCAGTAAAAAGTTAGGGTATTTAAAATAATATAACAATGTGTAAGGAGAGTCTCAAGCATGGAAACTAGACAAAAGAAGATCATTAATCACAAAATCCTTAATGAACACTGGTTTATTGGATCCATATTGCTTATTATCTGGGGGTACCTTTTTACATACTTCATCTCAGTTATAGTGGCAGTAATCTTTGGAAATGTGATTCCGCTTCCGAAAGAAGAGATCATGTATATAGGGATGATACTTGGAGCATTATTGACTTTACTTGTTCATAAAAGGTGGTTTTATCCTGAGTATGAGGGTTCCCTAAAGACAAAAGATCTTAAAAGATGGTTAATTACAGGCTTAATTATCCTTGTTATCGTGCTGCTTCCTGATATTATTACTTCGCTTATTCTAAAAACTAATTTGGGAGCACCTACTCTTCACTCTGTACTAATGGCAGGTGTTGCAGGAACTGTTGAAGAGACCGTTTTCAGAGGACTTCCTGTGTCATATCTGATGAGGCAAAATAAAAAGAAGTCACATATAATATGGATAGCAATAGTGACTTCTTTGATATTTGGATCAGTTCATGGTTTCAATTTTTTTGTCGGTGCTACACTTCTGGCGGCGCTTTTACAGGTTATTTCAGCCAGTGCAGCAGGATTTTTGCTCTGTGCACTATTTATCAGGAGCGGAAGATTACTTCCTTCAATGCTCATGCATGCAATAAATGATGTTTATGCTTTTATGAATTTGGATCTGGTTTCTGAAGCTGGAGTAATGGAAGGCACTTTAAAAACCTCTGATATAGTTCTCAATATGATTCTATCTGTTTTACAGATCATTATTGCGATATATCTTTTACATCCATCGGCATGGGATGAAATTATGGAAACCTGGAAACTGAAATGGGGTAAAGAGAATTAATTCCAGATTTCAGTTGGCTTTTTATTATTTTTGCTTCCCCATAGATAAACTATTATACAACTTACTATTATAAGTGCTATAGCTACTATTGTAGATTCAACACCAAATCCTACGTCATATGCAAAACTATCCATGGCTGTAGATGCATCTAGTTTAAAGATTGAAACCGGCGATACGTTACCACTGTTTGGAAGTCCAAATATAATGTTCTGGGTGAAATTCCAGGCTGCGTGTGCTGCCATCGGCATCCATATTGAATCGCAATAATAAACCATAAGTGAATAGAGAAGTCCAGCAAAAAAGATACTAAGAAGAGCAAGTGGAGCCACTCCCGGATTAGCTGCATGCAGCAGTGAAAACAGCAGAGCATTTCCTACAACCGCTATAGCAGGATTTTTATATCCCCTTCTTAGTCTCTGATACAGAAAGCCCCTGCAAAGTAATTCTTCTGCACTGGACTGTATAAATATAACTATAAAAAGTGGTATTACCTGCGATAGATTTAATGAATCAAAGTAAATATGGATATCTTTATGCAGCAAAGCCACCATAATGCAAAATGCATTTTGGGCAAAACCAATTAAAAAACCTAAAAGCAGGTATTTCACTGTATTTCCTTTGCAAATAGGTGTTAAAGCATTAATTATTGGTCTGTTTTTTTTGGTAAAGTAGCAATAAAGTAAAGCTATAATCCAAACTCCCAGGAAGGTGAAATATTGTTGAAATATTGTTAGAAAATCGACATTGTTATCGTTGATAATCGGTTTCATTAAAATTCCAGAGATTACGAGAACTCCCGTCTGCCCGACAAGCATCATCACAATTGTCACTATAAGCGGAATAAGAAAGAAATCATTCCATTTATACTGATCCGTGTGCAGGTTCCTAAAAAAGTTTTTCTGTTCGTTGTTGTTTTCTGCCATATTAAGGTCACCTCTTTCAAGTGAATCATTCTCTATATATAATTGTAACACATAATACCGTTAAAATATAAAGGTCGGCTGCTTTATTACTGAATATACACGACAGCAGTTTTTCTAAATGCAGATATTATTCTGATGATAGAACTGTAAATAAGTCCAAAGCAGTATACATAAACTACAACAGAAGTGGACCTGACAAATATTATGCAAAAAAATGCCAGCGCAAGATTGAGAATACCATGGCTGATGGATAGTCTCCAGGAGCTGTGCATTTTTTTGGCATTAAGCCCTCTTAAGATTGTTACAGCTGCGCTAAATCCATTGATGACGACAAGGTACAACACCAGATACAGTTTTGGAATGTTCGAGAGTGATAATGTGAAAAGACCAAAATTAAACACTATCAGGCCATAAAAAAGGATTCCTTTTCCGCCTACCATATGTCTCGCCATTGTAAAATAGTAGATGAGGTATTTAAGTCCCATGGTGACAAGAGCAATACTGAGGATTAAAGCCATAGTAATCAGACCGTAATACGGCTCAACTATCATATATATACTGGCAAGAATAGTTACGATAGCCACAAATATACTTCTAATCTTTTGCATTCTAGTCATGCTTTTCACCTCCGGAAGTAGCAACATCTACCAGCTTTTTGAAATCTTTTATACCCACAAAACCTTTCTCTGCAAAATCTGCAGAAAAGCCAGCCAGCATGTTGCCTGATTTATAAATCTTATTGGTGACCATGCTCTTTTGTCTTAACGCAGCCACAAAAAATCTACCAAGAACAGTATTGTCTTTAGCTTCTGTTCTGGCTGCCAAGTACTCATCTTTATATCTGTAGACATCAAAATCATCAATTATATTGCCGGAAATTTTTTCACCTAAAGCTTTCCAGTCAGCGCAGGAGTCAATCTGCCGTTTATTTATGATTTCTTTTATTTGAGCTTCATAAGGACTAACAATTTCAAAGTCGTAAGTATCTTTGTCAAAAGAGCTGATATTCCCCCTTAAATACCTCATGGCATAAACCATCTGACAAAAGGCATGATAGTAGTCAGATGGATTGTCTTTTACAATCTCCGTAAAATCCCCCCATGCAGGCAAATACTTATATTTGATAAAGCTATAATCCGGAAGATGCCCGGCTCTCCCATGTCCCAGATTCATTATGGAATTCTCACTGGTCTGGAAAAGACTGTTAGTATATATGCTTCTGTTAAGATCATCCGGAGTTGACGTACTGTGCCGAAATGTTATTTTCTTTTCAAATTCTCCGGCATCACCGCTAAAAATCTCATAGAAATAATAGTCGGTATTATTGATGACAAGAGAAGGTGTCCCTGCAAAATTGCGGTGTGCCCAGGTATCAGCCAAAACGTGCATGGCTAGCCCTACTGACTCAAGAGACTTGCCTTTTGCATGCTTTACAGTCTCCGCCAACAGATCGCCATTTGGACCGCAGATAAGACGATATTTGTTTCTATATCCTCTAGTGCACCATTTTTTTTCAGCATAAAGATCCTGAGGCAAGAAATGGAAGCTAGACCATATCCTGGTTATATCCTGAAGCCCCAGAAGGTCTGCACGAGCATTTATCAGCTCTACCCGTGACTGAGTTGTAGCTGCGGACAAAGGGGCTTTGATGCTTGTTAAAAAAGTTCTTGTACAACAATCAACAAATTGCGCAGAATACGCTATTTCACTGCTTTCTTCATGAGAATATCCTGCAATGATTGCTGCCAGGTAGGTAGCATAATAGTGAAAATCAATGTTCATGGGCTGCCTCCTGTTTATTGATCATATTGGAAAGAATTCGGGATCTGATTGCGGAAAAAAACAGTGCCAGCAATACTCCTGCAGATGACAAGTCCAAAAGAAACTCTGCAATCAGATTAATAGAATTGTTAATGTCATCTGTTAAGCTAGCCTCATTAAAAGTTAAATCTCTGATTGAAAGAATCCCCCAATAGCAGGAATC
>DEEW01000020.1:10417-14749 GCA_002350465.1 Lachnospiraceae bacterium UBA2868
TATATAAGAAGCCTGCTAAAAGTGCGATTATCAAATAAAGATATCTTTTTTTCCCTTTTTTAGCCTCTGCATTTGCACATTTGCCAACGTATAGATGAATAGAAAAAACCAATACCAAAAAAGCTGAAATTAAGAGGTACGTTATAAATGCTACTGCTTTAAGACTTACTTCTTCCTTTGAGACTCCTGAATTAGTATAGATATCGCTGATCATTTCTGCGATATAGTTCCTATTCGCGAAAAACGTCATTATGGTTTTTATAACTGACCATAACCCAAGACCAATAGCGCCGGTCCCGCATAGAGAAAGACTATTTAAGCTACGTCTGCGTTCTCTTTGTAAATCCATTCCAACTCTCCTGTATGTACATCTTTTAACGTTATTATATCAAACATTGCATTCAGGTATCTATACATGCCTGTAAAACAACGGTGTGGTACAACAGTGGTGTATATGATAAAATATTTAAACGAGAATCAATAGCCATCCCTGATTCCTATATTAGCACCGTAAGGAGATGAAAATGTACAGAAGATTGGCAAAACGAGGCAATATGACTGACAGAATGGATATTGCCTTAAATAAGTTCAGATCACGTATGACATCTTATCCTCCGGGAATGTGTCCGCTTGTCATGTACCGTTCGATACTGCAGATGTCTATGAACCAGTCATGCGGCAAGTGCGTTCCGTGCCGCGACGGCCTCGTGGAGGCGGAGAGGATGCTTCGCGACATACTTCGGGGTGATGCCACGGAAGAAACACTTGATAAGTTAAAAGATCTGTGCACGATGATTTCCGAGTCGGCTGATTGTGCTGTGGGAGTTGTGGCTGCCAATACCATTTTTGAGAGTATAGAGAATTTTGCGGATGAATATGAGAGTCATATCAGAAGGCGAAAATGCGTGGAACAGGGCGGTCAGACTGTACCGTGCATGACGCTGTGTCCGGCTCATGTCGATGTTCCGGGGTATATCGCACTTATTAAAAAAGGCGACTATGCGGGAGCAATAAATGTGATAAGGGACAGAAATCCTTTTCCTACCGCCTGTGCTATGGTTTGTGAACATCCGTGTGAGAAGAAATGCCGCAGAACCATAATAGATCAGGCTATCAACATAAGGGGACTCAAAAAGTACGCAGTCGATCAGATGTCTGCGGATTCGGTCCCGACTCCCCAACCCAACGTTTCAACCGGAAAATCAATAGCTATAGTCGGCGGTGGCCCCTCAGGACTTACGGCAGCTTATTTTCTTGCGCTTATGGGGCACAAATGCGTAGTGTATGATGAACATGAGAAGCTTGGGGGAATGCTCAGATATGGGATTCCGGAGTACAGGCTTCCGAAGGCCAGACTTGATGAAGATATCAGAGCGATACTGTCTTCCGGAGATATAGAAGTTCATACAAATACAAAGGTGGGAAGAGATGTAACAATAGAAGAACTCCGCCGCGAACATGACGCGCTCTATCTTGGACTTGGTGCACAGCTGGGAAACAGGATGCCGGTTGAGAATGCCGACTGTAAAAATGTTATTCCGGCGGCTGATTTTCTCCAGGCTGTGGCAAGAGGCGAAAAGCCGGACTTAAGCGGCAAGAGGGTTGTGCTTATAGGCGGCGGAAATGTTGCGATGGATGCGGCGAGAACAGCTGTAAGGCTTAATGCCGCTACCGTTCATGTATTTACGAGAAAACGCGATGATTATACAGCTCTTGCTACGGAGATAGAAAGTGCCATGCAGGAGGGTGTAAGATTTCGTACACTTCTGTCATTTATGCATCTGGAGGCGGACAAGGACAATCCGGATATGATAGATGCGGTATGGCTTCAGCCTGAGATAGTAGGTGAGTTTGATGAGATGGGTCTTGTCAAAACCGAACACTCAAGCGCATATCCGTACAGATTCGTATGCGATTACCTGATACTCGGCGTTGGACAAAGATGTGATGTGGATGATTTTGACAAAGCCGGGATACCTACGCACCGCGGAAGGATACTGGCAGACGAATCATGTATGATAGAAGGTGCCGACGGCGTGTTCTCGGGAGGAGACTGTGTTACGGGACCGTCAACGGCAATAAACGCCATAGCTGCCGGCCAGGTGGCTGCTCACAACATTGATGAATATCTGGGATACCATCATAAGATCATATGTGAGACAGATGTTCCTCCTGCAAAACCGAACAAATGTATCCCCACGGGACGTGCGGAAATCGAAGAAAGAGATCCGTTTGAGAGACGCGATGATTTTGAGCATGTGGAGATAGCAATGACGCCCGAGGAGGCTGAACGTGAGGCGGGAAGATGCCTTAGGTGTGATCACTTCGGATGTGGTGCGATGGAAGGGGGAAGGTGCGCATGGTAAATTCGGACAAGAATGTTTCAATCACTGTTAACGGCGTGAAATACGAAGCCCCCAAAGGTGTCAAGGTACTTAATTTCTGCAGATACATAGGAATCGATATTCCTACGCTGTGCCATCTGAAGGATTACAGTGATGTGGGATCATGCAGGATGTGTATGGTTGAGATAGAAGGATACGACAGCCTGGTTGCTTCGTGCCGGACAAAGGTTGAGGACGGGATGGTAATAACGACCGATTCCGAGCGACTTACGAATTACCGCAAGGAGATGCTGCGCCTGATCCTGTCCAATCATAATACCGACTGTATGAACTGCCCGAAGAACGCAAACTGCGAGCTTCAGGAGCTGTGCAATGTATTCGGTATAGATGATACACCATACGCCGGATCGCGTAGGAACATTGAAAAGAATCTTCCTAAACTGGATGACAATCCGTACCTTACATATGATCCGAGCAAGTGTATTCATTGTATGAGATGTATCAGTGCCTGCAACAGGGCGGCGGTCAACGGAGCACTTACAAACGGCCGGACCGGAGTATTCCATACAGTTGAGGCACCATTCGGTCCGGACTGGAAGAAGACAAGCTGTGAGTCCTGCGGAAACTGCGCTGCGGCATGTCCTACGGGAGCGCTTACGGAGAAAAGAAAGAAAAACTATCGCAAGTGGGAAACCGAAAAAGTGCTTACTACCTGTCCGCACTGCGCTACGGGCTGTCAGTTCTATCTGATAGTTAAGGGTAACAAAATAGTAGATGTCGAGGCGGCCGACGGACCTTCAAACCATGGACTTCTGTGCGTTAAGGGTCGCTCCGGAAGTTTTGATTTTGTCTCTTCGCCTGACCGCATCAAAACGCCTCTTATCAAAAACAGGAAGACAGGGGAGTTTGAGGCAGCCTCATGGGATGAAGCGATAAAGTACGCTGCTGAAAACTTTATGAAGATAAAGGAGCAGCACGGTCCCGATTCTCTGGCCGGGTTTGCCTGCTCACGCTCGGCAAATGAGGATATTTACATGGTTCAGAAGATGGTGCGTACATGCTTCGGAACTAACAATGTCGATAACTGCGCCAGAGTTTGCCATTCGGCAACCGTGGCCGGACTTGCGAAGACACTCGGGTCAGGGGCGATGACCAATCCGATATACGATATAACCCATGACGTTGACTGCATCCTTCTGTGCGGATCAAATCCCGAGGAAGCGCATCCGGTTGTGGGAATGCAGATCAGACAGGCTGTCAAGCACGGAGCCCGTCTTATTGTTGTAGATCCCAGATCCATCGGACTGTCTGAAGTGGCAGATATACATCTGAAACTCCGGCCCGGGACAAACGTGGCATTTGCAAACGGAATGATGCATGTAATGATAGAAGAGGATCTTATAGATCACGATTTTATCGAAAAGTACACAGAGGATTTCGATAAGATACAGGAACTGGTCAGAGAATACACTCCCGAAAAGGTTGGAGAGATTTGCCACATCGATCCGGACATGCTTGTGGAGGCCGCAAGAATGTATGCCACGGCCGATAAAGCACCGATCATATATTGCCTCGGAGTAACGGAGCATTCAACGGGAACAGAAGGTGTCATGAGCCTTTCAAACATGGCGCTCTTGTGCGGAAAACTGGGACGGAGCGGCTGCGGAGTAAATCCCTTACGTGGCCAGAACAACGTTCAGGGTGCCTGTGATATGGGTGCGATGCCTACTGATTACCCCGGATATCAGAAAGTTGACAATCCCGAGGTCAGGGAGAAGTTTGAAAAGGCATGGGGTGTTAAGCTTAACCCCAATCCGGGACTTAAGGCTACCGAAGTATTCCCTGCGGCGATAGAAGGAAAGATAAAAGGACTGTATATTTGCGGTGAGGATCCGATAGTTACGGATCCTGATACGGAGCATATAAAGCATGCGCTTGAAAGCCTTGATTTCTTCGTTATCCAGGAACTGTTCATGACCGAGACCGC
>DEEW01000020.1:14814-20224 GCA_002350465.1 Lachnospiraceae bacterium UBA2868
AATACCGAGCGCAGAGTCCAGCGTATCAGAACTGCTGTTACAGAAGAGGGTAATATGGCGCTGGATACGGATATCATTATAAATCTGATGAATGCTATGGGATATAAACAGCCGTATCTTACGGCATCTCTTATCATGGATGAGATATCATCGGTTACCCCCAGCTTTGGAGGTATATCACATGCCAGACTTGATGCAGGAGAGAGCCTTCAGTGGCCCTGCCCGGACAAGGGACATCCCGGAACACCTATAATGCATACAAACGGTCCGGTAAGAGGAAAAGCATTACTGTATCCCGCTGTTTATAAACCTTCTCAGGAGCTTCCCGATGATGAATACCCGTTTATTCTGACAACCGGACGGATACTGTATCAGTATAACGCTGCGGCAATGACATCCCGGGCGCCGGGACTTAATGAGATATCCGGAGAAGGGTTTATAGAAGTCAATTACAAAGATGCCGACCGGCTGGGAATCCAAAATGGTGAGAGAATAAATGTATGCAGCAGGCGAGGGAAAATCACGGCTACTGCAAGAGTCGGCAGGAAGGTCTCGGAGGGTGAAACGTGGATGCCCTTCCATTTTGCGGACTCCCCAGTCAATGTGCTGACAAATGCCGCCCTTGATGAATTTGCGAGAATTCCCGAGTACAAGGTTTGTGCTGTTAATATCGGAAAACTGTAGTAACGGTCATTTGATCTCAATACGAACTACATTTTTAACATTTCTTTTTGAATCGGTATCGCCGAAGACTATGAGTCTGGGACTTTCTTCTTCGAGAATGATCCATGCTTTGTTGACATCGGCAAGAAGTTCATCCGCGGAAATATCAGTGTGATATTCGTCATCCGAATATACTGATATTTCCGTATATTTATCTGCACCTGCAAGAGATGGGATGTAAGCTACTTCATAACCTTGGGCACTGATCTTTTTTACTTCACCTTTTTTGTTTACTGTTTCCCCCTCAACCTTTGTTAGTGGAAGATCACTTAGGCTGACTGAGATTTCATTTGAAGGTGTTTTGATGAGGATACTTCCTCTCTCAACCTGCTGTCTTTGACCGAGGTATATTGCACCGCAAAATGATGTAAGCGCCAGTAATAGGGAAATGACTGTCAGAATTCTTTTCTTCATGATGATTGTTCTCCGCTCTTAAATGATTTATTCAAATAAGGTGCAATACGTTCCACAAGGTTAACACTGATAAGGGAACAGATCGCACCGCTTGTTGCCGATACGAGTGCATATATAAGCAGAACTATTCCGTGAAGATGAAATACAATTATATTTGCGGCAAGAGCCGCACATACCGACGATGCAACGGAAGACAGCAAAATACCGGATGTAGGCGACGGATTATTATGACGTGAAAAATACAGGCACAGATCGATTGCTATGCCCGGCAGTATATATCCAATCGGTGCAAGAGCCCCCATACTTCCTACCATTCCGAATGACAGAGCCAGTAAACTCTGAACAACAGACATTAGGGTTGCACATCCGAAAAGCCTGACTATAGATGCTGCGACAATCAGGAACATAAGAGAAAAAGAGGTAGCGATACCTCCGGGTATATGAAGAGACTCCGTGACAATATTAGCCACGGGTGATATGATTTTTTTGGCAACCAAACCGAGATCACAGCAAATAGCCATGAAGATCATATGGTTGAGCCGTATTTTATTCAATTTAGGTACTCCTTTATAATGAGAAAGGCACAACCGTTTCCGGTTATACCCCGGCAGGTATACTGCGGTCCAATGACCATGGCTTATGCTTTAGGCCAGAGGACTCGGAGCAGTTGCAGATAGTATAGCATGACCTCAGGGATACCGCCAGATGGGAATAAAATTATGAATGGAAAAAACATAGAAAGCGGAAGAATGGCGGTTGCCGTTCTGGTCGGTGGAAGATCTAAAAGAATGGGACTGCCGAAAGAGTCGGTTGTTATTCCGGATGACGGAAGGACTTTTCTGGAGAGAATATGTGATGAGGTTGACATAATTTCGGAAAGACTGTTTGTCGCCCGATATTTGTCGGTAAGGGATGGCCAATGTATCGAAAGGGACGGATACATAAATGTACCTGACCGTTATGCCGGGATCGGGCCTATAGGGGGTATATATTCGTCGCTGGAAAAGGCGGCGGAAGATGGTGCGGGATCTGTGCTGATTCTTGCATGCGATCTCATCGGATATGACCACAACGAAATTTCCGGTATTTGCGATAGTTATAAGGGAGAGGATATATTGTTTGCGAGAACCGGAGATGGGAGACTCCAGCCTCTTGCAAGTGTATATTCGGCAGATATTCTACCTGCGGTAAGAGATTTGATTGAGAGAGGAAAATACCGGATAACGGATCTGTCGGATACTTGTGCGAACGTAGGTTATTATGATACTTTTCGAAATGAATGCTATATAAATCAGAATACGCCTTTCAATAAATAAAAAAAGGGGGACAAATCGTCCCCCCCCCTTGATCTTATAATTTATGTGTATGATTTTAATTCGGTAGCGTTTTCATTGAGATCATCAACAAGGTTATTGATATGCTCAACGATCTGCTTGTTCTGCTGGCTGCTGTCATAAGTTGTGCTTGCGTGAGCCGTAACCTCTTCGGTAATGGCCGAGATAGTCTGAATGCTGTTGACAATCTCGCTGTTTGCCGTTGCAAGGTTTGAAACGCTGTTCTTCATACCATCGGAACTTGAAAGTATATCCTCAACGTTTTGTGAGATCAGGTTGAAGTCATTAGCGGTCTTGTTAGCACATTCACTTTCTTCCTGACCTGTTTTGATTAGGGACTCGATATTATCAACCATAGTGCCAAGCTGTGAGTTGATGTCTGCAATGAGTCTGTTGATATCGCCGGTTGCCTCGGATGTCTGGTTAGCGAGATTGGAGATTTCGGTAGCTACAACCGCAAAACCTCTTCCGGCCTCACCGGCTCTTGCTGCTTCGATGGATGCATTAAGAGCAAGGAGAGATGTCTGGTCGGCAACGTTGTTGATAAGTTCCGTTATTGAATTCATCTGGGATGTTGTCTGTGAGAATGTTGCAAGCGCAGCCTGAACATCCTTACCTGCGGTGTCTATCTGCTCTGTAAGACGACCCATTACAGTGATCTGCTTCTGGCCTTCTTCAACGGCCTGAGCAGTAGCTTCAACGTGATCCATGATAGTATCAGTAGTCTGTTTAACCGAGTCAATATGATTCTGGATCTCCTCGGTTTTGATCAGCTGGTTCTGAACCGCATCTGCCGATTCGGCTGTTCCGGTGCTTACCTCATCCATACTGGAGAGTGTCTGCTCAACAGAATCCTTTAGTGTTCCCATCTCAGAGGCAATCTCACTGACTGAATCTGTCATCTTGGATGAAACGGAGAGGATCTCTTTCATCAGACTGTTTGTTTTGCTCTCTTCGATGCGGACTCTTGCACTTCTGATCTCCTGGAACTTCTTGGAAGTCTTGGCATTAAGTATAAGAAATACTGCCGTAACCGCAAGAAGAACGGCTCTCATAGGAAGTGATGTCACGTCATCGGGTGTGAGATTGGGAGACTGCATACGTATGGCCACCGATATTATATTAATAATAACGGCTCCGATACTTACCGCAGCAGTATATTTCACATCCGAATATACAGAAACCACTACGATAATCGGAATAACGTACAGATAGACAATACCGATATCTGATGTAAACATGATAACTGCATACAGCAGGCCGAAACCGAAGCCTATTACATGCTTGACAACAGGTGACTCGTGATCCTTAAGGTACAGACTCCATGAAATAATAATCGGAGCCAGAGCCAGCAGTATTGTTCCGATTCCCGCACCTATCGGGATCAGCCCCTGGGGGAGCAACACTACATAGGTCAGTGCAATGAAACCGCATATCAGAGTGGCTGCAATGATACAAAGTTTGTTGGCAATAGCCATTTCAGACTGGTCGGCCAGATCTTTCAGATCGGTCAGATTGATTTTTTCTTCACTCATTTTGATTCTCACCTCATTTGAATTAAAATGCATATAACACTCATATGCTAAACTATGTAGTATTATATTCCCTTTTTTGTAAGATTGCACTTCAATTCTTGCTTTTCTAGCAGATTGATTTTTGATATAATTGTCGGAGTGAATGCGGAGGATGTAAAGTGGCTAACAAATCAATTATAGACGGTTTTTCGTTTGCGGATGATGCTGATGTGTCTCTTGCGTCATCAGAGATCGAGAAGATCAAGTATATAGCTGGCAAGATGAATATGGATAATCCGCGGGGCGTACTTGCGGTTTATGACAAGCTTATCACAAGCGGAATATTTGTAACGCCCGTCGGATATGAATATCTTCGGACTCTTCAGAGCTATCTGTATAAGTGCAAGGATATTCCGGATGATGCGGTCAAGGAGATTCCGGTTCCCATTTCCTATACGAGAGCTTTAAACCTTCGAAGCGAAGAGAGGGATGAGCGAATGCAGGCAGAGAGGCAGATGCGTACCCTTCGCAAGACATTCAGGACAGAGTATAAAGTTTCGCTTATCGTAAATATCATACTTATCATTATGGTGATAGCGATGTTTGTTATCACTCTCAAAGCGGAAAATCCCAACATGATCAATTACAGAACGGCAATACTGAATCAGTACAGTGAGTGGGAGCAGGAGCTTAACGAAAGAGAGGCTGCGATCAAGCAAAGAGAACTGGAACTGGAAAAAGAATGATTTTCATATTTTCGTCACATATTGCTGTTAGAATTGTCCTTACAAAATTGATCTGGCATTGTAAACGGAATACTTGATCATGTTTACTATATGTTTCGAAAGTGAGGATTGAGATGGAAAAGGTTAAGATCCTGGTTGTTGATGATGAAGCAAGAATGAGAAAGCTCGTTAAGGACTTTCTTATCAAGAAGGATTATGAAGTAATAGAAGCGGCCGACGGGCAGGAAGCCGTTGATGTTTTCTTCGATCAGAACGATATTTCTCTTGTTATACTTGATGTAATGATGCCGAAGATGGATGGCTGGGAAGTATTAAAAGAGATAAGGGCATATTCCAAGATTCCCGTTATAATGCTGACGGCTAAGGGCGACGAGAGGGATGAACTTAAGGGCTTTGATTCCGGAGCCGATGAATACATTTCCAAGCCGTTTTCGCCCAAGATACTTGTTGCAAGAGTAGATGCGCTGCTTCGCAGGAGCAATCTCATCTCGGAAGAGGAGAAAATTGAGACAGGCGGCATCATAATGGATAAGGCGGCACATACCGTCACGATTGAGGGCAAGCAGATTGAGCTGTCATTCAAGGAGTTTGAGCTCCTTGCATATTTTATGGAAAATCAGGGGATCGCACTCTCAAGGGAGAAGATCCTTAATCACGTCTGGAATTACGACTATTTCGG
>DEEW01000159.1:0-4314 GCA_002350465.1 Lachnospiraceae bacterium UBA2868
ATCCCAGTATTAAAAATACAGTCACGCCGCCCACATTGAAGAACAGATGGATAAGCGCTGCTCTCTTGGCACTTTTCCCGCTGCCGAGTCCCGCTATCATCGCAACAACACAGGAACCTATATTGGAACCCATGGTCAGATATATTCCCTGATCAAGTGTGATCAGTCCGGTTACCACCATAGTGATCGCAATGGAAGTCATAACAGATGAGCTCTGAATAATGGCTGTAAATACCGCTCCGACAATAACCAGCAATATAACGCTGTTTATACCTGCAAGGAAGTTTTTTACGGAATTTAATGAAGAGAATGTCTCCATGGACGAGCTCATCATGGACAGTCCCACAAACAGCATGCCGAATCCGGAGAAAATACCACCCCAGCGCTTAATGCGGTCACTTCCACCGAAGAGTGAAACCAGCGCTCCTATACCGGCAAATGCCGAAAAAATAACGGTTGTTGAAACACTGTTTCTTCCCGTCATTCCGAGAGCAACGATCTGACCTGTAATAGTGGTACCAATATTGGCTCCGTATATTACTGTAGCCGCCTGGGTAAGAGTCATGATACCGGCATTTACGAAACCTATTACCATAACCGTGGTTGCACCAGAGCTTTGAATGGCGGCAGTAGTTACCGTACCTATCCCAACTCCGATCAGTTTCTTGCCTGAAACTTTGCGGAAAAGTGAACGAAGCTTACTGGAGCTGATTGCTTCTAGATTGGAACTCATTGTCTGACATGCCACAAGAAATATTCCGATACCGGCAAGCATCGATAATACTGCGGAAATAATAACGGTCGAATTCATAGTCGTCACCTACTGTCGCTATGAGCAAAAACCCCTGGGCAGAAAAAAAGACTCCACCACAAAGAAGTGGAAAGTCTCGCTACTCCCTTTGACTGTTACATAATAACAGCAGGGCTGCTTTCCTGTCAACAATATTCGCTTACATTACAGGACGGACGGCACTGTAGACTCTCTCATATCTCTCATAGACTTCCATATACTTCTCATGATACTTTTGTCTTGGCTCATAGGTTTTTCTTGTCTCAATCATATGCGCTGCGGCATCATCAAGATCCTTAAACAGACCAAGAGCTATCCCGGTCATCATTGCACTACCGATGGTCCCCGCGTCAACGGAATTAAGAGCAATAATGGGAATGTTCAGCACATCCGCTTTCATCTGCATCCACGTTGTAGAATGTGCTCCTCCGCCTGTAGCGTGAAGCTTTTTTATATTGGCGCCGGCCTCTGTCACGTTCCTGTAGTTCAGGTACATCTCATATGTAACGCCTTCCATGCATCCGCGGTATATTTCAGCCACTGAAGTATCCGTGGTAAGACCGATTATGACACCTTTTGATTCCGTATCCATATATGGAGTTGCCGCTCCCGCAAAATGGGGAAGCACCAGCATTCCGGACGGCCCATCCGTATCAATACCGTCAAGTTCTCTTTTTTTAATATACTGTTTTTCCAGATACTCATTAACCGATAGCTTTGACTCTTTGGCAAGAAGAGCTTCCTGCTTTGCCAGCACCTTTGTAGCCCACGATATAAGAGCGCCTCCGGTATAGGAGAATGCGTAAGTTACGTATGTTCCGGGAATGATATACGGCACTATCACATATTTCCCGGGCATCATTTTGGTGACATCCGGCTTTTGATCGAATATCGGTGTCAGACACTGTACTGTTCCCGCACCGTCCACTGCCACGTCGGGCGAAAATGCTCCCGATCCGATTGCGGCAGCCACCTGATCCTGACTTATTGCTATAACGTGACAATCGGAAGGCAGTCCGGTCTTGTCCGCCACACTTTTTGTAATCACCCCTGCGTCGCTTCCTGTGGGAACCGGTCTTGACATGAGCCCCACATCAATTTCCGCTGCATCGAATATTTCGCTGCTCCACGCCAGCTTATCTATATCAAATCCCATGCTGCGTGTAGCCAGTGAGTAATCTATAACAGCATTTCCTGTAAGCAGATATACGACAAAATCCTCCATTTGCATAATGTGTCTTGCCTTTGCAAATATCTCGGGATTGTGACGCTTTTGCCACATCATCTTAGGTAGTCCGTACATCTCGTGAGGGGTAATGCCGGTGACCCGGGCAATATGATTTTTACCAAGCTTCTCGGAAAGAGCTGCACATTCCTCGGCCCCTCTCGGATCGGTATATAGCATAGCCGGAGCAAGTACATTACCGTTTTCATCGGTCATAACGAATGTCTCTCCGAAGCTTGTAACACCTATTCCGGATATATTCTCAAACTTATGCGCCATCTCCCCGATGACGGCATATACGGCATCAATAAGCACTGTTGCATCTATCTCATGTGCCCCTGTCCCTCTCCTTATGGAATAATCCCTGTATGCGCGTCCAAGTTCACATCCGTTTTCATCAAAAACAGTACATTTACACCCGGTAGTCCCGATGTCAAGGCCTGCTATCCTCATAATCACGCTCCTAATCTTCTTTTGCAAATACCTTCATAGCGTTGCCCACGTTTTCCTTCATGGCAGCACGTGCGGCAACCATCATCGATGAAAAGAATCTTGGCTCATTCGGCTTAAGGTCTTTGAGATATTCCTCAACTGCCTGACCACCGGCCTTATCCATATATGTAAAATAGTTGATCTTGCGCACACCGGCATCTACAGCAGCATGATAATCATCAACAGATACACCGGATCCGCCATGCATAACAACGGGAATGTTGTTACACTTTTGCCGCACTGATCTTACAACACCAAAATCAAGTTTGGGCTCCGTAAGATAAATTCCGTGGGTTGTACCAAATGAGCAGGCAAGTGCATCAATACCGGTCTTTACAACAAATTCTGCGGCCATGTCCGGATCGGTATATATTTTGGTCTCATCCTTATCTCCGCTCTCGCACCCCTCGCCGGATTCTCGCCTTCCCATGGACCCAAGCTCCGCCTCAACTGAAGCACCGTACTTTGCAGCCATTTCAACTGCCTTTATTGTGTTATTTACATTTTCCTCGTAAGGAAGAGTCGATCCGTCATACATGATTCCGGTAAAGCCGATATCAAGAGCCGTCTCCAGATATTCAAGAGTTTCGCCGTGGTCGAGATGCACGCATACCGGAACCGATGCCTTCTTTGCGTGTTCCACCATGATCGGTCCTATAGTTGTAAGAGGAACAAGCGGCTCATGACACTGTGCAAACTGGATGATAATCGGAAGATTTAACTCCTGTGCAACGCATATCTCCGCTTCGAGAGGTTCGAGTCCCGTAGCATTGAATGCCCCCACCGCAATTTCCCTTTTCTCTGCGATTTCCATCATTTCTTTAAGTGTGATCAGCATATTGTCCTCCTTATCCATATCCGGGTAAAATCAGATAACCTTGTTTATACAAGAAGTTTACTACAATTCTGTGTCCTGATATAGTGTATAATGTTTACAAAACTGTAAAATTGTTTTGTTGTTGTGCTATATTTGAAATGGAGGTGTTCCATGGATTCACTTACATTAAATATAAACCGTGATGAACTGACAGCCCTTATGAGAGACTTCTATCTGCTGACAGGTATTAAGATCGCTCTTTTTGAGCCGGACGGCAAGGAGATACTCTCCTATCCGGAAAATCACTGCGCATTCTGTGCTGGGATTCGATCTACAGAGGAAGGACTTAACAAATGTATTGAAAGCAACAGGAATTCATTTAACAGATGTCAGAAAACGGCATCCATAGAAGTATTCACATGCCATGCCGGCCTCATAGAAACAACTGCGCCTCTTGTAGATAACGGTACAGTAATCGGATATATTATGTTCGGTCAGATCACAAATAACCCGGATAAGGCCACACTTGATGTTGCCTACAAAACAGACAGCCAAATACGCGCTGCCGCCAAGATACTCGAAGCATGTACCTTCTATGTCCTCTTAAAGGATATGGTTAAGCTCAGACGTATGACTTTTATCAATAATCTTAATGCCTTTTTGCTTGAACATCTATCCGAGGATCTATCCGTAACCAGATTGACTTCCGAGTTTGGCATTAGTAAGAATAAACTCTACGATTCCTGCAACAAATATCTTCCCACAGGCATTGCCGAACATATCAAAACGCTGCGAATAGAAGAAGCCAAGAGGCTGCTTAAAGAGACTACCATACCTGTATCCGAGATAGCCGGTATGGTAGGATTTTTCGATTATAACTATTTCTGCCGCGTGTTCAAAAAAGTCACCGGCATGCCGGCATTAAAGTACAGAAAATCATTCAAAAGCCATGTCTGATGGTGAAAAATCTTATCACACAAATCGGGGAAA
>DEEW01000159.1:4349-8229 GCA_002350465.1 Lachnospiraceae bacterium UBA2868
CACGTGTTGAATTAATAGATATAGCAAAAGCCATTACGATCTTTCTCGTTATTATGGGGCATGCGGATGGAAACCTTGAGTCGCCCATGTACCGGCTCATCATTTATGCATTTCACATGCCGTTGTTTTTCTTTCTTGCAGGCCTCTCCATACACCCGTCCCCTGTTCATGGCTTAACGGAATGGAAGAACTACCTTCGCAAGAATATTCTGGCTCTTGTTATGCCATATTTCATCTGGGCCTTTGTATATGCTCCCTTTGACTTTAAGAATGTCCCATTTTTCTTATATGCTTCATGGAATGCCCTCTACACATCAAAGACTCTTACATCGCTCTGGTATCTTCCTGCATTCTTTATTGCAAGGATTATAACTCAGATAGTCATCTGCTTTCTTGACCGCATAAAAGTTTCTGATATCACCGGTAAATGCGCTCTTTTCTCTATACCGATGTTTATTATCGGCCTGGCAGCCCCGAAATTATCCGCAGGCTATCCATGGTGCCTAGATGCTGCTTTCGTCGGAGCTGCCTTTATTCTTCTTGGCATAGCAGCAAGAAAACCCCTTCTCATACTGGCTCAGCAGAAGGGATTGATACTGGCATGTGTATTTGTGATAAGCCTTTCTCTTCTGTTTTGCGGAACTTATCTTAGGGGAGATAACCTTACACTTGTGCTGATGTGTGACAGTAAATACGGAAATATATTCTGGTTTTTTGCAAACAGCTTCTCCGGAATAATAACAGTTCTATCAGCGTCAATGATACTGTTCCGCATATCCCGTGAAGGTATCAGACCCTTTGGTACTACTGCCATTACTCATATAGGCAAACATACGATGGGCATCTTCCTGCTTCATAAGAACATCCTGCAACTTCTGATCATGCCGGTTGTTAACAGCTTCATCACAGGTCCCGGAGCATTAAATGCATTTCTCGGAGCATGCATAACACTTCCGATAAGCTTACTTCTCTGTGCTGTTATAGAAAAGTATGTACCGCAACTGCTTGGGCAATTCCCCATATACCAGGAATAATTTATTCAGAGAGTCATTCAAAAGCTCTGTCTGATGTATCATCTGTGTATATCCTGTAGCTATCCGGCCATGCGCAGCATATAAGATTTAGGCCGTATTTTGCTGCCATTTTCAGTGCCGCATCGGTCGGTACAGATTTGCTGATAAGTATGGGAATCCCCGCCATGATGCACTTGTACACCATATCCTGCGGAATGCGCCCGGTTGTATAAAGAACACACTCATTAAGGTCATAGCTGTTCATCAGCGCATATCCCACCGCCTTATCCATGGCATTGTGACGACTGATATCTTCGAATTCATGGATCTTCCCCTCATGGGTGCGAAGGTAACAGCTGTGTGTTCCGCAAGTCTTTCTGTGAAGGTGCGAATCCTCTTTAAAACGTTCCGCAAGTTCGAATACTATATCTTTGTCGATGACAGTGTTGGGAAGTTTTTCAGGCTTCCTTGCACCTTCTAATGTAGTGCGGTTAAAATTGCCCGTGCAGCACGTTTTCTCCTCATATACGTGTTCCGCTATCTTAACCTGCTTTGTGAGCAAAACCTCCATAACAGCACCCGTACCGCATATATAGATACTTGAAACCTCATCTGCAGAATCAATGAGTCCTTCCGTGTACAGCCGTCCCGTAACTAGTTCCGGAAGGAATGAAGGTGTGCAAGACAACCGAATGAAGGGAATGTTGTTCACGCTTACTTCCATAAAATGCTCGCAAAGAACATTATCATGAAACTCCGACCGTGTACCGTCCGGATATACGGTTATTCCGTTCTTTACCATGAAAACAGGGGCAACTACTGGTTCCTCTGTCCCTGTTTTCTCATATTGGTTCATCTTATTTATTATCTTCATAATGATCCGGGCAGCCTACATGGCTGTATATCCACCGTCAACAGGAAGTGCCACACCGGTAACATAGCTTGAGGCAGGGCTTGATAAGAATACCGCTGCGGTATCAAGTTCTCCTTCATTACCGTAACGTTCCAAAGGTATGGCACCCTTGCTGTATTCCTTGAAGAAATCAGAGTTAAGGGTTTCTTCTGTAAGCGGAGTCATGAAATATCCGGGGCAGATCGAATTAACTGTTATACCGTATTTACCCCATTCACATGCAAGTGCCCGGGTGAGATTGACAACACCGCCCTTTGCTGCATGATACGGAGAAGAAGCAGCGATCTTGTTGCCGACGAGTCCGTACATCGATGCGATATTGATTATCCTCCCGTACCCTGCCGGGATCATAGCTTTCTTGGCAACGGCTCTTGCCATCTTGAATGTGCCGAACAGATCTATGTTCATTTCGTTATAGAACATCTCATCGGGGACATCCTCAGCAGGCGTTATCCCGCCTGTTCCCGCATTATTTATCAGGATATCTATTCTTCCGAACTTATCAAGAACAGTGTCAACCGCAGATTCAACCATATCCGTATCGGTGATATCACACCTTACGGCAAGTGTCTTAACGCCATGCTTATCCGCTATATCTGCCGCAACCTGTTCAATAAGCTCCTGCCTTCTTGCAAGGGCGACTATATCCGCTCCCTGAGATGCCAGTGCATTTGCCATCTGAACACCGAGGCCTGTGGAACACCCCGTAACTATTGCAACTCTTTCCTTTAGATCAAATAATCCGCTCATGATTTTCCTCCTTTTCTTACAAAAGCTGCTAAACGCTACAGCTTTAACTATATCAGCGCGGTACTGAAATACCTCTCGGCACGGTCTGGAAGCACCGTGGCTATAACTTTGTCTTTTCCGTATTTACCGGCTATCTTCTTGGCCGCCCACACATTGGCTCCAGAAGAAGTTCCTACAAGCAGTCCCTGTATGCTTGCAAGCTCCCTGGCGGTATTGATCGCATTCTCGTCAGTAACGGTCACTATATCGGTAATGATCTTTGTGTCAAGGATATCGGGAATAAAGCCGTCTCCGATTCCCTGTATCTGGTGAAGTCCCGGCTCATCTCCCAGAAGTGCCGAAACATTTTTGGGCTCGACTGCTACTATTTTACAGTCGGGGTTTTGCTCAAGCAGATACTGTGCAACTCCCTGCAGCGTCCCACCGCTGCCGATTCCCGACACGTAAATATCTATTCTTTTGCCGAGCTGCTCAGTCAGTTCAACTGCCGTTGTACGGTAATGCGTCCGGGGATTGGCAGGGTTCTGAAACTGCTGCGGAACAAAAAATTCGTCAGACTGTGCCGCAATCTCCATAGCCTTGTCAACACTTCCTCCGATACTGAGCTTCGGATCCGTAAGCACAAGCTCTGCACCCAGTGCTTTGATGATCTTCTTCCTCTCCTCACTCATATTCTCGGGCATAACAATTATGACCCGGTATCCTTTTCTGACACCGCACAGTGCCAGCCCGATTCCGGTATTCCCAGATGTAGGCTCAATTATGGTCATTCCCGGCTTCAGCCGTCCGTCCTTCTCGGCTTCTTCTATCATGTTAAGGGCAATCCTGTCCTTGATGCTTCCTCCCGGATTAAGGAACTCGGCTTTCGCATATAATTGAAGACCTGTTGTCTCCTCAAGGCTGATAAGCGGAGTGTTGCCTATCAGATCCAATACGCTGTTATAATACATCTGTAATCTCCTCCGGTAATCACAAATTGTCCGCATGTTATATTAATACAATAACATCCATTCGGTTATTTGGCGAATATTTTTTCGGCTGTTTGGCAGAACTATTTTCACATATAAAAAGCCAACTTCAATTATAACATTATATCTGCCAATTCCCGCCAACTCACAAAAAGCAGAGGCTCAAGTCCCCTGCTCTTCCATTCTCCTAATATAGACAATATATATCCGTGTGCTGAACACCTTTATTGGCAGGG
>DEEW01000159.1:8259-11112 GCA_002350465.1 Lachnospiraceae bacterium UBA2868
GAGTTGAACCCCTGTCCGAAAGCCCTTCCGTTAAGACTTCTCCCATCACAGTCAGTTGCAATTGATTCCCGGGGCCGCAAGGCAGCCGACAAGCCGGCAGCTCCGGTAGCTTCATAAATCTCTCACACGCTCAAAGCTTTGCATGCGAGGTTCCCTACCTGTTTGATGCCGTATCCGCAATCAGTAGGCTAACTGCGGGCGACACGCAGCGCTTAGGCTGCGAACGCTAACTTATTGTCTGCGTTTAAATTTAATTTCTCATTTGGTAACGCGGTATGAGGCCGCGGATGGCTATCCTAAGTTCTAGACCCCCGTCGAAACCGGTACAGGCCCATGTTTGTTAGTTGGAGGCGCGACACTCCTCTTTGGCGACTCATCTCAAACTTACCTTATAATCTCTCTCCGCCTCCCTCTTCTGGTCTCTTTCGGCAATCGCTTCTCTCTTATCGAAGAGCTTCTTACCCTTGGCAAGACCTATCTCTACTTTACAAAGGCTCCCTTTCAGATACACCTGCAAAGGTACGATCGTGTAGCCCTTCTCTGTCAGTTTCCCGAGAAGTTTACGGGTTTCCGCTTTATGCAGCAGAAGTTTTCTCGTGCGCAGCGGATCCTTGTTGAATATGTTACCCTTTTCATACGGCGGAATATGCATCCCGTATATGAAAGTCTCATTATTCTCAATCCCGACGTATGACTCCTTGATCGAACACTTCCCCTGACGGAGTGATTTTATCTCCGTTCCGGAAAGCTCGATCCCGGCCTCATATTTCTCCTCGATGAAGAAATCATGGTATGCTTTTTTGTTGTTGGCGATCAGTTTGACGCCGTGATTTTCCTTACTCATAACAGTTGTTGACTTCTCTTTATTATATTATACCACGAAACAATATACCGGACATAAACTGTTGGTTTAATTTTGTGTCAAAAAGAACCGTCCCTTTTGTCACCTGTCAACCGGAGTTCTACAGGTGGTGGTCGTCGTCATCCGCAATGACAAAATCAACTGCTCTGGTTTCAATATCGACCATGTTGCATATGACTCTTATACGTGACCCGAGACAGTAACGTCTGCCCGTGGATTTTCCCACAAGTTCGTATGTATCATCGTTGTAGGAGAAATAGTCTCCCTCTATCTTCGATATATGGACCAGTCCTTCAACGGTATTAGGCAGTTCGACGTACAGACCCCAATTCGTGACACCGCTGATAACACCGTCAAAAACCTCTCCTATATGATCCTTCATATACTCGGCCTTTTTAAGTTTATCTACTTCCCTCTCAGCCTCGTCAGCACGCCGCTCCATTGCGCTTGAGCGGGAACACACATCCCCAAGTATCTTTTTGTAATGTTCTATCCTCTTATCGGTAAGACCCCCTCGCAAATACTCCTTGATAATGCGATGTATCTGAAGATCCGGATAGCGCCTTATAGGTGAAGTGAAGTGACAGTAGTATTTAAGCGCCAGGCCGAAATGTCCCTCACACACCACCGAATACTTGGCACGCTGCATTGCTCTGAGCGTCAGCCTTGATATGAGGGATTCCTCCGGCGTATCCTCAATCCCGGCAAGCAGCTTTTGAAGCTCCTTCGGATGAATCTCATCATCCTTAACCTTGATGCCGTATCCGAAATTTCTGATAAAAGTCGCAAGTTTCCTTACCTTGTCGATATCAGGCTTCTCATGAATCCTATATACAAACGGAATATCGGCCCAGAAGAAATGCTCCGCCACGGTCTCATTTGCAGCAAGCATAAAGTCCTCAATAAGCCTGGTTGCATTGTTTCTCTCATGAGGATGTATTGAAATTGGATGCCCGTTATCGTCAAGCTCGATCTCCGTCTCCGGAAGGTCAAAATCAATCGATCCGCGTCTTCTTCTCCTGCTACGGAGCAGCACCGCCAGCTCATGCATCTTGATCAGCATATCCGAAACATCCGAATACTTCCGAATAAGCGACTCGTCATGATCGGTAATTATCTTATTTACATCGGAATACGTCATCTTATGGTTTGAATGGATCAGAGTCTGTGCAAACCTGTGGTCGATTATCTCGCCCTTTTTTGATATCGTCATAAAGCATGACAGAGCCAGTCTGTCAACATCCTCATTAAGCGAACATATCCCGTTACAAAGAGCCTGGGGTAGCATTGGTATTACCCTGTCTGCCGGATAACAGCTTGTTCCCCGCTCAAGAGCTTCCTTGTCGATGGCCGATCCCTCTTTAACATAATGGGTAACATCCGCGATATGGACTCCCAACTCGTAAAAATCACCATTCATTGTAAGGCTGACGGCATCATCTATATCCTTTGTATCATCACCATCTATTGTAACCATATCAAGGTCACGGAGGTCCTCTCGTCCGCCTCGGTCAGCCTCGGTAAGCTCTCTTGGAATCTTTTCTGCCTGCTTGGCGACCTTTTCGGGAAAACCGGTTTCCATCCCGTATGCTTTAAGTATAGCCAAAACATCGATTCCGGGGTCCCCTGCATGACCCAGAATCTCAATGATTTTACCTTGTGGGCTTCTTCTGTCGTCACCGTAATCATCTATCTTAACTACTACCTTGTGGCCGTCTGCAGCACCCATGGAATCTTCAACCGGTATGAATACATCCCGGTCAAACCTTGAAGAATCGGGAATAACGAATCCGTAATGATTTTTGGCCGCATCATAGGTTCCCACAACAATATCCGTGGCACGCTCCACTATGCCAACAACAACCGCTTCGCGGCTCTTGCCGCCACCCCTGCGCCTTCTGTACGTTATCTCATAAGGATCGATAAGCACCGTGTCCCCGTGGAGCGCAGTGCCGGTATGCTTCTCGCTGATATAGAAGTCCTCGTCCATG
>DEEW01000159.1:11156-13618 GCA_002350465.1 Lachnospiraceae bacterium UBA2868
ACGAATCCGTATCCGTGCCCGCTCGCCGAAAATACACCCGTAAGAGTCCTTATCTCCGGCAGCTGGTACTTACCGCGTTTACTCACGACTATTGCACCATCGGCGAGAAGTTCCTCCAGGCATCGCTTAAACAGAGGCCTTTCTTCGGAAGATACCTCCATAAGCACCGCTAGATCCTTCTCACGCATCGGTACATACGCCGGATCGTGAAATAACGCCAGTATTCTGTTTTTACGCTGTACTATTTCTTGCATATCTATACTCGACAATTTAATGGTCACAGAAATATCATTCAGACACTATCGTCTCACAATCATATATATCCGGTGTAAAAATAAAGGCACTCACAAATGCGAGTGCCGTACATAACATATCGATTCAAGCTGCAATCAGAAAATGTTCATGTTCAGGATGATTGCCATAAGCATAAATGCCACTGCAAGGATCTTCGTGATCTTCTCAAGCTTTCCCTCTAATGAACGACCTTTGTTCTTGCCCCAGTATGTATCAGCAGCTCCGCTGATAACTCCGAGTCCGGCGCTTTTACCTTCCTGCATAAGAACAATGGTTGCAAGCACAACACTCACCAATATAAATATTATCGTAAGAACAATTCTTAATGCTCCCATATTACACCTCCGTAAAACGACGCATTCAAACCTGCGCACCTACATAATCTACCATAGAGTACGCACAAAAGCAAGTGTTTTTATTAGTGTATCTCCATTCTTCATTGTTTTAAACTTAAAAGACACAGAAGGGCCGGCATCTGCCGACCCTTCAATACTTCAATTAAGAAGTCTGTCATTTAATTACTCTGTTGCGGTCTTTTTCTTCCTGCCCGTAACGATCGTTGCCACTATCGTAGCTACGCATGCGGTAAGGAGAAGGAGCCACAGGATGATGTTGCTTGCATCGCCCGTAACAGGTCCGACTCTTACGCCGAGAACGCCGCTTGAAGGCTTAGCACGAACACCGAGTACTCCGTTTACAACTCCGCCTCTCTTAACTCTTGCTCCGAGCACACCCGGTGTAGGCGTAGGTGTAGGTCCGGGAGGAGGCGTAATGGGAGGTCTCTCCGGTGTATTAACGATTCCGCCAAGGTCTATGGTTCTGTCAGCAGATGCTGCGTTAATGGTAAAGGTGTATACAAGATCATCACCGTTGTCATCTGTTGCCGTCTCATATCCGTCAGGAGCCTCTACCTCTATGAAGTAGTAGTCATCCCATGGAAGATCGCCCACATAGAGCTCACCGGCTGAATTCGTACGGTATGTACCGTATCTGAAGTATGCATCCGAGAAGATCGTCGAGCTTGCTGCCTGACCTATTGATCTCGGTGTTGCTGCATACAGTTCGAATACAGCACCTGCAAGTGACCTTGTTCCGTCAGAACCTACCTTGCGGAGTCTGACAGCGCCTGTTGCCTTGGTATTAAGGTATGTTACCTCAACAAGTTCTCCGCTTCGAAGTATTGTAAATCCGAGACGTTCACTTGAAAGAGCATAACCTTCGGGTGCTTTTGTCTCTATGAAGTAGTATGTTCCATAAGGAAGGTCGGAAATCGTAAGAGTTCCTGCCGAATCCGTTACGAATACTCCGTTACTTGTCGATGTTGTAGCACGGTAACTTCCGGCCGATCCGGTTGCGTATATCCTTGTTCCTGCATCGTTGTAAAGTGCGAACTCAGCACCGGCCAATGTTTCTCTTGTAGACGCATCCCGCTTTGTAAGCCTTACAGATCCGATTATCGGAGGATCCGACATCGTTACTGTTATGCTGCTGCCGTCCGCAGGAACAGTGAAAGTCATATCTTCCGCTACACCGTAACCCTCAGGTGCTGTGATTTCTTTAAGCGTATAGGTCTTACCGGCTGTAAGTGCGGATTCAATTACATGAGCACTTGTTCCGCTTGTCCATCTCTCGATTTCCGTTGATCCGTCAAAGATCGCAAGTACTGCGCCCGAGAGAGGTGCTCTTGTATCGGCATCAATCTTTCTGATGAGGATATCGCCTGCCGTATTGTAGAAGTCGTAATTAACCTTCTCTGACAGATAACCTGTGATAGGCAGTTCCTCTACAACGTAACTGATCGGTCTTCCTGCGGAGTCGTAGGTCGGAAGCTTATTACCCTTGTCATCCGTAGCGAACCTGTAGGTCGTATCAGGAGCAACTATCGTGTAGCTGTTAATCTTGGTCTCCACACCGCTTGCAGTCCTCCTGTACAGGTTAACCGTAACGTCAGGTCTCTGTGAAGGATCCTTGATATTGTCTACCCAGTATTTGTTACCTTCTACTGTGGTGTATTCCTTCACTATGTTAGTGTAACTGATGGATGTTATTGCCTCGCCCGTATCAGCCTTTCTTATCGTCTTCGATACATCCAGCTTCTCGGTTCCGTTAAACTTAACATTTACGTCAACGTCATATTCTGTGTTGTCGTAAACAACTCCATCGCTTTC
>DEEW01000159.1:13747-13962 GCA_002350465.1 Lachnospiraceae bacterium UBA2868
GCATATTCACCCTTCTCGTCCTTTAATACTTCCTGAGTGTACTCCGGAATATCAAGCTTGAAGCTTCCGTTCGCCGAGGTCTTGGCTACACTTACAAGAGTCTTGCCTATTGTTCTTGCTGCATCCTCATAGCTGTAAAGTGCAAACTCATACTGATCAAGCATTGAGTCTGGCGAAGCAAGTGCATTTCCTGCCTGATCCTTCAGGTACTTGAT
>DEEW01000140.1:0-5401 GCA_002350465.1 Lachnospiraceae bacterium UBA2868
AGACCGATAACGAGTCCGCCGAAAGAGCCGTGGTTGGCAAATTTGGATGTTACACCGAGAATTGTTAGAACAAAGATAAATGTCAGGACGATCTCAACTATGAGTCCGGCAACAGCATTTCCGTTTACACCGGCAAGACCGTTGGCACCGAATCCGCCGGTCATATCAGCGACCCCTCCGAGTGAAAATACAGCCGCGAGGATTATCGTGCCGACAAATGCGCCGATGATCTGTGCTATGACATATCCGATGAAATCCTTCTTATCAAGTCCACCCGATATGAGAACAGCAAGACTGACAGCGGGATTAACGTGGCAACCGCTTATGTTTCCGATACAGTATGCCTCGGCAACTATTGACAGTCCNNAGCAAGCGCGGTAAGTAAATACCCGGATCCGTTTGCTGCATCACACCCTACAAGCATTGCTGTACCGCATCCCATAAGGACGAGAACCGCTGTTCCTATACATTCTGCTACATATTTCTTCATCTCATCTACCTCCCTTTTCTTGCGAGCCACAACTATTGAAGCTCACGTATATTGAAAATATGTACCTGACTGATTGTATCACAGAATCCGGCAAAATAGTTGAAAAAAACACAACATAATGTATTTTTTCCTTGTTATAAACGTCACATTTGGTATAATAAATATATTATGGTCTATTGAGGATCAAAACAATTTCAACAGGAGGGGTTATGCTCGATCAATCATTTTACGACAAAGCGGATGAGATAATATCCGCCCACGGAAAAGGGAAGGAATCGCTTATACCGATAATGCAGGATATTCAGTCGGTATATCGTTATATTCCGCCGGAACTGTTGTCCTATGTTGCGAAGAATATAGGCATTACCGAGGCGAAGGCATATTCGGTTGCCACCTTTTATGAGAACTTTTCCTTCGATCAGAAGGGTAAGTATGTAATAAAAGTATGTGACGGTACAGCGTGTCATGTCAGAAAGGGTACGGAGATCCTTGCGAGACTGTACAAGGAGCTTGGCCTGTCCGACAGCAAGCGTACAACCGATGATATGATGTTTACGGTTGAGACGGTATCATGCCTCGGTGCCTGCGGATTAGCCCCGGTCATGACAATAAATGATACCGTACACCCCGCAATGACTCCCGACAAGGTAACGGAAGCTATCAGTAAGATCAGGGAGGGGGAGAAATGAGAAGACTATCCACAAGAGAAGATCTTGACACTGCCCGCAAACAGTGTGAGGACAGAATAGCCGGACAGAAGATCAGAATACTTATATGTGCCGGAACAGGATGTCTTGCAGGCGGATCAGGCAGGATATACGAGAAGATGTGCGAATTGTGCAAGACTGCTCCTGATGCTGAGATAGTGTTCGGAGAAGAAGTGGCACATTCGGATACGGATGTTGAGAAAAGCGGATGCCACGGATTCTGCGAAATGGGCCCACTTGTCCGCATCGAGCCCTATAACTTCCTGTATATCAAGGTTAAACCTGAGGATTGTGAAGAAATCTACAATACGACAGTCTTGGGCGGCAAGCCGGTGGAAAGGCTGCTGTATTCAATGAACGGAGTTACCTATCCCGCACAGGAAGATATTCCGTTTTATGCGAAGCAGATGCGACTAGTCCTTAAGAACTGCGGTCATATCGGAGCTGAGCATATCGAGGAAGCTCTGGCCTTTGACGGATACAAGGCACTTGAAAAAGCGTTGTTTTCCATGACCCCCGAAGAGGTCATCGAGGTTATATATGATTCGAACTTAAGAGGCCGGGGAGGCGGCGGTTTCCAGACCGGATACAAATGGAAACAGGTTGCCCGCCAGAGTGAAAAGATCCGGTATGTGGTATGTAACGGAGACGAAGGCGATCCCGGTGCGTTCATGGATCGAAGTGTTATGGAAGGCGATCCGCACAAGATGATAGAGGGTATGCTAATCGCAGCATACGCGGTAGGAGCACAGGAGGGATATATATATGTCCGTGCGGAATATCCTCTTGCGGTATCCAGACTTAAAATAGCAATAGCACAGGCTGAAGAAGCCGGGCTTATCGGAGACAACATACTCGGAACCGGATTTTCATTCAAGCTTCATATTAACAAGGGAGCGGGAGCCTTTGTCTGCGGAGAGGGAAGTGCACTTACGGCATCCATTGAGGGTGAGCGGGGAATGCCCAGAACCAAGCCTCCGCGTACTGTTGAACAGGGTTTGTTCGGCAAACCTACCGTTCTTAACAATGTTGAAACATATGCCAATGTTCCGATGATCATCCTTAACGGCTCAGACGGGTATCACTCAATAGGCACCGAGAAGAGCCCCGGAACCAAAGCATTTGCGGTAACCGGCAGTATTAACAACACCGGTCTTATCGAGGTTCCCATGGGAACGACCCTTCGTGAGATCATATATGATATCGGAGGGGGCATAAAGGGCGGCAAGCAGTTCAAAGCCGTTCAGATAGGCGGCCCGTCCGGAGGATGTCTCATATCATCGGATCTTGATGTGGCTCTTGATTTTGACTCATTGAAGGAAAAGGGCGCCATGATAGGTTCGGGCGGCCTGGTTGTTATGGATGAAGATACATGCATGGTGGAGGTTGCCAGATTCTTCATGAATTTCACACAGAACGAAAGCTGCGGAAAATGCGTACCGTGCCGTGAAGGTACTATGCGAATGCTTGAGATTCTTGAGGATATCGTAAACGGCAGAGGAACCATGGAACAGCTTGACCTTCTGGAAGAGCTGGGAAATGCCATAACCGATACCGCACTGTGCGGACTGGGAAAATCCGCAGCTCTGCCAGTGCTCTCAACCCTTCGCGTATTCCGCGACGAATATGAGGAACACGTCCGCGACAGGAAGTGCAGAACCGGTACGTGTAAAGCACTCTTAAGCTATACCATTGATCCGGATAAATGTAAGGGCTGCAGCAAATGTGCGAGAAATTGTCCTGTAGGAGCGATAACGGGAGAGATCAAATCACCCTACAAGATAGATCAGAGTAAATGTATAAAGTGCGGTGCCTGCATGGAGAACTGCCCGTTTGGCGCCATATCGCGCTCCTGATCGATAGTTCATAACAAAGAGATCCACGGGAGGACATTTGATGGATTATATGACAATTGACGGCATCAAGGTGCCGCTTGAAGGAGAGAAAAACATACTCTCACTTATAAGGAAAGCCGGGATAGATATTCCCACATTCTGCTATCACTCGGATCTGTCCATATACGGAGCGTGCAGGATGTGTATGGTTGAAGACGACCGGGGCAAAATGTTTGCTTCCTGTTCGGAACAGCCTCGTGCCGGCATGGTAATACACACCAATACGAAGAAACTCCAGCAGTACAGAAAGCTTATTATAGAGCTGCTCTTGTCAACGCACTGCAGGGACTGTACGACCTGTACCAAGAACGGAATGTGCGAACTCCAGAGTCTTGCATACCGGGTAGGTGTCCATTCCGTAAGATTCGAGAACAAGAAAGAGGAGCTCCCCATAGATATGAGTTCCAACTGCATAGTAAGGGATCCCAACAAATGTATCCTCTGCGGTGACTGTGTCAGAACCTGCTCGGAAAATCAGGGGATCGGGGCAATTGATTTTGCCCACAGGGGATCTAAGATGCAGATTATGCCCGCATTCGGAAAAAACATCTGCGATACGGACTGCGTTGGCTGCGGACAATGTGCTGTTGTATGTCCCACAGCCGCAATATCCATAAGAACAAATGTTACGGAAGTGTGGGATGCCATCGAGGATCCGAATAAGAGAGTTGTGGCTCAGATAGCGCCGGCGGTAAGGGTTGCGGTGGGCGACAAGTTCAATCTTCCCAAAGGTGAGAATTCCATGGGTAAGCTTGTTAAAGCTCTTCGCATAATGGGATTTGACGAAGTTTACGATACAAACTTCGGAGCTGACCTTACGGTTATGGAAGAGGCGAAGGAGTTTGCCGATAGGCTCAAATCCGGGGAAAAGCTTCCGCTGTTTACGTCGTGTTGTCCCGGATGGGTTAAGTTCTGCGAAAACAAGTATCCGGAATTTGCAGAAAATGTCAGCACATGCCGTTCGCCCATGAGCATGTTCTCTCCGGTGATAAAGGAATACTTTGCGGCAAAAGATGCCAAAGAGGGCAAGCAGACATATATTGTGGCTATCATGCCCTGCACAGCCAAGAAGGATGAGATACTGCGACCCGATAATCACACTAACGGGCGTCAGGATACGGATATAGTCATAACAACACAGGAGATCATTCGTATGATCAAGCAGGTCGGGATCAAGTTTGAGTCCCTTGAGAGCGAAGCCTGCGATACACCGTTCTCAATGGCATCGGGCGGAGCCTCTATCTTCGGTATTACCGGTGGTGTTACGGAGGCAGTGCTTCGTCATTTGTCGGAAGATAAGGATCATGCAACTCTTGAGAGTATCAAGTATTCCGGAATTCGCGGCAAGGAGGGATTCAAGGAAGCAACCGTTTCCATGGGCGATAGACAGATAAGGATAGCAGTAGTTCACGGACTCAAAAATGCATCCGACCTTCTGGAGAATATTAAAGCCGGTAAGGCGGAATATGATTTTGTGGAAGTTATGGCATGCAGGCGGGGATGCATTCTCGGCGGCGGCCAGCCGGTTCCTATGGGACCTACCACGAGGACAGCCAGAATGAACGGAATATATCAGGTGGATCAACTCTCAAGCATCAGATACACCGATGAAAATCCTTTCCTTGAGCGTGTATGGGAAGATGTTATCAAGGGAAGGGAGCATGAGCTGCTGCACAGGGCAAAGACTGTGTGACATTTATGTGACATATCACCTGTTAAAGTATATACGGTAAAAGAGTTACTATCAGATAAGTGAGAAGAGGAGGAAGAATAAAAATGAGGAAAACCATTTCACTGATTATGGCGATTGTTTTGTCACTTACGGTATTTGTGACCGACATCGCCGGAATCGCAAGAATCGTCCGAGCGGAAGATTACTCGGAGGAAGAGTATACTGAGCCGGCCGGTGATGAAGACCAGTCTGCTTCGGATGACGAAGCCAAACGACTGGAAGAAGAGGAAGAACAAAGAAGGGCCGAAGAAGAGAGAGCGCGTCAGGAGGCCTATGAAAGAGCAGCACAGGAGGCACAGGATGCGGCAGACCAGGCAGCAGCAGATGCTGCAGCACAGGAAGCCGCAAGAGCAGCCGCTGAAGCGCAGGCACTTGCCGAGCAGCAGGCAGCAGAGGCAGCAAAAGCTGCCGAAGAGAAGAAGAAGGCTGAGGAAGCTGCGAAATACGACCTTACTGCAGATCCGGGCTATGTTGATTTCGGAGATGCACCTGTAGGGATTCAAAGAGATTATATTCCGCTTACCATTATCAATGTGGGAAACAATGCGGTGGATCTTATATACACCAAAAGCCACGA
>DEEW01000140.1:5422-11865 GCA_002350465.1 Lachnospiraceae bacterium UBA2868
CACCTGGAGCCGGGTGAATCAACCCGCTTCAATGTATCCATGAGTGCTAATTTGGATCCCGGAGAATACGGTGCAGTTGTTGATTTTGCGGATGCAACCAGAGATCCTTCTTTTTTAAGCGGACTCACAGTGCCTCTTCGCGGAATAGTGACCGATCCCGGTCCTGTTATCAGGGATGTGGTTGTAACACCGTCAAAGATCACTCTTGCAACCGGAGGAACAGCCCAGTTTAAGGCTCAGGTCATAAGCAATGATGGTGTTGATGATCATGATGTCAGATGGACAGTAACGGGAAACCGCTCAACGGGGACAACGATCTCCGATAACGGACTGCTTACTGTTGCCAGCGATGAATCCGCAACTATGATAAGTGTTTTGGCCACAAGCATTGAGGATACATCAGTATCCGGAACTTCTCAGGTTTCGCTTCAGAGGGGCAGCTACAACGTTACGGCACATGCCGAGCCTTCAAACGGAGGATCAGTTACGGGAGGCGGAGCTGTTTCGGAAGGAGGAAGCGTAACACTTTCGGCAGTACCCGCAAAGAATTTCTATTTTGCCGGTTGGGTTTATGATGGCAAGACCGTATCTACGGCAACCAATTATACTGTATCTAATGTAACAAAGGATATGTCACTGACTGCAAAGTTCGGTCAGCAGTATGTTACGGTTACGGCTACTGCCAACAACTCTGATGCAGGTAATGTTGTGGGCGGCGGTACGATAACTTACGGCGGAAGCACCACACTTTCGGCAAAAGCTTATGACGGATATGTATTTACGGGGTGGAAAGAAAATGACACCATCGTCAGCCGCGATGCTTCCATTAAGCTTGAAAACCTGACGGTCAACAGAAAGCTTACCGCTATATTTGAGAAGACAAGACATACCCTTACCCTTGCCGCTTACCCTACAGAAGGCGGTTCGGTAACCGGCGGCGGTACATTTAAGCTTGATGAAGGAACCACTATCAAGGCAACAGCAGCAAGCGGTTATACATTCCAGGGATGGCAGGTTAACGGACAGTATGTCAGCCGTACTGCGGAATACAGAATAGACAGGATCAAACATGACTTTACGTGTACCGCAATCTTTACCAAGGATAATACGGTAATGTACGAATTATCCTCCGGTATAGCCACAACGGGCGGAACAATAACACCTTCCGGAAAGATATCGGTACTTAACGGTCAGAGCATTACATATACGATAACACCGAAGGCAGGGTTTGCAATCCTTGCGGTAGCGGTAGACGGAGCCCAGGTGGGACCTGTCAGCACATATACATTTAACAATATTCAGGGCAATCACATTATAGCTGCCGCATTTGTACAGACGGATGCAGGAAAGGCAGCAGCGGAAGCTACAGGCAAGAAGGCGCAGACCGAAAAGGTCAAGCCCATCGAGAAGACCCCGGAGAATACGGCGTCAGCCGAAAAAGTTGTTGATATAGATGATGCCGCAAGCGGAAAGGGCGGAGATGACTACGTTGAAGAAATGGATCTTGAAAACATCCCCGTTCCCACGGATGAGGAGCTTGGGATCACGGTTGAGCCCAATCGCGACGAATCATCCGAGGTTACCCGCCTTATGGGAGTGTCCATGAGTGATGCTACCGAAATGGTAACTACCGGCAATACCATGCCTATACTTGATGCAGCATTTTACACCGGCGGACTCGGCGCATATGTATACAACAAGTTTGAGCCGGCAAAGATGAACAGCATAGACTATAACAAGCTTTCAAGAGATGAGCTTATGCTTGCGTCGGATGACGAGATCAACCCTTCGCTCCCGGATCTTGACGTTGTTGTTCAGAAGATGCTGACTACGGATGATGTTATGAAGTTAGCAAAGGGCGACAAGATCGATATATCGGTAAGCATTACAGGTGAAGATGAGCCGGATGTGGCATCCGAGAAGATAATGAAAAATGCCGTAGGGCAGAAGCCGTTGAAATACTTTGACATTACAATGTTAAAGAGCATGGGCGGCAATACCGAGAAGATCACGGAACTGCCAACAACAATGGAGGTTGTGATTGAGATACCGGATGATATATATCAGAAAGGCAAGACATACTCCGTACTCAGGGTTCACAACGGAGAGCTGACTGTCCTTCCGGATCTTGACGATGATCCCAAGACTATAACATTCAGGACAGACAGATTTTCATCATACGCAATTGCCAGAGAAGTGGCATCTGCCAGCGGTCTTGTAACAGGACTTGCCGTGGGAGCACTGCTTGCATTCGGTGTTGCCGTAACATGCCTTGCGATACTTATAATACACCAGCGCAAGATGAGGAAGATGAAGAGAAAGGCTGCAAGAGCATAACTGCAATCAGCGCTTAACCTCAAACACATTGCGGTTAAAGCTCATAGCGGGAAGATGTGTCCGCTTGTAGCTGACATGCGTTGCCAGATTGGAGACGATGTAACTACGCAATGAGGAGATGTCCATATCGGCGTCTGTAATATCAAAAGATGCTCCTGTGTCACGGAAAATCATTCGGATTCGGTCATCAAGAATAAGCAGAGAACACTCCGCTTCCACCGAAACCCCGCTGTTTTTCTCGCGCAGGAGCATACAGACGTCTTCAAACAGCACCATAACATTGTTGACAGTTTTGGAATTACAGGAATGTGTGCGAAGGTCCGCTTCGATCCTGTTTCGCGTAGCCACTATATTTGCTTCCTCAAGAGGAAGACCATAGAGATACGAAGGCAGTTTACTGTCATCTCCGAGTAATAGCGGAGCTTCGTCGGGATACTTCTTCTGAAGATAGAGATTAAGTATCAGGACTGCAAGAGCCGGGGCAATGCCGATCCCGACACAAACACCGTAGATGCCGAAAAAGTAACCGAGTACAACCGCAAGGGAAGCAGGGAGCAGAACATCTCTTAAAGTACTTGTTAATAATCCCAGAGAAATCCGGTCAATCAAAAGGTCATAAGAGGATACAAGATACAAAAGCGAGACAAAGGCGGAACCGATGGAGATGATCCTTATTCCGCCAGTTGCGTATCCGGCCATGGCAGGATCGGTGATCTGCAAAATATCCGGGATAAACGGAGCTGATATACAAATCAGCAATGTAACGATTACACCTTCCGCGATTGCGGTTTTTTTGGCCAGACTATAGATTCTGCCTACACCGGAAATGCACTTTTCTCCGAGATAGATCGTAAGTATCGGGGTGATCGCCTCGCCGATTCCGTCGAATATAAGCTGAAAATCACGGGCGAGAGAAATTACCGACACAAGAATAAGTGCCCCGGAGCCGAAATTTGCACCTACAAACATATTTAAAACAGCGACCAGTATACCTATGAACAGATATGATGCCGCATCGATGGCGGAATAACGTACGACTTTTTTCAAAATGTCAAATGAAAAGGCGACACCGATCTTGAGAGTGTTGCTTTTTTTGAAAAAATGGGGGACAAGTAACAGAAGGGATATACAGTTAAACAGGAAGGAAGCAAGGGCTATACCGCGTACCCCCATGATTCGGGACAGTATAATGGAGCAGACTACATTTCCGATGGCCTGAACCAGGTTGGAAATTGTGGAGATTGATTCATCACCGTCCGCAAAGATGCACTCGGACAGCAGTGCCTGAAGAGGGAGTAAGAGTATCGTATACTTTATAAACGAAAGATAATCTGTGGCGGCTGCGTAAACCGGTGTTGAGGGATTACTGATCCGTAAATACATTTCCCCGAACAGGCTGACGAGTACGAACAGTACGACACCCGTTACAACGGCCATGAGAAAGCCGGTTTTGAATATACGATCAGCTTCCTTTTCACGGAAGGCTCCCCTTTCGGTTGAGTACAGAATCGGGACGCCCAGGGAAAAGACTGTACCGAAAAATGCCGCTACCGAATACAGGGGAGTTACCAGTGTGATACCGGAAACAGCATTCTGACCGAGAACGACACCGGCGATCAGGGTATCCGACATCAGCATTATGGAAACAACCATAATTGACAGGGTACCGCCAAGGAGCATTGAATAATATTTTTTCTTTATCATTGAAGGATATTCTGTATTTTTCATGCATTAGATTATAAATCTATAAATCCGAGTCTTCAACGAAGAAATTACATTGGCGGTGGTGTAAAGTTTTCTATGAAAACTTTGCAGCACGTAGGCCACGCCTCCACGAAGTGGACTTTGAATGGCGTGGCTCTCAAGATGGCAGCAGGGGAGACGCCTTATGAGCAAGACAAAGGACAAGCATAGTTTTATTGAAACATTTTTGCATAATGCGGGCAAATATCCGGAGCATTCAGCTTTGTATGATGACCTGCATCCAAAGGGAATTGATAATCAGACACTTTTATTTTTGTCATCAAAGGTATACCGGTGGCTTAAGGAAAAAGGGCTTGGAAAGGAAGATTTTGTACTGATCAATCTTCCAAGGGGTGCCATGCCCGTTATAGCGATAATCGGGGTCTGGAGAGCCGGCTGTGCATTTACATTAGTTGAAGAAGGTTACGCCTCGGAGCGTATTGACTATATCCGTAAGGACTGCGGATGCAAGGCGGAAATCAATGAACATACATGGACAAGAATCATGCTATGCAGGCCTCTTGAAGGATATGAGAAGGTAGATCTCCATGATGCGGCATATGCTGTCTACACATCGGGAACTACCGGAAACCCCAAAGGAGTACTGCATGAGTTCGGAAATGTGATGCAGACCGTGGATGCTCACCGTATAGACGGCAAATCGTTTATAGATGCGGGGGAAAGAATTGCCCTTATAGCACCTCTTAATTTTGTGGCATCTGTCATGATCGTCATCCTCAGTCTGTATTATAAAAAGACCGTCCTGTACATTGTTCCGTACAGGATAGTTAAAAATCCCGGGCTGCTATTGAAATTTTTCGACGAAAAACGGATATCCCTGACATTTCTGTCACCTTCCTATATACGCAGACTTCCGGGAAAAATCTCACCTCATATGAAGAAGATGATAGTCGGATCGGAGCCGGCCAGTCAGATATGGATGGAAAATATAGATATTTATAATTGCTATGCCATGAGTGAGTCGGGATTTCCCTTGTCCGTTTTCGAGATTGACAAGGCCTATGATACCTGTCCGGTAGGAAAGCCAAGATTTGATATTGATATAAAACTGATTGATGATTCCGGTCAGGAAGTACCTGAGGGGGAGTCTGGCGAAATATGTTTCACAAACCCGTATGTCCGGGGCTATATTAACCTTTCGGAGGAAACCGCCGAGCATTTTCGCGGAGGATGGTTTCATACGGGAGATATCGGTAAAAGAGATACAAATGAAAACCTGGTGCTTATGGGGCGCTCAGGCGACATGATCAAGATCAACGGTAACAGAATCGAACCGCTCGAGATAGAAGCGGCTATTAAACAGGTTCTGGGGATCGACTGGGCAGCGGTAAGAGGCTTTGAAGAAGACGGCAGATCTTATTTATGCGCTTACTATACAGCAGATATCACCGTGGACAGTGAGAAGATGCGCGAAGAGCTCCTAAAGCGTCTGCCGTATTATATGCTGCCTACATATTATATCAGGATCGACGAGATCCCGCTTAATTCAAACGGCAAGTTTAACCGTAGAGCCTTGCCCAAACCTGATATAACCGATTATGTAAAGGTGTATAAAGCTCCGGAGAATGATATTCAGGAAAAACTGTGCACGGCATTTGCCAAAGTTCTGAATCTGGAACGTGTCGGTATTTATGATGATTTCTATGAGCTGGGCGGTGACTCCCTTGCAGCCATAGAGTTGGTTGTGGTCTGTGATCTTCCGGGACTGAATGCATCGGAGATTTTCAGGGGAAGGACACCTGAAGGTATTGCCGAATTGTACGAAAAATTGCGGGCTGTGGATGATGCGAATCCCGACAAAACAAATGATGAGGCAATGAAAGAGGCTCATCCGCTGACTGCCGAGCAGCTCTATATGGTGGACTACCAGCTAAGAAGTCCCAAATCCACTATGTACAATCTCTTTACTCTGCTTAAGTTTGATATCAATTCCGTTGACATGGAGAACATGGCAAAGGCTGTGGAAAAGGCTATCAGGAATCACCCGGCACTTCTGACCACATATTTTTTCAACGAAGACGGGGAATTGATGCAGCGTTATACACCGGAAGTGCTTAACCACATATTCGTTGAGCGTATGACGGAATGGGAGTTTCATAACACGATAAAGGATAATCTGGTGCAGCCTTTCAGGATTGCGGACACCAAAGTGCCCCAGAGACTGTCCCGCTGCAGGGTTTTTCAGACGGAAAAGAGCGGATATGTCTTCTTTGATGTGCATCATTCCGTAATGGACGGTTCCTCCTTTAAGGTATTCCTCGGGAATATTTCCCTATACTACCGGGGTGAAAATCCCAAAAAAGATTATTATTATCTGATGCTGAAGCAAAGGGAGGGAGCTC
>DEEW01000140.1:11914-13921 GCA_002350465.1 Lachnospiraceae bacterium UBA2868
GTGGCAGACATATCCGAATCCGGACTATGAGAATACACAGTCGGAAGAACTCGGAGAACTGATCGCCCGGATCGATGTTGATATTCATAAGCTGGAGACGGCGGAAAAGTTTTATCAGATAAGCAGAAACGGATTCTTTATCACTGTGGCTGCTCTTGCTATTTCAATATACAATAACTATCCGGACATCCTGCTGGCATGGAACTATAACGCCAGGGAAGATACAAGGATGATGACTACGGTAGGTTTATTGTTCCGTGAACTTCCGGTGGCATTCAGATTTGAAGACAGCATGACACTCAGGGAAATCTTTGTCATGACAAAGGCTCAGGTGGAGAAGGGAATTAAATACAGCATTTATCCCTATGTGGATCTGATGACTCACGGTACGCAAATGGATGCGGCATATCTTTTGTATCAGCAGGATATGCGGGATATGACAGGCTTCGATGACGATATTAAGCCTGAGACGGTGGATGTCAGACAAAATCAGGCGGCTACACAGACCGTACTTGATATGGAGATTCTGGATGGATCAGAGGGACTGGAGCTTTTGATCGATTATGCCGCAAGCCGTTATAAAGAAGAGAGCATGGTTAGCTTTAAGGATCTGTTTCTTGGGATTTCACGCTTTATCACAGAATTATCACTGAATGAAAATGTGACATTCGGAGATATTAAGGGTATAATTAACAGAAAATAGTTATTGTGTTTTCCTTACGGGCGTGAGGAGGAGATAAATGCACTACAGAAATAAAAACAATCCTGATAATCTGTCAATACTCGGATTCGGCTGCATGAGATTCCCCAAAAAGGGAAATGGATTCGACCATGAGGAGATCGAACGTGAACTAAAGTATGCGGTAGATAACGGCGTCAACTATTTTGACACTGCATATATCTATCCGGGTAATGAAGAGGAACTGGGAAGGGCTCTTAAAAATACAGGGTACAGAGACAGGATCAATATTGCCAGCAAGATGCCCCATTATCATATGAAAAGCGTCCAGGAAGCGGAAAAGAGGTTTAATGAACAGCTGTCCCGCCTCGGTACTGATCATATAGATTATTACCTTATGCATATGCTTCCGGATGAAAAAACATGGGAGGCATTGTGTCAAAGAGGCATAGACAAGTGGCTTGAAGAAAAGAAGAAAAACGGGCAGATAAGGAATGTGGGCTATTCCTACCACGGATCTTCCGAAATGTTCATTAAAATACTGAATGCTTATAATTGGGATTTTACCCAGATACAGTATAATTATCTTGATGAGAACTCACAGGCAGGAGTAAGAGGTCTTAAGGCTGCCGCCGGGAAAGGGATTCCGGTGATAATAATGGAGCCCCTCCGCGGAGGAAGGCTTGTAAACGGTATTCCAGAAAAGGCGAAGAACATGATATCCGATGCTACCGGATGGACAGCTGCAGAGTTCGGGCTCAAGTGGTTATGGAACCAGCCTGAAGTAACCACGGTTCTGTCCGGAATGAATTCAATGGATATGGTTAAGGAGAATATAAGAATAGCTTCCGATACAGTGGAGAATTCTCTGACCGAAGCTGATATGAGCACGTATGAGAAGGTCATACAGGAGATCGAGAAGAAGGTAAAGGTCAAATGTACCGGCTGCGCATACTGTATGCCCTGTCCGGCGGGGGTTGATATACCCGGATGTTTTAAAATATACAATTCATCCTACGTTGACGGATATGCTAATGCATGGCGGGAGTATTTCATGTGCACTGCCATGAAGAATGAGAAATCAATGGCATCCCTCTGCAAGAAGTGCGGCAAGTGCGAAGCCCACTGTCCGCAAGGCATTCACATAAGGGATGAGCTTACAAAAGTTAAGAGAAGATTTGAGTCACCGGTATTTAAAGCGGCAACGTTTTTTGCTCCCGGACACTTAAAATAATGAGGGTACAAAGGACACATATGAGAAGAATCAACTGCTTTGCAGTCATATTGGTATGCATTATATCCATGTTTTTCCTGCCGGCGTGTGACAG
>DEEW01000140.1:13978-17001 GCA_002350465.1 Lachnospiraceae bacterium UBA2868
AACCAGGAAAAGGATCCATACGACGAGTATATCCGCTCGGCACTTCAGACGGTAAATCAGAACGGTAAAACATCCGATGATGTCACACCGACGAATGCACCCACGAGTATCCCGGATATTCCGACAGTTACCCCGGTCATTACCCCGGCGGATGATTTTGCGGTATCGTCTATGGAAAGTCCGGATGACTATGCTGATGTTTTTACAACCCCAACGCCCTATCCGACGGAAACGGCCGAGGCGTCCCCTTCTCCGACGGAGGATCCCAACGCAACGCCTACGCCCACACCTACACCCTATATTACACCGGATGAATTTGATGTGGGGAAGTGCTGTATTTACATTAACGGCGAAAGCGACAGTGCATTCGGTACCGAAGTGATAACCGCAATCAATAAAGCAAGGACGGACCTTGGCTACAAACCTCTTATAACCAACAAAGGCCTCGGTACATGCGCCGACAGAAGAACACGGGAGATAGCGGCAAATTTTGATCATACAAGACCGAACGGTCTGCAGTTCTATTCACTTGCACCGGAACACTTCAAGGCAGAGATGCTGCTTATGACCATGCAGAAAGCAGAGGATACCGTTGATGCCATGATCAAAAACGATCCTGTTTCGAGAAGGCTGATCTTTACCGAAAAATACCAGTCAATAGGCGCATCAAGCTTTAAATGTAACGGTACACGCTTTACGGTTGTGTCTTTCGGGCTCTAAAATGCTTTTTTTACTTGAATTTTTAGGCAGATGATAATACAATGTTAGGGTTGAAAGGAGTTTTATTATGCCTAGAGATTTAGACCTTGATTTTGAATTTCAGGATGATGAGGTTCGCGAGCGTCCGGTTCGTTCATCACGTCCGGCTACTCATCGTGAGGGTAGCGCAAACAGAGGACATGCAAGAGCAGCAGCTCCCAGACGCAAGAAAAATGATACAACAAGTATTATTATCCTTGCGGTGGAGATAGTTGTTTTTATTGCCCTTATTATCCTGTTCTTTGTACTTAAAGGAAAGATTGTTGACGGTGATGCATCGGCACAGGCTTCCCAGAGTTCATCGGCCGAGGCCGGAGCATCAAACGGAGTAAATGTTGAAAACGATGAGTTTACTCTTACCTGTACGAAAGTTCAGCTTGTTATGGATGCGAATAATGAGACTGCTGCCGTAGTTTATTTCACATTCGTCAACAAGACGGACACACCGCTTGCCATGAGCGCGGTATTCCCTGCAAGTGTTAAGCAGAACGGTGTTGATTGTCCTGAAGACTTGAATCTTGCCGAAGCACCGGCAGAGATAGGCAACAAGGATATGCAGGTATCGGGAGGACAGTCTGTTGAATGTGCGTATGCATTCAAGCTTTCGGATCAGACGAGTCCGCTCACACTTACGGTACATGATAATTATTCCACATTCCAGGATATCGGATCTACGGAGATCCCTATCAGCTGATGGGAAAATCATCATAAAATATAAGGAGTCGGGACAGTTTATGTTCCGACTCGTTTAGTTTTATGAAAGTGTCTTGATTAGAGGATCAACCGGAAAGGTTACAAAATGAGGATAATAATAGTCGGATGCGGAAAAGTCGGATCTACCCTTGCCGAACACCTTGATGAGGAAGGGCACGACATCACAGTCATCGATAAGCACGGTGAAAAGCTTAAATATCTGTCTGACAGAATTGACGTACTGGGAGTTGAGGGAAACGGAGCCAGTGTTTCCACGCAAAGAGAGGCCGGGGTCAAGGATGCGGATATTCTGATTGCCACAACCAATTCGGATGAGCTTAATCTCCTGTGTTGTCTTATTGCCAAAAAAGCCGGTAATTGCCAGACGATCGCAAGAATACGTGACCCGGAATACTTCAATGAGATGCGCTATATAAGAGATGAGCTTAACCTTTCGCTCGTAATCAATCCCGAGCAGGCGGCGGCAGCGGAAGTGGCAAGGATCATCAAGTTCCCGTCGGCAATGAAGGTTGATACATTTGCAAGAGGCAGGGTTGAGCTTATCAAGATCAGTATTCCGCAAGGATCAAAGCTTGACGGACTGGCTCTTTCGGAAATGGATTCCAAGCTCCACTGCAAAGTACTTATATGTATTGTTGAGAGAGGAGAGGAGCTTCTGATTCCGCATGGTGATTTTACCATGAAGGCAGGGGATATTGTATCGTTTATAGCACCTCATGCGGTTGCACTGGCGTTTTTCAAGGCGGGAGGTGCCAACATATCCAATGCCGTCAAATCCATCATACTGATAGGCGGCGGCAAGATGAGCTACTATGCTGCCAAGCTCCTTGAGGAGACCAAGATCGGAGTCAAGATAATAGAGCAGGACTTTGAAAAGTGCCAGAGTCTGTCGGAAATGCTGCCTCAGGCTGTAATAATAAACGGGGACGGAACCGACAAGCAGCTTCTTGATGAGGAGGGGATCAGTGTTGTAGATGCGGTAGGTAATTTTACCGGCATAGACGAGGAAAACATTCTTCTCTCCCTGTATGAGAAGGGGATCAGCAAGGCTAAGCTTCTGACCAAGATAAACAGGATCAATTTTGAGGAAGTAATAGCCGGACTTGATATAGGAAGCATAATCAATCCCAACAGCATAACAAGCGATTATATCGTAAGATTTGTAAGAGCCCTCAATAACAGCAAGGGAAGTAATGTTGAGACTCTATACAAGATCGCCCAGGGAAGGGCGGAGGCGCTCGAGTTTCGGGTCAAGAACAAGTCAAAGATTGTGGGTAAACCTCTTATGGAGCTTAACCTCAAGCCCAACATCATTATTGCCTGCATAACAAAAGGAAATAAAGTAGTTATCCCGAATGGACAAAGCGTTATAGAAGAAGGGGATCTTGTGGTTGTAGTCAGCGTGGAACGCGGACTTAACGATCTGGAGGATATTCTCGCATGAACAGAAAAATGATAGCATTCTTCGTGGGAAAGGTTCTCCGGATTGAGGCTGCATTGATGCTTCTGCCTACGATCGTATCATTAATCTACAGGGAAAAAGAGTGGAT
>DEEW01000140.1:17061-18435 GCA_002350465.1 Lachnospiraceae bacterium UBA2868
TTTCGAAAGCCCAAAAACATGTCGTTTTACACCCGTGAAGGAATTATGGCGGTAGCACTCAGTTGGATACTCATGTCGGTTTTCGGTGCGATCCCACTTTGGCATGCAGTGGGGCATATCGGTTTTACCGATGCACTTTTTGAGACCATATCGGGATTCACAACTACCGGCGCAAGTATACTGACAGAGGTTGAATCATTGCCTAAGGGTGTACTGTTCTGGAGAAGCTTTACCCACTGGGTTGGAGGAATGGGCATACTGGTCTTTGTTCTGGCGCTCCTTCCGGAAGCGGCCGGCGACAGTATTTACCTTATGAGAGCGGAAAGCCCCGGACCTTCTGTGGGAAAACTGGTCCCGAAGGTAAAATCAACTGCTAAGATACTGTATCTTATTTATATAGCGATCACAGTGCTGGAGATAGTTGCCCTGATGCTGGCCGGAATGTCCCTTTACGAAGCATCGGTAATATCATTCGGATCTGTGGGTACTGGCGGATTTGCCATTAGAAACAGCGGATGTATGGAATACACTGCCCTGCAGCAGTGGGTCATAACCTTCTTCATGATAGCCTGCGGTGCCAATTTTAATGTGTATTTTCTCTTTGTGGCAAGAAAGTTTCGCGAAGCGTTTAAGTCAGAGGAGGTTATATCCTATCTGTCGATATATGCCGTAATAACTGTGCTTGTCGCATTTAATATAAGAAATACATTCACAGGAGTTCACGATGTTATAAGACACAGTATGTTTAATGTGGCATCGGTAATGACGACTACGGGATTTGCGACAGCTGATTTTAATACATGGCCTACGTTTTCCAAAATGCTTCTGCTTGTTGCAATGTTTATCGGCGGATGTGCCGGCTCAACAGCGGGTGGAGTTAAGGTAAGCCGCGTGATCATAGGATCCAAGACAATCAGGAAGGAGCTGCAGCATTTTGTTCATCCCAGAAGTGTCAAGATACTCAAATTTGAGGGAAAACCGATAGAACATGCCGTACTGCGCGGAATAAATGTGTACTTTCTCACATACATCATTATATTCGCCGTATCGGTAATACTTGTGGCACTGGATGAAAAAGATTTCACCACAACGGTAACTGCGGTCATAGCTACATTCAACAACATAGGGCCGGGCCTTGAAATGGTGGGACCTACCGGAAACTTTTCACAGTTTTCGATATTCTCCAAATATGTACTTATGTTTGATATGCTTGCCGGGCGTCTCGAACTGTTCCCCATGCTCCTGCTCTTCATGCCAATGACTTGGAGAAGGCAGCGTTAGGAGGGCCCCACGAAGTGGGAGGAGCCTGATGCTGCACCGCGAGCCACCATTCGACGAAGTCGAATCCAAATGGGCGAGCGACCTTGAACAAGG
>DEEW01000140.1:18554-21371 GCA_002350465.1 Lachnospiraceae bacterium UBA2868
CGACCTTGAACAAGGCAGCGTTATGAGGGCTCCACGAAGCAAATTTGTTAGCATAATAATAAATAAAGAGGTAAACCATGACACAATCAAGAACACACAACTGTAACGAGCTGCGTATCGAAAACGTAGGAGAGAAAGTCACCATCGTCGGATGGTATGACAACATGCGAAAGGTCAGCAAGAATCTGGGATTCCTTGTATTAAGGGATTTCTACGGAGTGACCCAGGCAGTTATAGAAACGGAAGAGATGATGGATGCTCTGTCCGGAGTAAATAATGAATCAACTCTTTCCATAACAGGTACTGTAAGGGAAAGATCGAGCAAAAATGCCAATCTTCCTACGGGGGATATCGAAGTTGTTCCAGAGAAGATAGAAGTACTCGGAAAATGTATATATAACGAGCTTCCCTTTGAAGTTACAAGATCAAAGGAAGCGGACGAGACGGTAAGACTTAAATACCGTTATCTTGACCTTAGAAATCCCGAGGTTCGGGACAAAATAGTACTTAGAAGTAAAATAGTAGCAGATCTTCGAAGAAGCATGATAGAACATGATTTTCTCGAGATCACCACGCCTATTCTTACATGTTCTTCTCCTGAAGGGGCAAGAGATTATCTGGTGCCTTCAAGAAACCATCCGGGCAAGTTCTATGCTCTTCCCCAGGCACCGCAGCAGTTCAAGCAGATACTTATGACAAGCGGTTTTGACAGATACTTCCAGATCGCTCCGTGCTTCAGGGATGAGGATGCGAGAGCCGACAGATCCCCGGGAGAATTCTATCAGCTTGATATGGAAATGGCTTTTGCCGATCAGGAGGATGTGTTTGCGGTTATCGAGGATGTTCTGCCTCCGATTTTTGCAAAGTACGGAGTATACTCTGAGGCATCGTCCGCGCCCTTTAAGAGAATATCTTACAGGGATTCGATGGAAACTTACGGTACGGACAAACCCGATCTTCGAATAGACCTTGTGCTTGACGATGTTACCGAGCTGATGCAGGGAACGGGATTTGCACCTTTTGAAGGCCAGACGGTCAAGGCGGTAAAGGTAACTGATTTTAATGCTTCACGAAAAGTAGTGGACAAGATAATTGCCGATACCGAGGTAATTAGCGGTCAAAAATCATACTGGTTCAAAATAGACGAAAACGGAGAAATAGTGGGAGGAATCGCAAAGTTTCTTCAGGATAGGAAACAGGACGTGATAAGTGCCCTCTCACTTAAATCCGGTGATTTTGTGGCTCTTGCCGCAGGAAAGAGGGCAGACGCCCTAAAATGTGCCGGTACACTTCGCAAGATACTGGGCGAGAGTGCAGAGGGTCACATGAAGAAAGAGTGCTATGAATTCTGCTGGATAGTTGATTTTCCTATGTATGAGATCGGTGAGGAATCGGGGGAGCTGGAATTCTGCCACAACCCGTTTTCAATGCCCCAGGGAGGCATGAGCGCTCTTGAGAACGATGATCCCCTGTCAATCCTTGCATACCAGTACGATCTTGTATGTAACGGCGTGGAGCTGTCTTCGGGCGCGGTCAGAAACCATGATCCCGAGATAATGGTAAAGGCATTCTCCATCGTAGGTCTGGGGGAGGAAGATGTGAAGGCGAAGTTCCCCGCAATGTACAATGCATTCTGCTACGGAGCACCGCCACATGCCGGTATCGCTCCCGGTGTTGACAGGATGATCATGCTTATCGCAGGTGTTGACAGTATCCGTGAGATCATTCCGTTCCCTATGAACAAGATGGCAATGGATGTGATGATGGGCGCACCGTCAACAGTAGACAAGAAGCAGCTTGATGATGTTCATATCCGCATTATTGAAGAAGATCTGGAAGATAATTGATTTTTAACTTTATTTTAATCTTTCCTAAAAGATGAATTAAGAATCTTTCGGTATATTGATATTGCGTTGAGGGTGGTGCAAAGATTTAATGGCGTGGCTCTCAAAACGATCGTAAGAAAGCGCAATACGGGAAATCACAGAATACGAAAGGTTGGTAAAAAAATGGATACTTTTGAAAAGGTTGAAAAGTTAAGGGAAAAAGCAAACGTAACATTCGAAGAGGCAAAGGCAGCGCTTGAAGAGGCAAACGGAGATCTTCTTGATGCGATGATCCTTCTTGAGAAGCAGGGCAAGGCCGAGACCCGCAAGGAGACATACAGCACGAAGGAAAGTCGTGAGCTTGTGGTTGTGGATCAGCCCGAAGAGAAGAAAGAGAAGAAGAGGGGAAACGCATTTACCGATAAGCTCAAAGCGCTCTGGCACAAATCATGCGAAAACTACTTTGTTGTGGAGCGCGGAGAAGAAACGATCATAAATATTCCCATCTGGGTATTTATCATCATTCTCGCATTAACATGGCATGTAACACTTATCATTATGGTTGTGGCACTGTTCTTCGGATGCAGGTACGGATTTAAGGGCGCTGACGAGATGAAATTCGCCAACGATGTATGCGACAAGGTTTCCGAGGCAGCCGATAAGGTTAAGGAAGAGTACAACAAGCTGTAAATTCCGATAGCGTACTTCTTGGGAAGGAGATTCCTGATATGTCACATATTCTTGTAGTCGAAGACGAAGAAAAGCTGGCACGTTTCGTAGAGCTCGAACTGATCCATGAAGGATATGAGGTCACAAAGAGTGGTGACGGGCGTGAAGCACTTGAGCTTGCGACGACTAACTCATATGATCTGATTTTACTCGATATAATGCTTCCGGGCCTTAACGGCCTGGAAGTTTTACGCAGGATCAACAATTCCGGGGGACCTAATACTCCCGTTATACTGCTTACGGCAAGAGATGCGGTTATGGA
>DEEW01000140.1:21528-28674 GCA_002350465.1 Lachnospiraceae bacterium UBA2868
ACCGGTAGCGATCAGGAGGGAATCCATCGCTGGAAGAGCCTTGTTCTTGACGAGAAAAAGCATCGCGTAACATATGACGGCAAGGAGATAACCCTGACAAACAGGGAGTTTGAGATGCTGAAGGTCTTTCTGACAAATCTGGACATAGTTATGACAAGGGATACTTTGCTCGAAAAAGTATGCGGTTACGATTATGTGGGTGAGACCAACATTGTTGATGTGTACGTGAGGTTTCTGCGCTCCAAGATAGATGAAGCCTTTGATGTCAAAATGATAGAAACGGTCAGAGGTGTCGGTTATGTCATCAAATCAGAATAGCACAGCCAGAGGCCGCGTAAAATCAATCAGGAAGCGTCTCGCAAACCAGCGGGTCAGAATGAAGATAGGAATTCATTTCGGTCAGACACTGTTCTGGATGATCGTAATGATGGTGGTGTGGCTTGCGGCAAGAGAATACATGGTGGATACGTCTGTCCCCTTTCCGGAGCGAAATCGTCAGATTTCGGTAGCACCCTTTGACGGAAATATTGACTCTGCAAACGAGCTTAGAGAAGTGCTTTCCACAATGCGCTATACCGTGTACGCGAATACAACGGGAAAGCTTATACTGTCGGAAGCGATTTTTGCCCCGGCGATGATTATACTGTCATTCGGAGCGTCATTGTTTGCCATAGAGATGCTTGGCGACCTTATCTCCTATTCCCACGAAAAGAGACGGGTGAAGAGGATATTAAAGCCCCTTGATGAGCTTGCCCTCAAGGTTGAGGAAATATCGAAGTTCGAATTATCCGAAGACAAATACCACCTGATAGAGGAGAAAATCACAAGCTTAGAGCCTACGGACGAGGCTAGGCTGTCCTTTAATGACGAAGATCTTAAGGGAATAGAGCGGGCAATGAATGCCCTTCTTACAAGGATCAGGGAGAGTAACAGGCAGCAGGCGAGATTTGTAAATGATGCGTCCCATGAACTGAGGACGCCGATAGCGGTAATAGAAGGCTATGCCAATATGCTGGCTAGGTGGGGACGCGAAGACGAGAAGGTTCTTGACGAGTCCATAACGGCTATTCAGAACGAGTCATCCCATATGAAACATCTGGTTGAACAGCTCCTGTTTCTGGCCCGGGGTGATGCCGGCAGAACAGTCGTAAACGTTGAAAAGGTGGATCTGTGCGAGATGATGCAGAGCGTTTACGAAGAGTCCCTTATGATCGACGAAGGGCATATTTACAAGTATTCATGTCCGACGGAGCCCGTATGTGTTATGGCGGATGAAGGTCTCATCAAGCAGGCTGTCAGGATACTTGTTGATAATGCGGCAAAATATACGAAGGAAAAGGATGAGATAATACTGTCGGTGGGATACGATACGGGGCAGGATGTTTACCTGCAGGTTCAGGACACCGGTATCGGTATGAAAGAGTCGGACATTGAGCATATGTTTGAGCGGTTCTATCGATCGGACGAGGCAAGGAGCTACGGAGGAACGGGTCTCGGACTGTCCATTGCAAAGTGGATCGTGGACAAGCATGACGGACATTTTGAAATAACATCGAGAGAAGATCTGGGAACAAGGATCAGGATAATTTTACATAGTTGCCAGCAGGATAATTAAATGTTACAATTTAGTCCCAAGGTAACATTTTGATTGGCGTAGCTTTCAAGAGAGCAGGAGGAATGAAAAATGTCAGAGATAAGCGGAGTTTCCTCATCAAGCAGTATTTATACACAGTTGTCAAGCGGCAAGAGAATCAATTCGGCTGCCGATGATGCGGCAGGACTTACCATTGCCGAGAAGATGAACAGTCAGGAGACAGGACTTACTGTCGGAATCGATAATGCCAAGGACGGTGTCGGATTACTTAATATTGCCGACGGTGCTCTGGGGCAGATAGGAGATAACCTCCAGAGAATATATGAACTCGGTGTCAAGGCAAGCAGCGGGCTTAATACCGGCGAAGAGCTCGGTGCCATCCAGAGTGAAGTTGACCAGCTCCTGTCGGACATTGAAGGCATTGCAAAGGGTACCGAATTCAATACGATGAAGATACTTGACGGCAGCATGGCAGATATTGACCTTGCTACAAAGCCCGACGGAACCGGACAGAAGATACAGATGGTAAGCTCAACACTGGCTGATCTTGGTATCGAAGGATTTAACGTTACAGGAAAGTTTGATCTGAGCAGGATCACCGATGCGATCTCCAAGGTTTCCGAATCGAGGAGCAGTATGGGAGCTCAGACAAATGCTCTTGAGTCTGCCATAAGATACAACGATTATGCAGCGGAGAATACTTTGTCATCAAGGTCAAGATTAGAGGATCTGGACATGGCAAAGGCAATATCCGAGCAGAAGAAGCAGGAGACGCTCAACCAGTATCAGGTCATGATGCAGAAGAAGCGTGAAGAGGAAGAAGAGAACATGGCCAGAGGCATTATGAGGTTCTAGGCCTTGACAGTGGCTGATTATATGTGATATTTTATTTGGAGCGTCGCACATTAATTCAATAAACGGCGCTCCAAGTGTAGACAGGCTCATCCTATCTACATATAGGGGATTGGTCAAATGGTATNNCACTCAGATCAGGGATGGCAGTATCAGATGAAACCTTATCAAAAAAGATTAAAAGATAAAGGGATCGTTCAGAGCATGTCCAGAAAAGGGAATTGTTTGGATAATTCAGTAATGGAAAACTTTTTCGGTTTACTAAAGAGTGAAATGTACTATCGTCATAAGTTCAACTCAACTGAAGATCTTATATCCGCCATAAAGGAATATATAGATTACTATAACAATAAAAGGATAAAGGAAAAACTAAAAGGACTTAGTCCTGTACAATACAGAACTAAGTCCATAGAAGTTGCTTAACAATTAATTAAAGTGTCCAACATTTGGGGTTCACTTCATTACCGCTCTTCTTTTGTTATGCAACCGTTGTCAAAATGATCTACTGGATCGTTGAATATCCGAAACCGTTACAGATCGCATCCACGGGAGTGCCCTTCTGGCAAAGAGGGCAGCTGTCCGAACGATAGCTTGCGTAATCGGGAAGATCCTTGGTTGAATACAGTGATCTTATAGGAATGTTGTCGATCTGGGTTCCAACCGAGAAGATAGCCGCGATTCCGATTGGGGTTCCGCCGTAGAACCTGATGGAGCCCACCGCACTCTTAAGTGTGCTGCCGGTCGTTGCGGTATCTATAAGTGCAAGAACTCTCTTGCCTTTGATCATATGCTGGTTGTTCTCACGGAACATCATCTGTCCGCTTGTATTGTATTCGGGACTTGTAATATATATTGTCTTGTGACGGTTGGCTGAGATCATTCCTGCCTTTGTAAGCTTGTTGGCAAGATATGCACCAACCACTTCCGTTCCGTTAAGGCACAGTATAGTGTCAATCTCATCCGAAGCCAGATAAAACTCGGCAAGTTCTTCACCCGTAGCCCTTGCTTCACGCTGGCGTGACTTCATATCACTTAAGTCCATATAATAATTAACATGGGAATTGGGTGTGATAAAGTGCCCCGGAATATAACGAAGAACCACGTCAATATTCTTGGGATGGTCGATTTTCTTGTAATCCTGCATTGTTACTCCTCCTCTGGTGTAAAATCAACTACATTAAGATTATATCATTTTTCTGACGGGTGGCATAGTATTTCGTTTGTAAAAGATGGCCGCATGAATTATACTATGAAAATAGTATGCAGATCGGAGATATCTTATGAAATATGTTCTTGCCGGCGGCCTGATGGTTGTGCTGCTTGCGGCGCTTCATATTCCGAAACTGAAGAATAAAAGAGGGATCGTTCTGGCCGCTTATGCTGCCGGAATGATTTTGCTTTCCTTTATATACAACTATCGCACCATAGGGCATATCGTCAGATTTTCCCATCCTGTCAACCAGAATATGTACCAGCCGGAGTTTTTTGAGAACGGGGAATATACCGATGCTTTTCTCGACAAATTCCTCAAAGGCAAGACTGTATATACTCCGGATGATGCCGACGAGGTAAGAGATGATATAGACGTTGATGATGATTGGGACTATCTGGTAGAGCTTGTAGGGGACAGGGATGATTACTGGCTGTACTACTATTACCACGGGGTAAATATGTGGCAGTATCTGAAGTTCAATCACGCTACGGTAGTTAAGGACGAGTCCCTAAACGGAATACAGCTTTCCGGGGATCAGAAGGCGCATTATGAGGATCTGGGATCTGCCAATGATATGATGCGGTACACTTTCCCGCTTACGCCCTATCACGGGGAGTGGGGAAACGGATTCTATTATTTCTGGTTCTACAATTACTTTATCGGCGATTCCCGGGTGTACGTCTGCACGGAAGGATTAACCGATACTAACGAGCTTGTTGTCTTGTGGCAGCATGAAGACAGCCACGATACAGACAGTTACTATATTGCCTCAAAAGACTACTTTTACGGGGAAATACTCAGATGACACCGCTTGAAACATTTGTAACCGATTATATTTCGACGCTGTCTGCGGGATTTTTCTTCAGGCAGTTTGCTGTAATAATATGCCTCTTTATCTTTGGAGGGGTTCTGTCGGATGCCCTCTCCGATACGGACGAGACGCCGGTAATGAGGTATGTTCTGGCGTATCCTTTGGGCATATGCGCATTCGCTGTTACGGCGTATGCCATGTTGGTTGCCGGAATACCTTACAATACATGGACGGTGTGCGGAGCAATTGTGCTTGAGGTGATATCGGTAATCTTTTTAAACAGAAAATCATTTGCAGCAAACATTGACCCGAAAATCATACGCAACATCTTCATATGTCTGGCTGTGGCTGTTGTCGTTGCCCTGGTGGCTGTGGCCGGAGTCACTCCGGTTATCATATCCAATGATACAATGTATTTTTACCGCAGGTATCCGGACTGTATCGTATATTACGGAGGGCTCCGAGACCAGTTTGACTTCTGGATGACCGATACGGGGCTTGCCGCGGTTGCGGTGGATACTCTTCCGGCGCTGTTCGGATTCGGTGAATCATTTGGTATAAGAGAGTTTTTCCATATTAATTTCCTGGCTTTCTTCGGGGTATGTACATTTGAAAAATCCGGAGAATATATTACGGAAAAAAAGAGAAGGATCGTAGCAGCTGTTGTAATTACCCTGCTTCTTGCAATGTCCACGCCCTTTGTCATTCTGGGGCATTGGGGGCTTGCCAACATGTATTATATGGAGCTCTTCTTTATGGGGGCATATTATACATATGGCAATAAAGGGAAAAACTTTGGAAAATCCGCAGTTTTGCTTGTGGCTCTTGCACTGTTCAGAATAGAGGGCACGATGTTTGTCGAGTGGCTGGTGCTCTGCCTGTCATATTATTGCGGCATCGGAAAGAGGCTTGCAAAATACGTGATGGCTCCGGTGTTTGTGCTGTTCGGCGGATACTGTTTGAAGATTTTTACCCAATTTAATATATTGGATGATATTTATCTGTTCATGTCTCCGCAAAAAGCGGTTATGCTTGTGGCAACAGTAGCGGCGGTTGCGCTCTATGTTGCCTTTATAGAACAGCGGCTTCCGGACAGGCTACGATCCAAACTGCCTGTTGCCTATATAGCAGCCATGATACTTGGAAACGGGATTTTCTATATTTACGACAGGGAACACTACATAGGAAATATAAAAGCATTCGGTGCTAATCTGTTCAGACAGAGCGGCTGGGGTATGCTGCCCTACTTTGTAATAGCGACGACGGTGGTTTTTGTGGCAGAGTATGCCCTTATCCCCGGGGAAAAGAGGGAATCTTCCCGTACATCAAACGCATTTAATATAGTCCTTACCATTGGCTTTATACTCATTGTTCTGGCTGCGTCCTTCGGCAGAGGGGATGTTCTCACGGAGGATGTGGGAGACTCCGGTAACCGTGTGCTTCTGCAGATCACGCCGCTTATAATAATGATGTTCGGAGAACTGGGGATGAGTCTTGTAAAATACTGGGACGAGACGTGAACACAAAAAGTTCACAATTTTTGTTAGCACTCACGCTTGACGAGTGCTAACAGATGTGATATAACATAATCGTCGAAAGAAAAATGGAGCCGCGGCTCTCAACAATAAAGGAGGAATTAATTATGATGATGCCCAGTATTTTCGGAGAAAACTTATTTGATGATTTTTTTGATACCGTTTCAAAACCCATTAAAGCCATAAGGCAGCCCATACCTCAGGTAATGAGGACGGATGTCAAGGAAAATGACAAGGGATTTACGCTTGATATCGATCTTCCCGGATACAAGAAGGAAGACATTTCGGCGGAGCTTAAGGACGGCTATCTGACGGTAAGCGCCAAGACAAACGAGGAGCATGAGGAAAAGGAGGACGAAGGAACATACATCAGACGTGAGAGAACCTTCGGCAGCTGCTCAAGAAGCTTCTACATCGGCGAAAATATCGAAGAGAGCGAAGTTAAAGCTAAGTTCGAGGACGGTATCCTCAAGGTATTCGTTCCCAAGAAAGAGATCGAGCCGCCTGTAGAGGAAAGAAAGTACATCAGCATAGAAGGATAAGTCAGCGAGGTAGCGACAGTTCCTTACTTGTGTTATAATCAGAAGCGTCGGTTTCCGGCGCTTTTGACTATTAAGTAAGGAAGGTACGGTTGATGTTTTATCTATTCGGATCCGAAGGAGCGGGTATGGCTGCGGTAGGTGCTCTGGTAGCGTTTCTTGCCACTTTTATTTTTATGAAAGTACTGGCTGATAAGCTTCCCCACGATCAGGGCAGGGCGTTTGCGGTTGAAGGTGCTCTTTCAAGGGGAAAAGCAAGAGGCGCAGGTATCATATTTGTTCTTGTTTTTGCTGCCGTATCACTTCTGTTTGACTATATAGATAATCAGAAAGTCATATATCTGGCGGTTATCGTTGCGTCCATGTTTACCGGCTTTTTTGACGATGCATCCGAAAAACCGTGGAATGAATATTTAAAGGGTGCGCTGGACTTCGGACTTGCCGCGGTTGTTGCGCTTACCTATCTGTATTACAACGGCAACAGGTTTGCGATTTTTCCCGATCCGTATATATCCGTTGCGATACCGTACTGGCTTGCATTCATACTGATAGTCATTCTTGTCTGGACTTCAATAAACGTGACAAACTGTACCGACGGAGTT
>DEEW01000140.1:28707-28953 GCA_002350465.1 Lachnospiraceae bacterium UBA2868
AGTTGACGGGCTGTCCGCAACCCTTACGATAATAACGCTGGGCAGTTTCTACACGTGTATGGAATATGATGGATCGGCTGATTTTTCCCGCAGTATTCTGTACTTTATAATAGTGCTTGCGGCCTATCTGTGGTACAATGCCAATCCCAGCAGCATGCTTATGGGTGATGCGGGAAGCCGCGCTATGGGTATGATGATTGCGATTGTTGCGCTACTTTGCGGCTATCCCCTTTTGTATATTCCCTT
>DEEW01000002.1:0-212 GCA_002350465.1 Lachnospiraceae bacterium UBA2868
GATGTGGATGAAGACGATATTGACTGGGATATTATTGATGATATTTTAGACGAAATGGAACGCCAGCATCAGGCTGAACTTGAACAACAAAGAAGGGCAGCCCAGGCAGCCCAGGCTGAACTTGATGCATTAAAGAGAGCCCAGGCGGAAAATGAGAAGAGCCGCTATGTAAGCGGAATATGGGTTAGTACAACCGATATTACACTTACTCC
>DEEW01000002.1:348-1111 GCA_002350465.1 Lachnospiraceae bacterium UBA2868
TGCATTATCACAGCGGTAAGTGATGACGGCGGTTACAAGGCATTTACCGCTGTGAGAGTCAATCCTGCACCTGCAGTTGCTGCGCAGACAATAGCACAGGATGCAAACTGGACAGCAATAGCTGCAAATATGATAGCTACCGCCGCTCCCGGTGCGGTTGTTAATCTTGTTGCACCCAAGGCATTAAGCTTTGATGCTCTTATGATCAATACACTTAAGACCCGTCCTGATGTAGGACTTCTTATTGCTTATCCGTACAACGGACATACGTACCTTATGGCTGTTCCTGCAGGCTACGATCTGACATCCAAGATTGACAAGAAGGGTAAGGTAAGTTTCATATCACTTGCAGCTGTGAAGGACGGCAAGATAGTTGTAACAATGACACAGTAAGAGGAGCAAAATCCCCGTGAAAGAGAAAACCATTAGATCATTAACAAGAATTACGCTGATGACATCTATTGTTATGCTCGTGTATTCTGTACGAGCATACGCTCTTCCGGTTCCGGGATCGGGAATACTTACCGGACTCTTACCCTGTCCTGTAAGCTCGATAACGATCAATACTGCAACCGAGCAGGTCATAGCTTATGACCTTAATAACCAGCCGGTTCAGGTGTTTGCCTGCTCAACAGGTGTTCACGGAAACACTTATGTTGGAACATACAGGACATCCAATTACTACGACTGGCATCTTATGAACGGAGGCGTGTATTCAAGGTACGCGGTAAGGTTCAACAATCATGAACTGATGCATTCGGTA
>DEEW01000002.1:1149-3825 GCA_002350465.1 Lachnospiraceae bacterium UBA2868
GTTTAACAGACTGGGTACCCCTGCTTCCGCGGGATGTTGCCGCATGGCGTTAGCCGATGCCAAATGGATATATGACAACACTGTTCCGGGCACAACGGTAAATGTTGTTAAGGATCCGAATCTTGTATATCCTCTTACGCGTCCGATAATCAATGTTGACGAGAGCAATACTTTAACAAGAGGGTGGGACCCAACGGATACTGATCCAAGATCCCCTTATAATGCTGCTACGGCCGGAACAGCCGGTGCAAACCAACTGATGTAGCGGATCATCAGAGGACCTGCACTCTTGCGGGTCCTCTTTTAGTTGCTGTATATTATATACTGTTGACAAATTGAAAATCGGGGGATATACTTTAGTGGTTAAAAGCGTTAAAGCGTGAAAGCGATTCGCGAAAAAGAAAAGAGGAAAGTATTATGATCATTGTATTAAAACCAAATGCTGATGAGAGCAAGTACAATAAACTGGAAAAATGGATCAAGGAAGACCTGGGGCTTGACATACACTACAGCCGTGGTGAAAAATCAACCATTTTAGGGCTTGTCGGCGATACATCCAAGGTCGATATCGACGCCGTAAGTGCACTTGATATCGTCGAAAGCGTTACACGAATTCAGGAGCCCTATAAAGCGGCAAACAGGAAATTCCATCCGATGGACTCCGTTATTACCGTAGGAGATGTTAAGATCGGTGGAGGAAACTTCGTAAAAATCGCCGGCCCCTGTTCCGTGGAAACCATAGAACAGATAACAGGTATAGCACAGTCTGTAAAAGCAGCGGGCGCACATATGCTCCGTGGCGGTGCATTCAAGCCGAGAACTTCACCCTATGCATTTCAGGGGCTTGGTAAGACCGGTATAGAATATCTCCTTGAAGCCAAGAAGGCAACGGGCCTTCCGATAGTGACGGAGATCATGGAACTTACCGATCTTGATATGTTTGAAGATGTTGACGTGATACAGGTTGGTGCCAGAAATATGCAGAACTTCGAATTATTAAAAGAGGTTGGCCGTACCGGTCTTCCGGTCTTATTAAAGAGAGNNCTCCTTAAGGAACTCGGAACTATTGACAAACCAATCCTTTTAAAGCGCGGACTTGCCAATACTGTTGCGGAACTACTGATGAGCGCCGAATACATTATGGCAGGCGGCAATGAGAAGGTAATCCTGTGCGAGAGAGGCATCAGGACATTTGAGACGGCAACGAGAAATACTCTTGATATATCAATCATTCCCGTTCTCAGAGAGAAGACCCACCTTCCCATTATTGTTGATCCTTCCCATTCGACGGGCTATTCCAAATATGTCAAATCGGTATCATACGCAGCTACGGCAGCAGGCGCGGACGGACTTATTGTGGAAGTACACAACGATCCTGAAAATGCGTGGTGTGACGGCCAGCAGTCGATCACTCCGGAAGCGTTCAGCGAACTGTCAAAGGGTATGGACAGGATCCGGGAGGTTGTAACTGATCTATGAATTCCGTAAATTCAGTCGGAGTAATAGGACTCGGGCTTATCGGGGGCTCAATGGCAAAATCAATTGCCGCACATACAGGATGCCGCGTGTACGGATTGGATATGTCGGAGAAGGTCATGAATGATGCCATATCCGATAAAACCCTTTCGGGAAGGCTTGATGAACACTATGGCGATATAGATATGCTCATCGCTGCACTGTATCCCCTTGATGTTGTCCGTACAATCGAGGAAGCAGCTCCCAAGCTTAAAAAAGGGTGCATAGTCATAGACTGCACCGGTGTCAAACAGATAATATGCAATGCATTGTCACAGAAGCTTGCCGACAGGGGACTTCGCTTTATCGGAGGCCATCCCATGGCAGGAAAAGAGGTTGCCGGATATTCCAATTCGTGCGATGATCTCTTTGACGGAGCCTCAATGATACTTTGCCGGGATGAATATACGGACGAGGAAGCGATGAGAGAGGCATGTGATTTTTTCCCAAAGCTTGGTTTCGCACAGGTTAAGATCACGAATGCCGAAGAGCATGATGCGGTTATAGCCTATACCTCACAGCTTGCCCATGTTACGTCATCGGCTTATATCAAGAGTCCGACACTTGACAGACGTTACGGATTTTCCGCAGGGTCCTTTAAGGACATGACGAGGGTTGCAAAGCTTAACGAAGAAATGTGGGCAGATCTTTTCCTTGCGAATGATGAGACTCTGCTTGGTGAAATAGATACACTGTTGAAAAACCTGTCTGAATACAGAAAAGCGTTGTCAGAGCGCAACAGGGACAAACTGGCAGCACTCCTTCGGGACGGAAGAGTACGCAAGGAAAATGATGAGCTTGCGGAACAGAGTAATCATTGATATATGGATATAAAGCTTGAAAAAGGCAGAGCCGTATCGGGAACTGTTACGGCAATAACGTCAAAATCATACGTTCACAGACTTCTCCTTGCAGCCGCTCTTTGCAAGGATAAAGTGAGTATTTGCTCCAACATATTATCCAAGGATATGGAGGCTACAATAAGGGTAATAAATGCCCTGGGCGGATCCATATCTGTAGAGCAGGTTTCCCGGGATAGCGGAGAGAAAAAGGGATACTTGTTTACGGCTCAGAGATCGCTTTTTGAAGGGGCAAAATTGTGCCGGGATCAAGGCAGTTCTGATCCGTTGGTTCTCGACTGCGGGGAGAGCGGATCTACGG
>DEEW01000002.1:3849-4611 GCA_002350465.1 Lachnospiraceae bacterium UBA2868
GGATCTACGGCAAGGTTTATTCTTCCTGTCGCTCCTTTGTTTGCGGATAATGTGACCGTTACCGGCTCGGGAAAGCTTCCCACTCGTCCCATGGGTCCCCTTTGTGATGTGTTAAGATCCGCAGGTGTTTCGGTAAGTTCCGATTACCTGCCTATTACACTTTCGGGAAAACCTTGTGCCGGAGATTATAAAATTGCGGGAAACGTTTCATCCCAGTTTATTACGGGACTGCTGTTTATGCTGCCTCTTCTTGAGGGAAAATCAACTCTCAGGATAGAGGGAGAGCTTGAGTCGGCGCCCTATGTAGATATGACGGTGGATGTGCTGGAAAAATTCGGGGTGGACTGCGAAGCAGAGAATGAAAGCTTTGCCGTATATCCGACACAGGCAGGATTGCATTATAATGCTGCCGGTATAGATGACAGCAGCACAGATGATGCTGTTGTGATCACTGCCGAGGGCGACTGGTCAAATGCAGCCTATATTATGGCTATAGCATCACTCGGGTGCGGCAGCGGATTTGAGGATATAATGATAGAGGGACTTAATTCCGAAAGCATCCAGGGTGATCGGGAGATTACAAGTCTTCTTGATAAATTCGGAGTAAGCATCAGAAGATCCGGCAACGGGGTAAACTGCGGATACAGGGTTTGCGGCAATCCCTACAGAAGTATTGATGCGGACTGCTCGCAGATACCCGATCTTGTTCCGGCACTTGCGGTAGTGGCTGCTTATAATGAGGGAGACAGTATTTTCAGAAAT
>DEEW01000002.1:4632-7970 GCA_002350465.1 Lachnospiraceae bacterium UBA2868
GTAACCGATATGCTTTCCGCGGTAGGAGTAAAGGTTGACATAACTCGGAACGAGGGTCACGAGAACATGATCGTCCACGGGAAAGGGATGAACAGGCCGGCTGCAGAAACGATAACAATAGACAGTAGAAACGATCACAGAATAGCGATGGCTGCCACGGCCATAGCCTTTGCCGAAAAAGAACCGGTCATTATAAAAGACGCAATGGCGGTCAACAAATCGTATCCGGGGTTTTATGATGTAATAGAACAACTCGGTATGCATCATGTAATGCTGTAAAATATGCAGGATTTTGACAACAGGGCAGTCAGTGAGGAGATATATGTCATTTACGCTTGGAGAAAACATAAGAATAACAGTTGCCGGGGCATCCCACTCGGAGTCGATAGACGTTACCGTAGAAGGTCTGCCTGAAGGCGAGAAGATAGACATAGATGCAATAAACAGGTTCCTTAAGAGGCGGCAGGGCGGAAACGCCCGGTATACCACGGCACGCAAGGAGACAGACGAGCCGCAGATATTGCAGGGACTTGACGGTGATATCCTTACCGGAGAACCGCTTGTGGCACAGTTTGTAAACGCTAATGCAAGATCAGGCGATTACAGGAAGATGAGAACCATACCCCGTCCTTCGCATGCCGATTATGTGGCATATGTAAAGTACGGCGGCAAAATGGATATGGCCGGCGGTGGATTTTTCTCGGGAAGAATGACACTGCCCATGTGCTTTGCCGGAGCGGTTTGTATGCAGATTCTTGAGCGCCGGGGAATAAAGGTGCAGGCGCATATCCTCTCGGCAGGAGATGTGCGTGACGAAGCATTCGATCCGGTATCGGATGATACGGCATCCCTTGCGGATCATACCATTCCGGTTCTGTCACAGGATGCCGGAGATAAAATGGTAGCGGTCATGGAGTCTGCAAGCCGTGAGGGCGATTCCGTAGGCGGATGCATAGAATGTAAAATCACGGGAATTCCCGCAGGAGTCGGAGATCCCATTTATGACAGCGTTGAATCTGTAATATCATACGGAATGTTCGGAATACCGGCGATAAAGGGCATTGAATTCGGTGAGGGCTTCGGAGTATGCAGCGACTACGGCTCAAAAAGTAATGACGGATTCTGTATCAGGGACGGAAAGGTCAGCTGCATCACAAACAATTCCGGAGGTATCCAGGGAGGAATCACAAACGGAATGCCGGTGATTTTCCGCGTAGCGGTTAAGCCGACACCGTCCATATACAAGCCGCAAAGGTCGGTAGATCTGGAAAAGATGGAAGAGTGTGAACTTCAAATTGAGGGAAGACATGATGCGTGCATAGTGCCAAGGGTTGTTCCGTGTGTAGAGGCAATGGCCGCGCTTATGATCGCAGACCTGATGAGCAGTGAAGGCATGATGTAGCAAGGGTATGGGCAGCGAACAGAACAACAAAATAACATACGGACTGGTTGGTGAGAAACTGGGGCACAGTTTCTCGCCACTTTTGCATGCAAGATTCGGAGACTATAATTACGATCTGATTGAAATAGCAAAAAGTGATATAGACACTTTCTTTGTCGAGGCTGATTTTGCAGGTGTAAATGTTACGATTCCTTACAAGGAGGTTGCGATAAAGTATTGTGCTCCTGACGAGATGGCAGAAGCGATAGGGTGTGTAAATACGCTTGTTTGCAACAAAACTTCGGGCGGCAGGGAAGTCAGGGGATATAACACCGACACGTACGGGTTCGAGTATATGGCAAGGCGTGCCGGTATCGACATGAAGGGCTCATCAGTTACTATACTCGGAAGCGGCGGTACATGCAGGACAGCGGCGGTTACGGCGTCAAGGCTTGGTGCTGCATCCATAACGGTGGTATCGAGGCATCCGTCGGATATGGGTCTGAAGGTTGCCTGCCCCGTAAAATATGTTTCGTATGAGGATGACTATCGGGACTGCGAAATCCTTATCAATACAACTCCTGTCGGTATGTATCCCGATATAGAGGGGTGTCCTGTCCTTACCGGAGACAGTAATGGGAGAATCGATGACATAATCAATAATTATGTCAACCTAAAGGCAGTTATAGATGTGGTATATAATCCCTTGCGAACAAGACTTGTATATAACGCTCAAAAATGCAAAATACCGGCTGCCGGCGGACTGCCGATGCTGGTGGCACAAGGGTACTTTGCATCAAGGCTGTTTTCCGGAGATGCTCTTGGATCAGATCCGGTCGGGAATCTTACTGACAGCGAGCAAAAGCTTATTGAGGAAGTGATAGCCGAGATCACGGACAGTGTCTCAAATATTGTTCTCTATGGTATGCCCGGAAGCGGAAAATCATCTGTCGGAAGAGTGGCTGCCCACGAGCTGGGACTTGATTTTGTTGATACGGATGATATATTTACATCAGATAACTTCATGACTCCGGCATATTGTATAACTCATCGCGGAGAGAAAGAGTTCAGGCGCCTTGAAAAGCAGGCTGTATATAAGGCGGCGTCAGTGGGAAAAAGAGTGATAGCAACCGGAGGCGGAGTTGTCCTGGATCCTGAAAACACGGAGCTTCTGGCTCTTAACGGGAGATCCTTTTTCCTGAACAGGAAGCTGTCCGATCTTGCCACAAGGAACAGACCTCTGTCTGAGGGAGATGAGAATCTCAAGGCCCTCTATTATAAACGCCTTCCCATATATCTGTCATCGTCAGAAACGGTAATAGATGTTGATACAGATGTTAAGGGTGTGGCACAGAAGATCATGGATAGTTTACATAATTCAGACAACAGTAAGATAAAAATACTGGTTATTAACGGTCCCAATCTGAATATGCTCGGGATAAGAGAACCTGATATATACGGTCGCCAAACCTATGAAGATCTGATTAAACTATGCCGCGAGAAGGCAGATGAACTGGGTGTGGAAGTTTCGTTTTACCAAAGCAACCACGAGGGGGATTTGGTTGACATAATTCAGCAGAGTTATGGAACGATCGACGGAATAGTTATCAATCCGGGAGCATATACGCATACTTCGGTAGCGCTGCTTGATGCGCTCAAATGCGTGGGTATCCCCGCGATTGAGGTTCATATATCCGATGTTGACAGCAGGGAAGAATTCAGACAGACAAGCTATATACGATACTACGTTAGAGAAACGATAACCGGTCATGGTCTTACGGGATATACTGAGGCTATGGGGAATTTGTGGAATTTCATAACAAAAGGCAGGGATTAAAATGTTTAGACGCTTAAGCAGGGTATTTCTTCTGATTCTGATAGCGTGTACACTCGGCGCCTGTTCAACAGAAAATGCACCGATAAACCTTACATCGCTCTTAAATGAGGAAGAGACAGG
>DEEW01000002.1:8012-9702 GCA_002350465.1 Lachnospiraceae bacterium UBA2868
CAAGGTCACACCAACTGTTGAACCTGCAAAGGAAAAAAGTGCCGGTAAAGCTGAGGAGTCATATGCCGATATCAGGGAGGATGGCTATTATTACGACCTTGAAAGCGTTGTTTTGTATTACGAAAAGTTTAGCAGACTTCCTTCAAACTATCTTACCAAGAACAAGGCGCGAGCATTAGGCTGGGAGAGAGGAAGACTTACCGGCTACAAAGAAGGGGCTGCCATCGGCGGAGACAGGTTCGGAAATTATGAGCGAATTCTACCTACACTTCGGGGAATGGAGTATATAGAGTGTGATATCGATACCGAAGATGCTTCGAGGGGAGAAAAACGCCTTGTTATTTCGAACAACAAAAGGTATTTTTACACAACGGATCACTACGCAACATTCCGGGAGGTGGTTGTAAGAGACGGCCGCATTTCCTTTGGAAAGAGTTTTAAATAAATGCAGTTATGAAACTGGGCAGTCTGTCTTGTGGAATTCGGCACCGGCGCGAAAATCATCTTCTACGGTTTTGTAGAGTTCATCAAGTGAGTCGAATCTTTTCTCATTCCGTCGGAATTTAAGAAGTGTGACCGAAACGATTTTTCCGTAAAGGTCTCCTTGAAAATCATAAATAAAAGTCTCGGCGTTTACCCGGCTGCCTTCTGATACGGTGGGGCGAACGCCGAGATTTGTTATTGAAAAGTAATCCCTCCCGTCGATAGTGATAGTCGAATAATAGACACCGTAGGCCAGCCCGGAAATGTTCTCATTAGGGTAAATGTTTGCGGTGGGCATGGAAAAACGTCTGCCTATTTTGTTGCCGGGTGTTACGGCACCTGTAAGTGTTACGGGAAGTTTCATGTTCATTTCTTAACTTGGATCGGTCTGTTTGAGTATTTTCCTAAGTGGTTTGTATATGGGGATTGCAATGAGTGCGCATATAACTCCCTTTACTATCGTAAACGGAAGGTTAAATATGAACAGACACTGTAATACACTGGTTACACCGGGAAGAATAGCCTGGTAAGCCGACAGAACGACTTCCTCGGGCATAAATGCTTTGTAATAAAAGGGATATACTACAAAATAGTTGGATACAATGCTTGCAAGCCCCATAACTATGGCACCGGTAAATGCACCGATTATTGCGGTTTTCTTGGTCTTGTGACGCTTGTAGATAAGCCCTGCCGTTGCAGTAAAGCACGCACCGAGAATGAAATTTGACAGCTCACCGACTGTTGCGGATTTGGTAACAGCGCAGTGTATCAGATTCTTGATAAATTCGATCAGAACACCAGCCACAGGTCCGTACGCAAAAGCACCTATAAGGGGCGGAAGATCGGACAGATCAAATTTGATAAACGGTGGGATCAGCAGTGGGATCGGAAATTCGATAAACTGCAGAACAACTGCGAGCGCAGAGAGCATGGCAGAACCTGCCATTACACGAGTGGAAATCTTTTGATTATTCATTTGTTTATTCTCCTTCTTTCATCCGGACTATACCGTCGGTTCCGGAATCTCACCGGATCAGCCGCACTTTGTGCGGTTCGTGGACTTGTAGCGTCGGTTTGATCTACAACCAACATCGACTGCGTCGATGTCGCCGTGTAACGATTTCACAGAAATCGTTACATCTTACCACCGGTCGGGAATTGCACCCTGCCCTAAGGAACATTTGAGATTGTAAGACATATAACATGG
>DEEW01000002.1:9731-10992 GCA_002350465.1 Lachnospiraceae bacterium UBA2868
GATTTACAACCAACATCGACTGCGTCGATGTCGCCGTGTCACGATTTCGCAGAAATCATTTGAACTGCCGTACCCGCTCACCCTCGCCGGGAGCATCTCACACTATCGTGCGAGATATACGGCGCTCTGCCTGACTCGATTGCACAGCAATCGAGTCATCACGCAACATGCTTAAAAGCGTGAGCGATATTGCCGTGTGCCCATACGATGTCGTATCCGGGCGCATATCTTCCTGTGCTGTCATCATGAACAGTGCAGAAGTGTTTGTCGCATTCATCCATTTTATTGAAGCTGTCCATCATTTCATTGAATGAAGCGAAAAACAGTGTCTCTTTTCCTTTTTGTGTAATGTAATAATCTCTCATCTTTTTTCCCTACCTTTCTTCATCTCTTCTCCTCATACAAGCGCTGCCACAACCATTGGCACCACCAGATATTGAAGCGGTATCGTTTCCGAAAACGATTAAGTTTCAATATATATGAATCTCGCTTGCAAACATATAATAACACGCATATGGTAAAAGTCAACAATTACAGAAGAATAAAATTGTACTTTATGACGAACAATAGAAAATCATACGCTGAAATTGTGCAAAATCACAATGAATCATATAAATAATAAAATAACATATTGATTTATATATTTAGCATTGACGAAACGGATTCAACAATATATTGTATATGAGTACGAATCAAAAGTCATATCTTGTGACTGCACAACAAAACAATTTTCCGGGAGGACAGTTATGAAAAAACTATTTTCGCTGCTATTGGCAACAGCAATGACCGTTTCTTTGTGTGCTTGCGGAGCACAGGCTCCTGCAGCTGGAGCAGATGCATCTGCAGAGACATCGGAAGCGTCGGAATCTGGGGAGAAGCTTGATATCAAAGCAGGCTTTATCTGCCTTCATGATGAGAACTCAACTTATGATCTTAACTTTATAACAGCTGCAAAGGCAGCATGTGAGTCACTTGGCATTGAAGCTGTTATCAAGACCAACATTCCCGAAGGACAGGAATGCTACGATGCGGCATGTGAGCTTGCGGATCAGGGATGCGGCTACATCTTCGCAGACTCATTCGGACATGAGGACTACATGATCGAGGCAGCCAAGGAATATCCCGACATCCAGTTCTGCCATGCTACGGGTACCAAGGCTCATACAGAGAATCTTGCAAACTTCCATAATGCTTTTGCTTCTATCTATGAAGGACGTTACCTTTCAGGTATCGCAGCAGGAATGAAGCTTAACGAGATGAT
>DEEW01000002.1:11092-12013 GCA_002350465.1 Lachnospiraceae bacterium UBA2868
GCACGTTCGGTATGTCCTACGGCAACCATGGAAGTTACATTCACTGGTTCATGGTACGATGAGACAGCTGAGAAAGAGGGAGCAACAAAGCTTATCTCCGACGGTTGTGTCCTCATATCCCAGCACGCTGATTCAATGGGAAGCCCTACGGCCTGCGAAAATGCCGGTGTACCTAACAGCTCATACAACGGACCTACGGACGGTGCATGCCCTGAAACATATATCTCATACTGCAAGATCGACTGGACACCCTACTTTACCGATTCTATAACAAAGGCAGCAAAGGGTGAGGCTATTCCCACCGACTACATCGGAACTCTTGAGACCGGCTCTGTTGTAATAGACCACTTCGGCAAGAATGTTGCAGCAGGAACGGAAGAAGCGGTTGAGGCAGCTAAGGCTGATCTTATTGCAGGCAAGATTCATGTATTTGATACGAAAACGTTTACTGTTGACGGCGCAGAGCTTACAACCTACATGGCTGACGTTGATACGGATGCCAACTACGAAGGTGATCACGAGGCTATCAAGGACGGATACTTCAATGAGTCCGGAGAGGGAATGCGTTCCGCACCTTACTTCGACCTTCAGATCGATGGAATCACGCTTCTGGACACTGCCTTTTAGGCTAATAGGAGATATTAATCTTGGAAAACATGCAGCCCGTGCTCAGCATGCGCGGTATCAGCAAAAGATTTGATCAAAAGCAGGCAAATACAGCCGTTGATTTTGATCTGTATAAAGGTGAGATCGTCTCGCTCCTGGGTGAAAACGGGAGCGGGAAGACCACCCTTATGAATATGCTTGCAGGGATATATTATCCCGATGAAGGGCAGATATTTGTTAAAGGGAGTGAGGTTACGATCTCATCCCCGGCAGATGCTTACAGGCTTGGAATCGGAATGGTGCATCAGCATTTCA
>DEEW01000002.1:12261-12388 GCA_002350465.1 Lachnospiraceae bacterium UBA2868
CGGCGGTTCTGACGCCGCAGGAGTGCGAACGTCTTTTTGAAGTTATGCGCAACATGAAAAAAGACGGCAAGTCGATAGTCATTATTACCCACAAACTTAACGAAGTCATGGCAATATCGGACCGGGT
>DEEW01000036.1 GCA_002350465.1 Lachnospiraceae bacterium UBA2868
CCTACAAACTTTTTACCCTACGCTAATGAACAAGTTTATATCCCTATAAACATAGTTTTACAAACAGATAAATAGTGAATTATAATCTCTAGATATGATCGGATTATATCTGGCGCCTATGGAAGACCTTACCGGGTATGTATTTCGAAATACCCTGTCAAAGCATTTCGGATGCGTTGACAAATACTTCACACCTTTCATATCGCCCGACAACAGAATAATGAAAACACGCAGCAAACGTGAGCTGATCCCCTCAAATAACCAGGGGTTAAATGTTGTGCCTCAACTGCTTACGAATGACCCGGATCTGTTCTATGAAGGTGCGCGTCTTATTGCCGAATTCGGATACAAGGAAGTTAACATCAACTTCGGATGCCCTTCAAATACTGTAACGGCAAAGTATAAAGGAAGCGGAATACTGCGCTCTCCCGATACTATGAACCGGTTTCTGGATGGGATATTTAACGGAACCGACAGTGTGTTAAAATCATATCCCGACCTTAAGATCTCGGTTAAAACCCGGGTCGGATACAACGACACATCGGATTTTGATGAAGTTCTGCGAATTCTTTCTGAATACCCTTTCAGTGAGATAATCATTCATCCCCGCCTGAAAATAGACCTGTACGGCGGAAGTCCTCGCATGGATATGTTTGATAAAGCCTGCGAAAAGCTTTCCGGAAATATCGTTTACAACGGAGATGTTTATACTGCCCATGATTTTGCATCTCTTACGGAAAGGTTTGAGAGTATATCTTCTAACTCAAACTGCAGGATTTCGGCAATTATGATCGGAAGAGGTGCAATCCGCAATCCCGGGATTTTCCGGCAGATACGAACCGGGCAGGCTACGACTGTTACCGAGCTTTATGATTTTCTCTTGGATCTGTACGAAAACTATAAGGAAGATTTCGGCGGTACAAATGCGATTGCCAAAATGAAGGAAGTATGGACATATACCTGTGGCCTTATAGACGATTATAAGGAACGCTCACGCATTCTAAAAAGCATCATAAAACTCAAATCTGAAGCCGAGTACAAAGATGCCATACTGATCGCAAAAAGCAGAATAACTCTTCCTTGAAGTTCCTGATTTTCTGTGATAATCTATCGTTTGAGCGAGGGGAAAGTTATGCACGTAGGCTGCTGTGAAAAATGCAGATATATTGATCTTGTCGAGAATTGGCCGGACGGTTGTCCCCGTTGCGGCGGTCAAATGATATCGCTCTGCGTTGATACGGATCATTGGAACCGTATGAATCCCGAAGGGCGAAAATCACTTATCATGAACATTCTTACCGAGCCGAAACTTCGGCCCGCATCTACTCCGGTATTTGAACTTGATCCCGATAAAAAAGAAGAAGTGATAAATGAACTTGTTCAAAAGGCAGACACAAGGGATGTACAGGTAAGGCAGGCCAAGGAAGCTCTGCATGAGGCAAGACTTGCCGAAGCAAGTGTTGAAAAAGCCAAAAAGATAATCGAAAACGAGACAATCAATGAGCAAAAATCAACACATGAATATGTATTTGTGTGCAGCAGATGCAACAGTATCATGCCACACCTAAGAGATGGCGAAAAGCTCTACTGTGAAGATTGCGGTTCCGAGATGCTCGACAGCGGCTACCGTACCACTGCCTGGGTTAATCTTTCCAAGGAGGAAAAGCGTGATATCACTTCGGAGGCACAGCTTCAGCATATAATCCGGGCTATAAAGCAGGTATCAAATGACGATAACGATGATGAGCATATTCAGAGCATCGTTAACGTCGTATCAGATGAATGATTACAGCTTTACTGCTTTTAAGAATGCAGAGGGGTCCTGAACTTTCCCGTTCAGCCACTGATCAAACAGTTCTCCTCTGTCCATGCCGGTAATGTCTTTACTGTCCATACCGCATGCCATCCATGCTTTATCAAACTGTTCCTTAGCCTTGTCGATATCTAAAGCATCCACGCCTCCCGATACAGCCTCCAAAACCTTTTCACTGATCTGTTTTTTATCCAACATTGTATTCTCCTTTCAGATTACTCTGATTACATCCATTATTTTTTTATACCATGTATTATACCATCAAATTCCGACTGCTGTCTGCATGTTTTCACTGCGGATAAGTTCATAACTCGCACACCATTATATACTCTTCCGCATTTTCATCGACAGTCTTGAATCCAACATTATTATACATCTTCACGGCATAGTTGGCCTTCTGTACTGCAAGCGAAGCCCTCTTATACCCTTTTTCCCTAAGAAGGGCCAGCATTTCCTTCATCATCTTCGTTCCGATGCCATGCCCCCGGTATTCTTTGTAAAGTGAGATGGCAAATGATGGCGTTTCGTCATCAACATGACCATAATCATTCATGATCCTTGTCCAGACAGCTCCGGTCACTTTTCCGTCAACCTCTGCAACAAATGAATAGTCCGCTTTTCCGGTTCCAAAGCCTTCGTAATAAAGCTTAAGCTCAGGCTGCTCTATGATTTCCATCTCAGGCGGCTCCACACCCTCCGGAATAAATATCGCCTCATATAGGAAGTCCTTAAGCAGCTCCGTCTCATTCTCTCTAAGCCGGCGAATGACACAGCTTCTGTCTGTTTTCTCCAGTTTCATAATATCGTAGCAAAGATAGTCCCCAT
>DEEW01000047.1 GCA_002350465.1 Lachnospiraceae bacterium UBA2868
ATTATCAAAGTTGACACCCGCCTTATCTGCAGCTTTAACTATATATCTCAGATCGCTGCTTTTGATATTATGCCCCACCAATATACTATCACCGACGAACTCCTTAAATTTCCTTATAATTTCATCTATCGGTGGCTTATCGGCTAGCATATCATCTGTAATATGTGTGAGTCTTGATATTCTAGGTACTATCTTGCGACCTGGATTTGCCAGCTCATCAAATGTATCGACGACTTCTCCATTTACAACTCTGACTGCGCCAATCTCCGTTATCTTTGCTTCTTCATCACCATTTGCCGCTCCATTCGTTCCGGTTGTTTCAATATCAAAAGCGACAAATGACTCAAACGATGGCTCTGTAAGCTCGTTCATGGGTTTGGGCATCCCATCCTCGAGCTCCTCCACCTCTAAACCCATGAGTTCCATCTGATCCAGCAATGCTGCCATCTGATCTTCTGTGGCCGTAACCTTTAATACTTTATAACCGACAGCATTCTTTTCAGATACAACAGCAGAAACATCACTTGTCTCCAGATCAGAAGTCAATGTTTCCATAAAACTCTTGACTCCATCCATTGAAAGAGTTTCATAATAACGGGCAAGTAAAACGGATGCTTTATCTCCAGCGGATATCCGGATTGATTCCAATTCTCTTGATGCAGCTGAAATTATCGCATCTATATCATCCTNNTACCTGATAATTCTTTGGTTTATATCCCTTATTCAACCATTTCGGGTTAAAAAAAACCGGACTGGAAATGATTCTCTTTCCTGCATCTCCTAACACAGATGATTTACTTTCGGCATATGCCATAATATCCCGTATTTTTTGATCTTTTTCAGCCTCGTCTACATAGTTCTTGGCATATTTATACGGTTCGTCTAGAATCGATGCAAGTTCGTCAAGTTTTTCCTCAACTTCCAAATAAGGCTTCGAATATGCCTCCTTTAGACTTTTCTTCACTTTTGTGATTTCATCTTTACGATGTTTTAATTCGTCTCTATCCTCTTCCGCAACCTTGATCCCCAAATTATCATAATCGACACCTTCAAAGGATTTAACATAATTTATTAATCCCGCCTTGAGTTCATCATAGTTATCAAATCTTACGACACCTGGAGTTTGTGATGCTGATATATCAAATTTATCCAAAAGTTGCCTCCTACTTACATCATTTCTCAGCCAAAACCACAACAATAATATTATACTTTGAAACGTCGAAAATCACAATAAAGTGCCGTATCCCACATGGTATTCATCTTCCTCTCATCATCTTGTTTTTCTTTTGATTTATTACCCGTTTATACTCCTTTGACCAGGCAAGGATGGACTGCAGAATGTAAATGACTATATTATTGCTTTTTGTTGATAATAATTATTAGCGGCACCATGGCACCACGTGGCACCAAAAAGCACCAATCGGCACCGGATATCCCCCTGTTTTACACCATGTTTCATCTTTCCTAAGCGTTGACAGGGTGATAGTATATAATTTGGAAGGGAATAATACATACTATTTGCAGGCGGGGTTTTTCCCAAGGCAGCCGATGGTGATCGGTCGTTTTTCGAAACCATTTGTATACCAAATGTAGACCGCTTGTAGATTGAGAGCTAACTTGGCCTTAAATCCCAATCATATTTATCAGCAGTCATTGAAGAATAATAGTATTTCTTNNGGCTTCTATAAGAATCGCTTCATTTTTGTCAATCGCACAAATCCATCTGCTCGGAGTACGCGGATCATTGCCATATTTCAATCGCCTAATATAATGATTGTGCCAGAACTCTTGCTCTCTCTCACACACTCTTCATATTAACGTCATATTTAAACTCAAATAGAATAGACTCTGTGTATAAATCTATTCTTTCCTTTGTATCCAATTTATATTTGAAATACTTTGCAAACTCGTGTTTAACTTCTTCTTCCGTATTACAAACACTTAGTATTGAGCATTAATCTTTCATATCAAATGACCTTTCAAGGCATATATTTCTTAGTGAATAATATGGTTTCCACTTCCTCCTTTCTAAAGTGTTAATCATTGTTAATCAAATCAAATAAAAACAAAAAAATACGGAAGTGCCTATTAAATAAGCATTTCCGTATCTCTCTTATCGAGCGCGAGACGGGACTCGAACCNNGGACATCCGATATCGGATGTCCTTTTTTCAAAAAAATAAGCGCGAGACGGGACTCGAACCCGCGGCCTCGACCTTGGCAAGGTCGCGCTCCACCAACTGAGCCACTCGCGCATTATCTGTTGTCTTGCGACTTGTATATGTTATCAAAGCAAAAAAGAAAAGTCAACGATTTTTTCAACTTTTTCGCCGGTATCGGGATGAAGGAATTCAAGTCTATCGGCAACAAGAGCTATTCCCCGGGGATATGATGTCTTTGCGCCGTATTTTTTGTCCCCTACGATAGGGTGCCCTATATGTGACAGCTGAGCCCTTATCTGATGAAACCTGCCAGTTATGAGCCTTATCGACAGAATCGTGCGGTTTTGTGATTCGATGATCCTGTCCGTATGATATATAAGGCGGGCTTCCTGCAGTTTTCCGGCTTCTGATTTTTCATCTGCTATTACAGCCTTGCTTGTTTGCGGATCTTTGTACATAAGATCCACAAGCTCGGTATCTTCGGGAACATCTATAATTCCCTCAACCATAGCAAGATAATGCTTGTTCATTATGTCGCTTTGAACCTGAGATGATAATAATGCTGCCGCCTTTTTTGTTTTGGCAAATACCAGGAGTCCGGCCACCGGCTGGTCAAGTCTGTGGATGATCCCTACATAGGGCTCCTTGGATATGTGCGGATCCGTCTTCCTGATGTGATCCTTAATAAAACTGACACAGTCGCTCTGTCGTACGTTTGCGGACTGAGTGGCTGTGCCGGCCGGCTTTTCGATCACAATTATTGAATTGTCTTCATATACAATGTTTATAGACACTTTATTCGAGACTGTTCTCTTCAATAAGCTTGATTATCGTGGATACTGCATTTGTCTGGTCGCTTTTTAGCATCGTTTTACGGAACTCTTCTCTTTTATCGTACAACTCACAGATCGTATCAAACAGTGAGTCTTCCGTAAGATCCTTATCTTCGTCTAGCACAAGTGAAAATCCCTGCTTCCTGAACGACTCGGCATTCAGAAGCTGGTCGCCTCTTGATGCGGATGCAGGCAGGGGAATGAGAAGATTGGGCTTATGCAGAGCCAGAAGCTCACATATTGCATTTGCTCCGGCACGCGAAACCACTATCTCTGAATATGCAAACAGATCCTTCATCTCGTCTTTGGCATATTCCATCTGAAAATAACCTTTTGTTCCTACAAGCGTTTCATCAAGCTTGCCTTTTCCGCACAGATGCATAACATTAAACTTCTCTGTAAGGCGCGGTAGTATCTTTCTGATGATCTCATTAACCGAGGCAGCTCCGAGACTTCCGCCCACAACCATGATAACCGGCTTGTCCGGATCTTCGAAATTACATATTTTTTCAGCTGCCGATGCATCTCCGAGCATAAGCTCGGCTCTTATGGGTGACCCGGTAAGACACGCCTTATCCTTTGGCAGAGTCTCCAGTGTTTCCGGGAAATTACAGCAAATCTTCGTTGCCGCCGAGAAGCTCAGTTTATTTGCAAGGCCGGGGGTCATGTCGGACTCATGAATGATAACCGGCACATGATTTTTCTTCGCAGCCCAGACTACGGGAACCGATACAAACCCGCCCTTGGAGAATACTATCGACGGTTTAAGTTCCTTTATTATTGCTTTTGCTTCGAAGAATCCCTTTATTACCCTGAAGGGGTCCGTGAAATTCTTCAGTGAAAAATATCTGCGCAGTTTTCCCGTTGAGATACCATGATAAGGGATGGAATAATCCTCTATCAGTGACCGTTCCATCCCTTCATATGATCCTATATAGTGAACATCGTACTCATTCGTTACAAGAGCCGGAAGAAGTGCAATGTTCGGAGTTACATGTCCGGCGGTTCCTCCGCCGGTCAGTACGATAGTCTTCATTACAGTCTTGCCATGAGTGCTTCTCTCTGCTCTTCGTATCCCGGCTTTCCGAGAAGTGCAAACATGTTCTTCTTGTAGCTTTCAACGCCGGGCTGGTTGAAGGGATTAACACCGAGTGTGTAACCGCTTACACCGCACGCAAACTCAAAGAAGTAGAACAACTGGCCCAGATAGTACTCATTTACTTCCGGAACGTTCACAACCGTATTCGGAACGCTGCCGTCCGTATGCGCAAGGATTGTTCCGTTCATAGCACTCTTGTTGACAAAGTCAACCGTCTTGCCTGCAAGATAATTAAGTCCGTCAAGATCCGTCGGCTCTTTTTCAATCGTGATGGTCTCTCTGGAAGTTTCGATATTGATAACGGTCTCAAAAATGTTCCTCGATCCGTCTTGAATGAACTGTCCCATTGAATGAAGATCTGTTGTAAGATCAACGCTTGCGGGGAATATACCCTTCTGGTCCTTGCCTTCGGACTCTCCGTAGAGCTGCTTCCACCACTCGGATATATAATGAACCGAAGGCTCATAATTGGCCATGATCTCGATCTGCTTTCCTTTGCGCAGAAGAATGTTTCTGACTGCCGCATACTGAAGAGCATCATTCTCTTCAAAAGGAGCTGTAAGAGCAATATCCCTTGCTGCCTTGGCACCTTCCATAAGCTTATTGATATCAGCCCCCGATACGGCTATGGGAAGAAGTCCTACAGCAGTAAGCACGGAAAATCTTCCGCCTACATCATCGGGAACTACGAAGCTTTCATATCCCTCTTCATTTGCAAGATTCTTAAGAGAGCCTCTTGCTTTATCGGTTGTGGCATATATTCTCCGGGCTGCTTCTTCCTTTCCGTACTTCTTCTCAAGCATTTCCTTGAATACACGGAATGCGATCGCAGGCTCCGTTGTTGTGCCTGATTTACTGATCATGTTGATCGAGAAATCACGGTCTCCGATAACATCCATCAGATGTTTGATATATGTGCTGCTGATGCTGTTTCCCACAAAGTAGATCTCCGGAGTCTTGCGGATTTCCTTGGGAATAATATTGTAGAAGCTGTGACGCAGGAATTCGATCGCTGCCCTTGCTCCGAGATAAGATCCTCCGATACCTATAACAAGCAGAACATCCGAATCGCTCTTGATCTTGTCAGCTGCTTTTAAGATACGGTCAAATTCTTCTTTGTCATAGTCGATGGGAAGATCGATCCATCCGAGAAAATCATTTCCCGCACCGCTTTTTGATACAAGCACATCCTTGGCATTCTCAACGATATCGCACATTGAAGCGATCTCCTGCTCGCCTATAAACTGCATCGCTTTACTGTAATCATAAGTAACTTTTGAACTCATTGTTTTTTGATTCTCCTCCTAATAACAGTTTCAAAACCTTACCAATTATAGCACTATATTACGTTTATGACACTATCAGGTTCAATACTTCCTCCAGCTCCCCTTCCTTCGGAGATGAAGGTTTCATATTGAGATTCTGTCCGTCATCTATGTATCTGGGGATCAGGTGTGTATGAAAATGGAACACGGTCTGTCCCGCTACTTCTCCGTTATTCTGAACAACGTTGAACCCGTCCCAGCCAAGCTTTTCTTTGAGCAGCTTCATCATCTTCTTGGCAAGAGGGAATACCTTTGATGCCACATCATCACTTAGTTCCTCAAGATTATCGAAATGCTCTTTCGGAACTATAAGGCAGTGACCCTTTGTTGCAGGTGCAGCATCAAGAAACACGCGAAAATCATTGTCCTCGTATATTGTGTTTGTCGGAATTTCTCCGTTCGCCAGCTTACAGAAAATACAGTCGTCTTTTTTCATAAGTATTGATTCCTCCTGTCATCTACTAAAGTGATGTGTCATTCATAAAAGTAAATACCTGATCAAGGAGAAGCAAGATCCTGAAATCTCCCTTAACCTGCATATCCCCGGTCATGAATGCTCTCTGGAAACTCATCTGTCCGGTTATGATCTGCTCAAGCACTTCGGGCTTTATCTTGCACAGAATATCCGGTTCGTCAAAATTGCCGTAATAACATTTAAGCTTTGAGTCAACGATCTCGACTATCAGTGATTTTTTCCTGTCTTCTATCATAAACTTGTATGATGCGTTTATGACACCCTCCGGTGCAAAATGTTCCTCAAAATCCCTGATATACTGCTTGGTTACATCTATATCCTTTTTCTCGAGCATACCCTTGAACAGTGATGAAAGCTCCTGAATATCCTCTTTTTGCTGCTGGACATACTGCTCGTCGGACGCATACTTTGATAACTGCTCCGTCTCCTGCGGTGTCAGCGGTATGTTCTTGGAACCTCCCACAATCTGCTTAACAGCCTGGTTGCTTGAAGGAAGCGAATGCATCTTTTGGGAGATCGTACGGTACAGATTTTCGGTTTTCTTCTCAATGATCTTGATGTATTCGTTATTCAGCTCGAAGCTTGTCATGTCTTCGACATAACCGCACAGCCCGCTGCACGGAAGTCCGCCCAGTATCTCCCAGGCAACCTGAAGGTTTGTCTTGGCTTCACGCTCCCCGCTTGAGAGGGACATCACAACCGGACACATATATGTCTTGCTTATTTTCTCCTTGTTGCCGTACAGCCAGCACGCATCAAGGAACTGCATCATCAGTCCGCCGACGCCGTACCATTCAACCGTCGTCGCCAGTATGATCCCGTCCGCTTCGTTTATGGACGCGGGAAGGGATGTTATCTGATTTCTAAGTTCATACAGAGGGAATCTCTCTACATTAACATTCAGTTCGGTCAGAACTTCCGTCATCTTGCCGATCACAAACAGTGTCGGGTCGTCAAGTATTCCTCTTCCTCCGTAGTAGATGTTGATCTTCATACAGCCAGGCTCCTGTCATTTTTTCTGTAAAGCAGTACGGCGATCAAAAATCCGCCCAGAAATCCGAAAAGATGTGCTGCCATATCCACATTTTCCGAAGTAAATCCGTTATATAACGCATAAGCGATAAGAACGCACATTCTGAGAGTAGTCATATCCTCCAGACGGCCTTTATTACGTATTACCAGCCACAAAAGAGCTCCTATTACCGCAAATATGGCTCCGGACGCACCGGCTGATACTATTCCCGGATTATATACAAGTGCATACGTAAATGATCCTATGCTTCCGAATATGCCTCCCAGCAGGTATATAAGCAAAAACTTTAACTTACCTGTGGCTCTTTCAACATTATCCCCGAGAAACAGTAATACCACCATATTTCCGGCAAGGTGCATAAACCCGAAATGTATAAAAATACAGGTAATAAATCTGTATATCTGCCCTTCTTCAAGTATCGCCGGAACAAACATCGCTCCGTGGTTAAGCATAAACTCTATATCCTCGGTGGATCCGGCAAAAGTCATTGCAAAAAATACGATCACATTAAATATAACCATTGCCGTATTGACCGGAGTAAATTCCTGAGCAAATGATTTTGTCTGTCTCGGCGTGTTGTCATAATACCCGGTATAACCCCGTGAGGCATTTCGTTCATAGTATACTTCAGATTCCGGCTCCTTAGCAATTGATTCCGACTCTATAGCTCTGCGCAGTCCATAGAATTCATCCGGTTCATTATCATACACTATAACGGTCATTGTACCGGAATTAACGATCCAGCAGTGATTATCGTTTAAAATAAACTTTTTGGCCTCATTGAGGAATGGCGTTACGATAAGAGTGAGAAAATCAATTGATTCATAACCCATCTCTCTGATATGTTCCTTCGATTTATCACAAAAAACCGTATATTGTTCAACAGTCAGCGGAACTTCTTCGGTGCAGTCAAGAAGCTGTATAACCTTTGCGTAAGACATTTCATATCTGACATACAGTTTCACAAACGGAACATTTGATTCTATTGGAAGATACCCCTGCTTTTCAAGCAGGTTTTGGATTTTCTCAACCATAGTGGGATTATACCAAATTGAGGCGTTTGTGTTAATACTTTGGGCGAAAGTGTCTGTATGCCGTTGCTCTGTGGATAAATGCCCTGTTAATGACCGGGCAGGTAGCTTCAACCCTTGTCGTTACAGTCTCATCGTCATAATCCGTCTCAATACCCGTATCCCAGTCAAGTATCAGGAATCTGCCCAGGTTTTGCTCGGATACAACGGCCGCCGTTTGCTCAGGATCCGTGTCGTATGCCGCTTTTGCAGAGGATACGCGGCATGAATATTCTATTACACATCTGTCGTGGCAAAACATGGCAATATAAATAAACGTCACTATAACACCCAGTATCACAGGCATTATAAGCGCCGCTTCAACGGTAAAGCTCCCTCTTTTCCTGATATTACAGATTTTCTCAATATATTTCATTTATAAGTACAGCTAAATACCCTGCCAGAATAAACGGTGCAAAGGGAATGAGCCTGTGGCATCTACCTCTCCCTGAAATGAGAAGGCAGGCGGAAACTGCGAAGGAAAAAAGAAGACCTGCAATCTCCGCATATATGCCGGCCCTAAGACCCAGAACCATCCACAATGCCGCTGTAAGATACCCGTCCCCGGCTCCTATATAGTGCTTTCCGGCTTTTACGATAATGATAACCATAATTCCGGCCACTAAAGGATAGAGGAGTTCTTGCAACAGAATATCTCCCCCTGTCATAGACGGAGCAAAGGCATAGGATGTTACTGATAATGCGACCCCTCCTGCTGTGCATATTGCAAGCGGAACGGGATATATGCTTTTTTCCTTAATATCCGTATATGAGCTTACAGCCAGCATAGCCAGCGCAATTAATTCTCTTATCTGCCGCATCTGCTGCAGGGCCTCCTATCCTTTATCTCACTTTTTCTTATGGCACGAACTGTTCTCTTGAGCCCGCTGCATGTAATACTGTTATGGTATCTGTCTCCTTCGGGCGTAATATACAGCTTTCCCTCCGACAGACTGCTGTGACAGATTTCACAGGGCTTATACTTTGCACCTTTGCTGTTTCGCAGTGTCCCCACCGTGGCTGAATCCGTACCGGTGACAGTCAGTCTTAAATGGCTGCAATCCCTGTCAAGATGATATACTTCACTGCCTTCTGTCACATACACATACTCTTCATCCTTAAAAAAGCCCCTGTCATACCCGCACCATACATGAGATATACATCTTCGCCTGTAGGGAACCTTTAACACGCCGAAATAGTTCCCCAGAGGAATAAAATTGCAGTCCATGCACAGTTCAACATACTCGGGATCATCAAGGAATGATGCGGACATATCCACACCTTCCCAACCTCCATCTATCAACCTGACATCTTCTGTGGCAAGTTCCCTTGTCAGCTCATCCCTTACCGTAAAGGCTGAAACATTGTGACCGTCCGCAAGGCTTACTGCCAGTTCCTCCGCCTTTAGAAGGAGGGACGCCTGCATCCGCATGCCTGCAAGATCCATAAGCAGTACGGATACAAGCGTCAGCAAACCCAACATAAATACCGGGAGAATAACGGCTGCCTCAACCGTAAGGCTTCCATTCTCAGATTTTTGTATTATACGCATATTCTCTCTCTACACTGTATTCACCCAAATTCCGGCTCTTAAGTGTTGCCGTAAATGTTACCTTGTAATAACACTCATTAAGATCAAATCCCGGGCTTCCGTTTATATGCATGTGTTTTGTAAGTCGTCTGGCAAACCTTCGCCTCAGTATCATTATCTCCTCGGCTTCGAGACGGTTGCACAGATACAGATCATATGTCATTTCTTCATTTTCCGCACAACTCTCGTAGTCAACAGAGGCAAGCCTTAAGTTTTCTTCATCGGAATCAGATTCATATAATAAATACTCTATATCTCCCTCATCCTGACATACATTTAATATGTATGAAAGAAAGTAAGCATCATCATCCTTTCCCGAAAGCCTTTCGTCTATCCCCGTCACTTCCTTTGCATATCCGACACCGGATTCGTACAGATACTCACAGTTCATTTCTGATACACTCTTTGCATCCGGAATCTCTACATAACATAGTTCGTTGCTGTATATCCCGTTTTCGAGATACAGCGTAAAGTGATCCGCAATCCTGTCCCTCCCCTTTTCATATCCTTTGTAGGAACTGTCGATCAGAAGGATATGGTATCTGTCAAATAGCTCCCTGTTATACTCTGCAAAACAGGACCTTACCGCATTATCCACCGCATACACCGCCTCCGATTTTGCAATGTACCGCTTTGTCATACCGGTAAGGGCTATGATAAACCCTGACAGAACCGACAGTATCAGAGTCAGAAATACTGTGATTCCTCCCCTCATAGGGCATTGGCATCTTCCGCTATCCGTCCGAATATGCTGTTCATAATCCCGGTAAGCTGATCCCTGAAGATCACCACAAGACCTATGAGTACAACGAGGATCAGTATTACCTCCACAACTCCGATTCCACGATCGTCCTCTCCTGCAAAAACCAACCCTTTCCCAATCCTTGACAGGACTTCCGCAATTGTTTTAATGATCATTCAACTCTTCCTCCTTTTTAAACAGACATTGAACAATAATAAGTTTGAATTTATGCCGATACGGCATGAACTGTATTTTAAAAACCGCGACTGCGGTTCTTGGATATGACCGATTATACGGTATGATTTTTCCCTTTGTAAATACCCTTTTTCAATACTGTGATTCTGTACAAATACCCCACAATCCCTGTCTTTTCAAAACTGTTAAACATTAACAAAAAAAGAACAGAACCGGCACAGATCCGGTCCTGTTTTTCTACATAAAAATTTTATAAAAAATACATCACCACAGGGATTGTAATTATCGAAGCGATGGTTGTGAGGATTATCCCGGCGGAGATCATATCTTCTTCGGCACCGTACTGCTTGGCCATCATAAGCGGAAGATTTCCGGCCGGCATGGAAACCATTACTGCAACCGTGCTTAATATCAGTTTGTTCGCAACAAAGGGTTTCAGGATAAATATAAGCAATACAGGAACAAATATCTGCCGGATTATGACAAAGACATACAATCTCCATCTTGTAAACACTTCTCTCGGAACCATTTGCGCAACAGATACGCCCAGCACGACCATTGACAGGAAGGTTGTACAGCTTCCGATATAGCCGAGTGTAGTCTGTACTCCGTCAGGAACTCTTATATCCATCAGATATACCGCTATCGTAACCACTGAAAATACCGTACCGGAATTGATTATATCTTTCCATGACAGATCGTTTCCGATATTCCTGTCCGGATGCTGTGCTGCCGCGGCTCTTCTGATAGATGCCGCACCGTATGTGTAAACTATCATATTAAGGGTCAGCCCGCATATCGATACGAATATAAGCGACTGCTGGCCGAGTACCGCAGCCGAGAACGGTATTCCTATAAAGCCTACGTTTCCGAATATCGTAAGCATTCTGTATGCGTACCTGCGTTCCTTTACCACCCCGAGAAGAGGCGGAATGATATATGCCAGAATTATGAGCAGGGCATACATTACAGCAAAGCTTAAAAATGCAATTCCTATCTCTTTGGCACTGACCTTTTGTTCTTCGGAAAGTGCCGCACACAAAAGAGTTATCGGGTTAGTCACGTTGACTATTATCCACGATAACTGTCTTGAGGCATCATTGGACAGATGTTTGCTCTTATAAAGGTAGACTCCGACCAATATCAGCGCAAATATTATGATCATCTGTTTTTGTACGATCCAGACACTCATTGCTCATCCATTCCCGTACCGGTTTACTCTTTCCAAAAGCACTTCTTACACTTATAACAGTTTTCACCCGTTCTGTCAGCAGGATATTTTCCGGATATACCCATTTTATGTCTGACCTTTACAAGCTCTTCTATCTGTTCCTTCGTAAATACGTCTGCTCCCCCCATAAGGCTTGTCCTGTATAAAAGCTCCGCGTAAAACTCTAACGATTCCATCTTCATGTAGGCACTCATGAGATCATCCGACCATGTAAGCACCCCGTGATTTTCAAGGAGAACTGCGTCAAAATCATTCAGATAAGGCTCTATCGAATCCGGAATACCGGATGTTGACGGTGTGGCATATGGCGCAAGGGGCACACACCCGAGCATAACAACGGCCTCTGACATGATCGGCCGGTTAAGAGGCTGCCCTGATACGGCAAAGCAGGTTGCAAATTTAGAATGCGTATGGACCACTGCACCTACATCGGGCCTCTTTTCATACACTCTCATATGCATTTTAATCTCACTTGACGGCCTGAATCCGTCATTTGAATCTATAAGCTCTCCCTTTTCATTGATCTTGCATATATAGTCGGGTGTCATGAATCCTTTTGAAACACCGGTCGGTGTGCAAAGGTATTCATGGTCATTCAGCTTAACCGAAATGTTCCCGTCATTTGCGGCAACCATTCCTCTGTCATAGATCCGTTTTCCTATATCACATATCTGCTCTTTGATCTTAATTTCGCTTTCCGACATATGATTCTCCTTTGTGATTAAAGCTCCGGTCAATGAAAAAGTTTATTCCATGAATCGGCTTTTGTAAAGATAAATCAATAAGTCTTAATTATCCCTTAAGCCCTATAAATGCCGGTATCACGACTATCGCTATAACTGTTATAAGCATCATAAACATTGGTAGGAGCAGTTTTGTCTCTGCTTCCGATGCCTGCATTCTGACAGTGTTATTCTTGTCCCTTTGGGCTTTGCCAAGCTCCTCCTCAAGAATATTATCAAGATCCCGTCCACCTTTTATCACACTCTGTTTGACTAGGCACACAAATGACCTGTACTTTATGCTCTGACAGCGATGTGCGAATTCATCATATGCATTTAACTCTCCGCACCCTTCTTCCATCATCTTTTTTGTTGTTATCATCTCTTCATACGCATATCTTCTGTTTTTTCCGGCCACATCAAGGTTTTCCTCATACCTTCCGCAGATGTTGTACCATATGGCGCGGGGATTCATCCCCGCTGTATGGTATAGGGCATACTGGCTCAGTATATTCGGATAATCAGCTTCTATCTGCTTTTTCCTTGTTTCGGCCTTATCTTTTATCTTCCTGTCGGATGCAGCCATTAGTAAAAATGCCGATACAATACCTATAAACAAAACCGCCCAGCCTTTGTTTGCTGACGGCTTATAAAACCTGACCGGAGTTTTGCCGGCATACTCCGGCAGCTTTTGATCATGATCATATTGGCTTTTGTTATCACTTTCCTTTATTGACAGGTCAATGCTCTCTTCTGTTATGTCACGGACACTTTTGGGTATCGAATGTAACTCAACATATGCCATCTTGTCCACCCGATAGTCTTTGTATTTGCATGTTGCGCACAGCTGCACCTGTATCCCTTCGTTATCGGGATCTTCCTCCTTAAGCTTTGCTTTGTCTATTATTCCGGATGCCCCAAGTATTCGGGGATTATCCGTTTTCCACGTAATATCAAAAGGAAATCCTTCTATCCGGTCTGTCAGATTAAGTTTGGAAGTTACATATGATGCACTCTCGTTTTCTCCGAGAATTGCCTTCCACAAGACATCATCAAGACCTTCTGAGTATTCTTCAAGTTCCTCGCCACTGTATACTCTTTCATTAACTTTAACAGTTATCCTGTCAGAATATCCGTCTTCTGCCGTTACATCAAGTGTAACGGACCTGCTTCCGTAGCCGGCTTCATTTCTGCCAAGTTCCCTCACCGGCGTTTGGGACTGCCTTCGATCTGATACAAATACCGGTATCGAGAGTATCACTGATGCTGCGATCACCAAAATGAACATCCATGATTTTCTCTTCCCGTGCTTACGTATCATCCTGCCTGCATCTGCCTTCGGATAGATCTGCCTGATGAATTCTTCTGATCTTCCCGAAACAAATATGTCAGATAATCTCATACTCTTATATCTCCTATCTTTTCAGCCAAATAAACCGCAAGAATATAAACAGCCAGACATGCACTCATTATCAGAATCCCTAACGGATTATGATACAGCACACTTATAAACGATCCGGAAGATAGGCGCAGATACGCAAGTATCCCGGGCAGGATGATACACATTACTCTCTGCTCGTATTGTTTAGAGCGGATCATTATACGTGCTTCTTCTTCTGCCCGTCTCTTTGCTTCCATGATCTGCGTGCACGATGATATTACAGCCGGGCAATCCGCTCCGTTTTTTGAAGCAACGGAAAATACAAGTGCAAAATCATATATTTCCGTGATCTTTGTCCTTTTTGCCATCTCAAACAGAGCATCCTCAACCCTGACACCGGTCTTCACGTGTGAATTCACAATATTTAACTCTTTTACTATCCCTGCCCTGTACCCCAGCATTTTCTCCATATCGGCTCCGGCAGCGATAAATGCATTTTCCGCGGACAATCCCGCGGCAAGTGAAGATGCTACCGAATTCAGCGACTTGATAAATCCGTCCGTTAGCTGTTCACTCTTTCTCCTTGAACATACGGCAATTACCGCTTTTTTGTATAACAGGTAAAGCGGCGCAAATATAAAAGCGACAATGATCGAATCATAGAACAGCCACGCGACGGTTACGGATATTACAATGTAGATCGCAACGCTTATGATCCATTCCTTCGCATCAAGCCTGACGCTCAAGTTTTTCTGTGTATGTAACCTCATTTACTCTGATCAGATTTCCTTTCTCATATTTAAACAACGGGCTTGTTTCGATCACTCCCGCATCGGATTTGACCACTTCCCTAATCTCCAGTACATGCCTGCTTCCGTCCCGAAACCTTCCGAGATGGACGATAATATCCACTCCCGATATGATCTGTCGTCTCAGAGCCTCCATCGGTATTCCGGTAGAGAGCATTATCATGGTTTCAAGGCGTGAAAGGGCATCTTGTGCGCTGTTTGCGTGAATTGTTGAAAGTGACCCGTCCTGACCGACATTAAATGCCTGAAGCATATCTATAGCTTCTTCTCCCCGAACTTCCCCTACTATGACACGGTCGGGGCGCATTCGCAGAGCACTTCTGATCAGATCCCTGATAGTGATCTCGCCGCTCCCGTTTACCGTTGCATTTCTAGTCTCAAGTCTCACAAGGTTCCTGATACCCATTATCCGAAGCTCCGCACTGTCCTCGATGGTAATTATCCTCTCATCCGGCGGAATAAATCCCGACAGAACATTTAAAAGCGTTGTCTTGCCCGAGCCGGTAGAGCCGCTTACAAGTATGTTGTACTTTGCACGTACCAGACTCCTTAAAAAATCAAGAGCCTCTTTAGTTATACTGTTTGTGCGCACAAGCATATCCGAATCTACAGGCCGTTTCGGAAATCTTCTGATCGTAAGTATAGGGCCGTTTATGGCAACCGGATCAAGAACCGCGTTAACTCTCGACCCGTCAGCAAGCCTTGCATCCAGTATCGGAGATGACAGGTTGATAGTCCTGTTTACACCGGAGGCAATCTTGCCTATAATGTCAAGAAGCCTTTCCTTGGATTCAAACCGGATGCCGCATCCGGCTATTTTCCCTTCCCGTTCCGCAAATATCTCATCAATCCCGTTTACCATTATTTCTGTTACCGAGTCATCATCCAGAAGATCCTGCAGAACATCCAGTCTTCGTATTCTGTTAAACAGCTCATGGCTCATCTGCCCTCGCTGTCTGGAGGTTAGAGCCGAAGAATCAATGTCGGCGATTATGCATTCTCTGACCGTCTTTAATACCTGTTCATCATCCGGAACAGAGTATTTAAGCAACCTGTCACATACCGTTGCATAAACCGCCGCCTTGATTTCGGCATATGATTTTGTAATTGTCACTTATCCCCCTTTTCTTCAATTTAGATAACTGTTGCTTTTGCGATTCCCCGAACCGACCGGTTCATGAAATGCTTTTGACAAAAATCAAGAAATTATATGATCTGTTAACCGGAATTATAAGATACGAATCAGTAACTGTAAATGCCCGGAGGGGCAAAAATCATTTTTCGTGATAATACATAAAAAACAGGTCCCGCTGCTCGATTGGGAGACCTGTTTTTTGTATATTATTCACAAGACTCTGTCTGTGTAAACTCAGACCGTAAAGCCTCTGTTATCGGATGATGTACTCTCGTTCAATGTACCCTTTCCGTACGTCAGTCCCGCGTACACCGATTGAGTGTTACTCATTGCCGGGCCCGATTCATCCTGCGCGGCAAGCTTTTCAAATGACTCTTTTAATGAACCAAGAAGCTTTATACACGAAGCAAGTGCGCTTCCGTCATTCTTTATTACAGACATCGATACTTCCTTGGAGATAAACTCATATATTCGAAACAGCGGGAACGATATCTCGTAAGTAAAATCAAGAGATGAAATAAGATCTCCGAGAACTCTTCCGGCATTTGTGCAGCTGCTCCTTGCACCTTCGTGGTCATTGGCATCAAAACACTTCTGCGCTTCCCTGATATAGTCAATTGCAAGATCGTACATTATCACGATTATGCCTGTGGGCGATGCATTGGTGATCTTAAGGGTATATTCGCGAATCTGTTCGTTGGTCATGTGGGTCTCTCCTTATTGCAGTAACTGCAGAGCCTGCTGAGGCTGCTCGTTGGCCTGTGAGAGCATGCTTGTTCCCGCCTGAACAAGAACCTGAAGCTTTGTATATTCTACCATTTCCTCAGCCATATCAACATCCTTGATCGTGGAATAGGAATTCTCCAGATTCTCCGTTGTCTCCGCAAGGGATGCAACCGTTGATTCCAGTCTGTTCTGGTATGCTCCGAGTCCCGATCTGGCCGATGAAACATATTCTATTGCATCTTTGATTGCTTCAATAGACTTTCTTGCGCCTTCTTCCGTACGCATATCTATAGGATCATCTATTATGTTGCCGGCAGAGTCTTTTGTTACTCCGATGCCGATAGACTTTGAATCCATCTTGGGTATCACAACCTGTATTTCCTGACCTGCCTTTGTTCCCACCTGGATCTTCATTCCGCCTATGCCGGTAATATCAATCTCCAATCCGTCCGGATGGTCGGTTTCGGTATATGACAGCATAAGCTTTGATCCGTCATCAAGGGTAGCCGTGCAGCGACCGTCCTCACATACAACGCTCTTAAGGTTCGGAACCGGATGACCGTCCTTATCTGTTAAAGTCGGATTATCCAAATTGGCGATATTGAGTTTATACTGTCCTTTCGGAAAATTAACATCGTAATCAACAACTTTAACAGTGGTAAGCATATTGGTTATATACCCCTTCATTGACTGTTCACCGCCCAGAAGGTTCTGTGTATTATACTCACTGTCCTTTGCTATACGGTCGATCTCGTTTCTGAGAGCGTTCACTTCCTTCTGTATAGCCTCTCTGTCGGATGTGGTAAGTGTTCCGTTAGAAGCCTTAACAGCAAGTTCATTCATACGCTGGAGCATGTTATGAACTTCCGTAAGTGATCCGTCGGCTGTCTGAACGACATTTACGGCATTGCTTGCATTGTCTTTTGCTTTATAAAGGCTTCTTATCTGTGCATTCATCCTGTTGGAAACAGCCATTCCCGCCGGCGAATCCTTGGCATGATTGATCTTGAAGCCTGACGATAATCTCTCGGTCGAAGCGGCATTCTTTTCTTCGTTGGTCCTAAGTACGCTCTGTGCTATGAGTGCCTGCATGTTTGAGTTGATCTTCATAAGTTATCTCCTTCCGATGTCTCTTATCCTACTGTATAGCGCCTATAAATGCTTTCGCTATTTTGTACAGCCTGCTGTCGGTAACCTGCTGGCTATCTGCCGGTACATATCCGTCATTACGTGCATTTCTTGAAAATACATACGACAGATTTGCCGTTTCCATATTTTCACGCTTAAAGCCTTCTTTTATTTTATCGTCAATCCGGTTCAAATTATCAACCCCGGCACGTGAATCGGATACGATAAATCCGTCTACTCCGGAGGCTTTAAGTCCGAATGAGGCTTCAACTCTTCCGTAATCTTCCGACTCAAAGGACACTCTGACTTTTCCTGCTTCGTCTTCATTATGAACTATCGTTAAGTGCACACTCGTCCAGCCGTCGGAAAGCTTAACCGGAACTTCATAGCTCTCACTTTTTGCAAGAGATGCGGCAAATCCTATCTGCTTATAGATCATTGAATAGGTGCGCACATCCTCGTAAGATTCCGAATTCAGAGTATTTATCCTTGCGACTTTTTCCGCTTTTTCCAGAAATCTTTCATAGGTAGCCGCTGCACTTTCCCTGTCATTCAGACTATCAGCCAGCTTTTCGGCATCTTCTGAGGAAAGTATCTGATCTTCCGTCTTCTTATTATCCTCTTCCAAAGATCCGCCGCCTGAAAACAGCTTCTTATAGCCTTTTCCCATTCCCCCGGTCATAGCGCCCGCTGCAACTATATTATCAACCGTAACCGGCTCCGATATTGCGGTAAGGATATCTGTTGCTTCCTTATTAATCTTGCCTGCAGCCCTTATCTCGCGCTGTTTTTCTTCAACATAATCCTTATCGGGCTTCGGATCCATAAGCTGCGTAAATGTTCTTGCAAGCTGAGAGGTAATCGAATCTCCCCTTTGTGTAAGCTCCTCCAGGAATCCGAAATCATCATCTATAACAAATTCCTCACCCGTTCTGCGGTTTGACCTTGATGCCTCAAGCATATTCTCCAGAGTAAGTTCTTTTCCGGAGGAGAGAACGTTTCCTATAACCTTTCCGTCCTGCTTCTCAACCGCATTAAACAGTCTGTACATTCCGATAAAAGTCTGTTTCTCATCTTCGGTGATATTACCGCTCTTTTCAAGCCTTAACAGGAACCTTGAATATTTTTCCCCTGTCTCTTCGAAAGACTCTTCGGAAAGTGATTTTTCAAGATCATATATATTCTCCGAAAGAGGATTAAGGCCTTCTCGGATCATAGACAGCGTTCTTGCCGGTGTCATAAGCGATATTACTCTTTCAACGGAGTGTGTAGCCTCTCTTATCTCATCAACCGATTCTTTGTTAATCATCATACCGGCATATCCGAGAGTTCTGACAGCTTTACGGTTTGCATCGTTAAGATCCATATCAAGGTCGGTAAGTATCTCATCAACGTTTCTGAATGCTTTACGGATGGAATCTCCCATATCGGCTCTCGGCGCCGTCATAAGAGCTTCATACGATTCCCCGGCCCTTTGATAGGTTGCCGCAGTAACAGCACCGTCCCTTGCTATACTTCCGAGGGTAAAATCATCCGATGATACTTTCTCGGCAATCGTCCTTAAGGGAACCGAAGGGATCTCATTTAATATGGAAACCGTCTGCTTGTACAGATCTATCCTGCCATCAAGTTCCGCATCGGCTTCCCGGGTATCTACCCCTTCATTCTGCCCGTTGTTATCTGTCAGAAGCGGGGCATAGAATTCTCTTTCCGCTTTTTTGAGCTCCTCTACGAGCTGCTCTAACGGCTCTGTTTCAATATTGATCCCTTTTCGAAGAAGTGTAAGATTTGCTTCCTTTGTCATAACAAGCCTTACCTCTTCAAGCTGTCTGCGCCGTGTCAGATCGGCAGGATCTTCCAAATTCCTAAATGTTTCGACTATTTCCGAAGCCTTCTCATACAGACTCTGTGTCTTAGTTATATCTGCCGTCTTCGGACTTCTGCCTTCTTCTATTGCAACGGTTATTGCCGCTATGAGATCTTCGGGACGGGCAGGAACTTCGATATCTTTTATCTCTTCATATGCACCAAGCGTTTCCTTTGTTAACGGAAGATCATGCATTACTACCCACTTTGCGTCCTCAATGGTCTCTTCCGTGTTTTCAAGTCCTGCCTCTTTAACAACTTCGGATACCTGATCTTTAAGGTCATCCCAGCTTGACTTCGTATATTCCGATCCGGCATAGGTTGCGGCTCCGTCAAAATGTACTCCGCCCGTGGTGAGTGCGGCATTTGCGGCAGAGTACTCTGCTCTGTACAGATTATCAACCGTAGGTGCCATGTCTTCCCTTATCATGAAAGCCATTGCTTCATCCGAAAGAGGTTTCAGATTCTGCGCCATCATGACGGTTTCCTTAATCTGTGAAACATTGTCTCCGGTATCGGGAAGATCGGATGCCGTAAGTGTATCGGCAATGATTTTTCCCGCATTTATCGAGTTGCCGAGGACAGCCTTGATATCATCCTCAGTCAGATCATCATTATAGCCTGCGATAGTAACACCGCTCTCCGCCATTTTGATCTTGATCCTGTCAAGATTCGTAACGGTCTCACCCGCAGGAATACTTGTCGGGTTGACACCGTCCTCCATCAGCTTTGCGAAATCTTCGTCAGACATGGAATTAGACATTACGGCCATGTAATCTCTTTGTACGGAAACATCTGTCATACCGGCCATCTGCGCAATCTCTTCCGCAGATTTCAGCTCTTCCTTACCGTATGCAGCGTTCTCCCTAACTTTGCCCGTAATGTCTAAGGAAAATCCCATCTCCTGCGTTCTCATCCTTGATATGTCAGAAGAGGGTTTGCTATATGTAATATCCATATCTGTACGATTCGCGTTATGATTATTAATCATTTCAATATTCATAAGCTTCCCTTTACTCACTCGAGAGCCACGCCATTAGAAG
>DEEW01000176.1:0-199 GCA_002350465.1 Lachnospiraceae bacterium UBA2868
TGGCGGTTGTCACATTGGCTGCGGCTCTTTTTGGTATCAGGATCAACGGCAGCAGTGGGTTGATCCGTATAGGATTCGCCCCATTTTCGCTTCGTGCGTTGATGATGCTCTACATTCCTATATTTGCCGGTATATTATATGAACTTCGAGGTAAAGGTAAATGGGTTATGGCACGGATTGTATTTTGGATGATATTGCC
>DEEW01000176.1:273-4995 GCA_002350465.1 Lachnospiraceae bacterium UBA2868
GATATTTATAGCCGTTCATAAAAACTGGTATGATATTGACAAAAGGATTGTATACGGCGGATATACCGCTGTATTTGTTGCGATCATCGTGGCGGGTACAGCCTTTATACTCAGATTGAACACATATCAGAGTGCCAGATTTGCGAACTGGCTTTCTAATCTTGGAATAGGCAGCGGCATTACTGATGATACCGGGGTTAACTATATAAATGCTCAGCTGGGCAAGGTATTTACATATAGCGCTATCATAGGAAAAAGTGATGAAGCGGTCAGAATAATGTCTGATATTCCGGGCTATTGGGCTGATCTTGTGATGGGATCGATGTCTGCCATATGCGGCCTGGCCATGGTTGCAGGCATAATAATATGCATGCTTGCTCTTGCCACATATATGATAATCATTTCCGCAAGACAAAAGAATAACCTGGGCTATATAACAGGGTGTGCCTGCGGTATCGTTGTGGCTCTTCAGAGCATCAGCAATATCCTGATCGTATTTGGCCTGCTTCCGATGACGGGCTCGACTCTTCCGATTTTTACCAGCAGTATTTCCTACTGTATCGTTGATTATGCGATGATAGGTATGGTCTTGTCGATCTACAGATATAAAGATATACGAGGAGATTACGCCCCTAAGATTATCCACAATGGCAAAAATCGTGAGATGGCTACATAGCAGGGAAGGGCAGATGAAGTAAAGAGAAATGCTGACGAGATTATTGCTATAGGTGTTAAGACTGTTGATGCCTATCATGTAGCATGCGCTATTTTAGGTGGCTGTGATTTCTTTCTGACTACAGATGACCGACTTTTAAAGTACAAGACAGACCGAGTGAGTCTTATGGATCCTACGGAGTTTATAAGAGAGTGGGAGGCGATAAAAAATGATGACAACAAGTAGTACAAGTTCTAACGAAATAATGGATTTAGGAATTAGCTACCTGATTGAAAAGCTTGGTACGGTCGATACGGAGCGTTTTATTTCGACAATTTTACGTGAAAAATCCGATTATACAAAATGGAGAGCCAGATATTTCCCGGATTTAAGCTCTGATGAATTTCAAGAGGCAGCTGTTGCATACGGCAAGGCTAACCCATTATAAAGATTGATGATCTGGTTACCTTTTTGGTTACCCCAACGCTGAATGAGGACCTGCGGAGCTCCTTTCTTACAGTATTTTCAGCGTTTCGGTGAATCTGGTTCGAATCCTGTCACCCCGACGCTTATCCGATGTCGCAAATCCGCATGGTTGCTGGATTTGCGATTTTCATATCGAACAAATGATCCCATATTTTTGGTTAAGATTTGGTTAAGAAAATTTACGTTTGTTAAGTACCCTGAGAGCGTCTTCTTTGTTGATTCCGGTGTAGTAATTCTTCCTCGCAACCTCCGGCGAGTTACCGAACAACTGTGACGCAAAGGAACAGACAAATATGATGCGTTCTGAGGCGAAATCTCCAACATCTTAAATACCTCCACTTTCATATTATAAATGTAAACATAAAACCATTTATGTATAGGAAGAGGTGAATTGGAATGATTTTGTACAGATATACAGCGGATTGTTCGCGCATGCAGCTAAATGACACGGAATTAGACAAGGAATCATATGAATCTTTTTATTCGAGAAGAGGATTGATCCCGGAAATCAACAGTAAGTTTTGTACTGTTTTCAGTATCGACAGAAAATTCTGGATAGCCATTACGGATGTTCTTCGGGAGATTATGACCATCGTTTTGGCATATAAGTTTGAAACTGATGTTAGCGAGATTGAAGAGTGTATCAGAACGATGCTTCCTGATATCGTGATCTCAAAACGGGAGGAGATAACTCTTGAGGAGTTTGGCCGGGAGATCACAAGGGCAGGTGGCTATAATTGGATTGATAGGGGACGAAGCTATATCTTCTCAGAACTGGGTCTTAATACGGAACCGGATAGTTATAGTATATTTGAGGGACCTCCATACAGAATATCTGAGAAGATATATACTGCGGGGAATGCGACAAAGAAGGAAATCAAGCAGCGTCTGTCGGATATTCTTGCATCGGACAGCTTTTATGAGGAAATAGACAGGATATATTCAAGTCAAAATGAAAGAAGGTTTCTCGGCCATCCCGTGCACTATCTTATAACAGCGGGAGATAAGGGAGCGGCAGAGGATATGATAGATATCCTGATCCCTGCACTGATGAAGAACAGAAGACTTGTGTCGGGAAGGGCTTGTTCTGTGTATGACATCAGATCCAAGGCATACAGAGATGAGTGCTTTTTCAGGGTTTTCCGTGCTTTGCGTGGTGGCACGGTTGTGATCAACCTAACGGGTGAGACTGATACGGGAATGTATGCTACGGGATATCATGAACTTGCTGACAGATTGGGTAAGACACTTGGAGAACTCGGCAACGAAACACTGTTCATATTTGTAGATGTATCCGGTAAAAAAGCCATCTCGAACGATACCATCGCATCAATCCTTGCGCATGCGGATATGGTTCAGATAAATGAAGGTCATGGTGATATGAAACGTGCGTCATCATATCTCAAAAGACTGGCCGCAAGAACGGAATACAACGATTACAGGATCGAGGATCTTGCAAAATATCTTCCGCAAGACAAAGAAACGGATTCTGTTTCGGAAATATACGGAGCGTATAATAAATGGTTCGGAAGGGGTCTCAAAACACATATCTACAAAGCATACAAGGAAAGAGATATAATAAGGATCGACCTAAAGAAGAAAATCGATAAGCCATATGAGCAGCTTCAGAAGATGATAGGATTGTCGGATGTTAAGAGAGTAACTGATGAGATATTGTCCGTTGCCAAGATGCAGAAGATGAGAAAAGAGATGGGGCTGCCGGATACAAAGGCATCTATGCACATGCTTTTTTCCGGGAATCCCGGTACTGCCAAGACAACGGTTGCAAGACTTCTTGCTCAGATACTCAAGGAAGAAGATGTACTGACAAATGGTCATATCGTGGAATGCGGACGGCAGGATTTGGTTGGCAAGTACGTCGGGTGGACAGCAAAAATCGTTGAGGAGAAATTTCTGGCCGCAAGAGGCGGGATACTGTTCATAGATGAGGCATATTCGCTTGTGGAGGACGGCCGGACCTACGGTGCGGAGGCTATTAACACAATAGTTTAGAATATGGAGAACTACAGGGATGAAACGATAGTGATTTTTGCGGGTTATCCTCAGAAGATGGAAGAATTCCTTGAACAGAATGAAGGATTGGCAAGCAGAATAGCCTTTCACCTTAATTTCCCCGATTATACTCCGGGTGAGCTGGTTTCAATAATGGACCTGATGGTTGAAAAACTGGGATACGAAATAGATGCGGAAGCTCGGGATAAATGCTTCGAGATATGCAAAGAGGCAAGCAGGATGGAAAACTACGGGAACGGAAGATTTGTCAGGAATATTGTCGAGCACGCCATTATGCATCAGTCCGACCGAGTACTCAGAAGAACCTGCGATCTCTCGGTTTCTAAGAAAGAGGCAAACAGACTGACGGCAGATGATTTTGAAATGACAGGAATCAAAAAGCAGATAAGCAAGACTTTCGGGTTTGCGGTGTAAATGGCGTGGCTATTAGTATTAGGGAGGAAAAATCATGAGCAAAGTACTGGTAATACCTGATGTGCATCTCAAGCCATGGATGTTTGACCAGGCGATTGATATCATGGAAAACACTGATTGCGAGCTCGCGGTGTGTCTTGGAGACATCGTTGATGACTGGGGTTGTGAGCACGATGTGGATCTTTATGAGGAAACTCTGAAAAACGCTATCCGTTTTGCTTCCCGATATCCCGATACGTTATGGTGTCTTGGTAATCATGATCTTGCGTATGTGTGGGATCAGTACGATCATCCGGGATATTCGTCATATGCGGCAGATACAGTCTGTGATATGTTCGAGACTCTTCGCGATACTCTGGAGTCGCCTGAAAATCTTGCCATCATTCATAAAATGGATAATGTAATATTCTCTCATGCCGGAATATGTACAAGCTTTGTGGAAGCTTTTTTGTATGATGTGATGGATGACGTTGATTATGTTATTGATACCATCAACGGATTCGGCGCCCAGGAGATGTGGGTGGACGATTCACCGATATGGGTGCGCCCGCAGGACTGGGATCTTACAGCAGACATGCTTTATCCGCAGGGATTCCTTCAGGTTGTTGGACATACTCCCGTAAAGAGAATAGTTGAACAGGATAATATGATAACGCTGGATGTGTTTTCAACATACAGTGACGGAACCAAGATAGGGAATGAGGAGTTTTACTGGGTTGATACCGTAAGCCGCAAATACGGGCCTATTGATGTATAGATTAAGACAGGAAAACTCCGACTCATAATCACTAAGATGTTAAACATCACCCCCTCCATAATATAAGTGTAAATACAAAAACACATATGTTATGGAGGGTTTTATTATGTGTACAAAAGAAAAAGCTTATGAAAATGTAATGCGTTATACAAAGTCAAGATTTGTCTGTTATGATGTGGTAAATGACTGCATCGATCCCGGAAGCGGAAGAAAACTTATCAATTCCGAGGATGAGTGCTATGCAAGGTTTATGGCTTTTAGAAACAATGAGATAGATTATGATGCCGACTCATCGCTTGAGGCATGTGTGATCTATGATAAGGTATTCGGAAGCATTATTAATCGTCTCGATAAAAAGGAGATACGCCTTCAACCG
>DEEW01000176.1:5020-5300 GCA_002350465.1 Lachnospiraceae bacterium UBA2868
AGGTATAACCGTTATGGTCTTAAGTATGAACTTGGTGAGCCGGATTGTACGGGAGGTCTGGCATTTCGGGGAGACACGATGAACTCTGTGGCAACGACAAACGGGGCATACTATTGGGATCACAAGGAACTTCACAATGAACAGAAGATGGAAGGTTTCCCGTGGCCCAAGGAAGCGTTGGATTTAATTGAACTGTATCATACACCGGGAAATTTCATGGTAATCCCATACAGAGAGGGATTGAGCGTTAATAAGGCCCGCGGTATCGGAAATACATTTG
>DEEW01000176.1:5331-9419 GCA_002350465.1 Lachnospiraceae bacterium UBA2868
CTATTTCGACCTGTACCTGCTTGCAATATATAATTTCTTTCTTGAGCAGAACGGGGAGCAACCGGAGGAGAACATCACTCTTGGCTATGTATTAGGACATCGTACGAAGCTTGAACTTTTTATGAAGTATTATCTTCTGCCTTTTATTGAAGACGACAGGCATCGATTTGGCACAAGCGGATGTCAGCTTGTGGATGATATAGAGGACTGCGGTGGCCTTATAAGCAATGTGCTGCCGGGTTGGGAATCATTTGTCGAAAAGAATATGTTCCATGATTTTGTAGGACGTAATGCGTATGGCCATTTCGGAAAGCCTAACGAGCTGTGGGACGGTCACTTCGCAAAGCCTGATGCCGGTTACGGGAAACCTTACAAGGAAGAGCAGTATATGCAGTTCTACACAAGAGCTTCCGAGGCCATAAAGAAGCGCAGTGAAAGGATATATGATAAACTCCATGCTATGGTATAATATGTCAGTATTCTGCGAAGCAGAATGCTGACAAGGCGACATCGACGAAGTCGATGTTGGAAGTGCCAATAAGAATAAGAATCAGAGGATCATGCATGAATACAAATAAACTGATCGAAGATCATCTGGACAATGTCAAAAAAGCCGCATATCACTATTATAAGCTGGTTTCTGATGATAAACGCGGAGCGGTCGAGTTGGATGACCTTATCTGTGCCGGAAATGTCGGACTTGTAGAAGCGGCTTCAAAGTTCAAAGAAGGTGGAGCAGCAAAGTTCTCTACCTATGCGTATAAGTGGATAAACGGTGCTATCCTGGCAGAGCTTAACTTCTATATCGGAGCTTATGCTCTGCTGATGGATGCCGAAACAATGGAATCGATCCATTTGTCGGCAGGTAATGCCGTTAAATCCGCTGATGAGTATGATATTTCCGATATTCCCGAAGAGAAGCAGGTGGAGATTATTACCGGAAAACTGAGTGAATTCGGGCTTACCAAGGATGAGATCAGAGTCTACCTTGCGACACATGGTGTAGGGCAGGAGAAAGTGACTAATATGCGCACTCTGGCAAGGGAACTTGGCAAAAGAGAGCTGGATATCAGACGGATGAACCAGAGTGCCGAGCGAAAGATTAGAAAGGAGTATTTTGATGTCTGATAATGAAAGACCTAATAAAGATGCACAGTATATACCGGAGAGAAGAACAGTTGAGGTTCTCAAGATTCTCAAGGATATTTCGGATGAGAGAAATCCTGTATCGAAAAAGGATGTAATGGAACATGTAATTACAACATCGAATCCTCAGACATTATCCAATACAATAGATGAGATATTAAAGGAGATCAATCCTTCGGAGTTTGTTGATAATGATGATGAATACAGGATCAAGTACAACGGCTATGATAAGCCTTATGAAGATAATCCTCTTGCAATCAAGGATAATATAACCGCTCTTCGCAAACAGATGCGTCGCAAAGGCGCTGATACGGAAGCAATATCCGCAGAACTTAATGAGCTCGGCAAGGCGCCGACAATAAGCGGATTGAGATATATCCATGATTTTGACTATAAGGACATGGATGATCTGATAAGTGCAGTAGCACTGTCCGCAAGCATTCCGAGTGACCGCAAGGAACATCTGATAAAACGTATTCTTTCAACGGCAAGCAAACATTACAAAACACCATTCTATGACAAAGGACTAAATAAACTTCTCTTTAATCCGTTTGCCGTATATTCGAGACTGTCGGACAAGGCAGGAGAGAATGCAAAGAGGATCGGACATAATGTAAGGATACGTCAGGATGCCATGCGGCTGCAGGCTAAAGTACGTTTTAATTTTGATGTGATTGGTCCCGATAAGGAGTATGTTTCGGATGATAAGGAACATATTATCAGTCCCTATTATATAGTTATATATCATGATCAGTACTACGTGATCGGAGCATGGGATAAAGATAAAGTAAAAGAAAACAGTAATGCGTGCCACTATAGGATTGACCTGATGTCGTCTCTTTCGCTAGTCAAGGATAAAAAGGGAAAGATCGTCGGCATGAGGCCTATGTCCGAGTGCAAAGATCTCCCGAGCCGTGATAAAGGATGGGATCCTGAAAAATATATGAGCGAACACCTGTACATGGCATATAATACAGATCATGAGAAACCTCGCAAGATCAGCATCAAAATTCCTACAGGTAATATCAACCGTTACACTGTTTTATTCGATTGGTTTGGGAAGCACTTTGAGATAAACAGGACAGCGACTGCCAAGTGCGAAGAAGGCTATGAAGTGGTTGATGTCGTAACCTCGCCTACCATGATAGTCCACTGGGCTTTGCAGTACGCAGACTTTTGTGAGATAATGGATGAAGAGGTGAGGGAGAGGATCCGGGAAGAGATAAAGAAGTTGACTAAGGAATATGAATGAAATGAATTACAAGGATATTTTTGAATATGATATAAAATTGTTTGAATTTATAACGACAGAATATGGTTATAATGATAATGCATGGAAGCTATTTTATAATTCATACATCGATCCTGATGGATATTCAGGCGTAGGTGTTAAAACTGTTAATAACACTAAGCTTACGTCGGATGGCCTTTTGTCCGTAAAACGAATAAAGGCAATGGAAGGAGGTTTTAATAATAAGTTTATTGAGTCGTTCAAGAAATATAGAGAAATACCAATCATCTATTTTCCTAGTGAAACTGGGGGTATAAATGTTTTACGCGCGAGCAAGTTGGAAGACAGAATTGACCATACTTTGCTGGATATAAAGCATTATCTTGAAGCTCCGGATCCAAACCAATGCATACTGATTGATGCATATGAAAGATCCAAGACTAAAAAGTGGCTTGCCTCATATAAGAAGAACTTTAATAAACTTGTGGATGATATGGGTATAAAAGGAATCTTTGTGAATGAATATTATGAAGTGTATGACTTAGAAGGATCCGAAGGTTCAATACTAGAAGAACTGAAGAATGAGAAAGATTATGTGAAACCGAGAAGCAAAGNNGAATATATTTCAAAATGGAGTAAACAGTATTATGACAATATAAAGGAAAAGATCAATAAAAAGATCAATAATTGGAAGAAATAGCCGATTGTATCTCCAGCATGTTAAACATTGTTTGACCCATAATATAAGTGTAAACAATAATACATTTGTATTATGGGATTTTTATTGCTTTAAAAGAGTGCTGTTAATGGATGATTCCGGAAGGAGGAAGTGCTATGGAATGGTATGAAGACAGAAACAAACTTGCAGGGGCTGTGCAATTTGTAATGAAATTCAGTTGTTGTTTTGAGTGGAAAGTGTTAGCAAGCGACAAGACACCCTGTTGCGATTACAAGGAGAAGGACAAGGAAATTCCGCAGGGTTTAAAAGATGCCATTAAGGAGTACATCGGAAGTCTGACAACCGAGGAGCGTTCAGATCTTATGAGGGAGATGGCTCTGCTTATTGGAGAAAAGTTCTATATCCGTGAAACAACAGCAGTGAAAGTTCTCAGCCGTATACTGGAAGATGGGGATATGCGGGATAATAAGGGAATGTTATGTCTTGCTCTTATGACACAGGTAAATCAGCGTATGGAGCTGTTAGAAGTCCTGAAGGCAAGTTGACATTGAATCGGCTGACGTTCCAGATGTGGAGGTAACTGTATGAGAAATATAGAATCTAATGTAATATCTGAGGTAATTCGCTTCTACCCGGCAAACAGATTATTGACGGACTGCAGCAGGCAGGAAAGGATTTTTAATCAGGCTCTTAAGAGCCTGAATACCCTGACCGGGAGCGATAAGCGGCATTTACGTAATATTATGGAAACAGTCGATAACTATATTTTATCGTTAAAATCCGACGGCGATCAAATAGACAGATGGACGATATATTCCGCTGCTGTGATTCGTTTCGCGTCGATGAAGCCGGATTGGAATTATTCGGAGGATGAGATCCGGGATTTTTATGGCAGCGAAGTAGCTGATATCATATATAAAAATCACTCATGGAATAGTGTGTTTGCTTTTGCCGAGGCACTTATTGAGGTAAGGGAAAGAGTCTATTGCAAAATGACCGGAAATACGTATGATGAGGGCTTGAGAGTTGAGA
>DEEW01000176.1:9498-9724 GCA_002350465.1 Lachnospiraceae bacterium UBA2868
TGAGACCACGACAAATCGAGAGGCAAGGCTTCGAAAAGCGGCTGATGATCTTGAAAATTGGCAACGCCGTCGTATCAACGAGTATAGAGAGTACATGGTTCTGCTCGACAGGTTATTCCGGGATTCGTATCCGGTGTGGAAAGAGTTGCACGAAACCGGGTTTGACGGATTGGAAGAGTATCTCTCTAATCTTCCTGATCGTATGATCATATACAAATCGGATGTA
>DEEW01000176.1:9768-10806 GCA_002350465.1 Lachnospiraceae bacterium UBA2868
TCAGATAAGGATTCGGTTTACAGTGACGACAAAACTTCGCATGAGTATGGATGGGAACTGAAGTTATCAAAATGTGTCGGAGATGAAGAAATAACCGTTAAGATCAAGGATACTTATTCTGACCAGATGGCTGATGTTATTCTAAGAGGCAACAGACTGAGAATTCCTGATTGCAAAACAAGAGAGATGATAAAGGAACTAGCCTGATTTATGAAGAGAATTTTTGAGTGATTTTATAACCAACATTTTAGGAAACCAAACAGTAATTTGATAAATTGGAGGAAGAAAATGTTTGATTTGATACCGTCAAATTATATGAGAGAGCTTTTTGAGGAAGTCGGCTTTGAATTAGCAGATTTTAACAAGGCTACACTTATCTGGAACATCAAGGGAAAAACACATGCAGAACGTGTGAAGGCATTAAAGGAATTATCAAATTCAACTAAGGATAACGAATTAAAAAAGCAGATATCAGAACGCATTCAATATGAGGAAAACATGTTGATAAGATTGAAGGATAATCTGGACGGGAAATGTGTGTATGTGGTAAATGACAGCGATGAGTATAGTCGTGGCTTCTTTGCAGACTACTCTATGGCTTATGAGTACGGCAAAAAATACTGTAATCGATATGAGGAAAAGTGTTTTTCGATCTGTAAGCAGATGATAATGTCAAAAGACGATAGTCTGATAGTAAGGAACCCGGGCAGAACAAACTGGTACATGATTGATAAAGAACAGCCGGAAGAGGATAAATATTGCGAATATGACGGAGATTCAATTTCAACGGCTTACTTTTCGGCTGATGGGGAACTACGGAGAGTGTGGTCTAATGAAATGGCAGAGGAGGAAGAACTTAGAGCGGATCCCTTCAGGAGAGACCGCTTTGAACATCAATTTTTCAAGATTCCCTTTGAAGGAAAACTAGGGATGCCGGTACGGGAAATCAATACCGGAAAGTATGGAATTCTTATGAACGATACAGAATCTTGGGACAAATATATGCTGAGAATCGTGGAAAAAAATCTCTATGTCGAT
>DEEW01000176.1:10866-11878 GCA_002350465.1 Lachnospiraceae bacterium UBA2868
ATTAATCCTATTTTTCTTGAAGTGGAAAGGCCGAGTTTTGATCATGATGATAAAAAATCATTGGCATATAGAGATGCATTTAACTTATACTCTGAATACTGGACAGATTATTGCGGAGCGATAGGAGATAATAAAGAACTTAAGAAGAAAGCAATAGAGGCTGCAAAGCGGTACAGGGATGTTTGCATTGAAGTTGACAAGGAATGGATATGGACGATATAGAAAAGATTATGTACTAGGGGGGGCAAGCGATGAGTGATCATAATGAAGTAAAAGCCATATCGGACAATTTTCAAACTGTGAGCCTGACAGGATTTACATTTATAGCAGATAGGCTGCCGGATGATTGCGAGGTGTGTCTGATTGTAGAAACTGGCGGACATTTAAGCGCAGCATGTTGGGATACCGGGACAAAGTGGACGCAGGATGGAGAACCGGGTGTTTTTCGTCAGAGTCGCGGTGGTGTATTATACGCATCAGATGTATTGGCTTGGTTGCCTATAGAAAAAACCGCAATAGATGTCAGTAAAATATGTTGGAATCCGGAATATCACCTTATTGGCAGCACTGCGTATTGTTTTACTGTGTATGCAAAAGATGCAGATCCATGTTTAATTGTTGAATATACCGGAGGCGATGGAGGAGTGATTTTATTCCATATGGACGTGAAGACCGGAAACTGTTTTGCAACAAACAAAGATGATAGGGAAGAAATATCTTACATCAAAGGTGGCCTAAAAGGTTGGTATGAAGATAACAAAGATAGATTAATCGAAGGTTATCATAGTGGCCACTATTCAGTTCTGCCAGAGTGGGAGTGAAAATGAGTGATTATTCNNATGGGATTTTGGTTTTTGTAAAATATCTTGGAGATAATGGATCTCGTGTGTTGAAAAAATTCGTAGACATGGCCTTTAAAGAAGGATTGTGGAAGGGAAAAAAGGAAATAATGTTAGAGTCTAATCCCCCCAGAGTTGCTTGGCAGGAGGAAATGGTTTTTCCGACAAAACTG
>DEEW01000176.1:11921-15767 GCA_002350465.1 Lachnospiraceae bacterium UBA2868
GACAGTCAGAGTAGAAAACGAGTATTCCCAACGAATGATGACGGCGTACGGGTTTATCGAAAACAATGATGCTGCAGCAATCTTTAGGGGATATATCAGTGAAGATGATGAGGCGTTTGACCCCGTAGAGGTCAAGGAGTACTATCTGACGAAAGAACAGTATATGAAAGGGCAAAGATAATGAATTATTACATCAGTGATCTGCATCTATTCCACAAGAATGTGACAAGAGCCGGAAAAGATTTTGATGACAGACCGTTCGATGATCTTGATGAAATGCATGCGTTGATCAAGGGAAAATGGAATGCCAAGGTTACGAATGGGGATACCGTCTTTATTCTCGGGGATATGGCTATGCGCGGAACTCAGGAGGAACTGATTGCTTTTGTTTCAACTCTTAAAGGCCACAAAGTGATGATCAGGGGGAACCATGACGATCTCAGGGATCAGCGTTACAAACAGCTGTATGATGAAATCTGTGATTACAAAGAAATAAGAGATACGCTCAACGGTGAAAATGTGAAGCTTATTCTCTGCCATTATCCGATACTGATGTGGAAAGACCAGCATCACGGTTCTATCCTGCTATATGGACATGTTCATAATTCTGTTGAAGAATACTATTTCAGAAAATGCTTACGTGAAATGAATACAGAGGATTTCTTTGATAGAAGAGCAGGTGATAAGATGCTCCGCGCATATAACGTGGGTTGTATGATGCCATATATGGGCTATGAGCCGCGCTCATTATCCGAAATAGTTGAAGGAGTCCATGCATAATATATCGGGTGCTATTTGGGATAAGCTTTATAAAAGAAAGTAGGTGGGTATGGGATACATTTATGCAATGAGTGATGTGCATGGCTGCATGGATGCGCTCAAGAACAAAATGACTAAGGTCGATCTGTCGGATGATAACAAACTGGTCTTCTGTGGAGATTATATGGACTATGGGAGCAGATCCGGAGAGGTTTTAAGATATATCAAAGACCTGCAGGACAGTTATGGAGACAATAAGGTCATTGCTCTCAAAGGCAATCATGAAATGATGTTCCTTGAATGGATCGATACATACCGATTGGCTAAATCAGGTGCTACGGATGAGTGGGGGATGCCTTATTGGAATGAATGGCTTGATACCGACCGGGGATTTAGGACACTTAAATCTCTTATTACCGAGGAGCAGTGGAACTTTTTTGAAAAGGTATTCCGTAATCTGTCTGATGAGTCTAGAAATATAGAAGCAATGGATATGATTGTAAGCAGTAATGAGGATATTATCAGGTGGATGAAGGCAATGCCTCTCTATTATGAGACAGATACACAGATATTTGTTCATGCCGGTGTGGATGAGGAAGCCGGAGAGTATTGGAAGTGGGGAAGTAGTGAATGGACACTTACAGGTACTTTTGCCAAAGCACGAGGTAAGTTCTGCAAGACCGTGATAGCAGGACATGTCGGAACTCACCATTTCTGGCATGATAAGCATTACCATGAAATGTATTATGACGGGGAAAGTCATTATTATATAGACGGGAGTGTATATAAGGGTGGGAAACTGATTCTGCTTCGATATGACACGGAAACCGGGAAATATGAGTCTATTTAAACATCGTAGATAAAGGGAGGTGAGAATTTTGAATTACGCTCTGGCCGATCTACACAATGATTTTTCAAAATTTGATGAGATGTTGGGGAGAATAAGATTCGACAGATTCAAAGATCATCTCTATATCGTCGGAGACCTTTTTGATAGAGGAAATTATGCTCCGGATCCTTTTGGAGTATATTACAAGGTACTCTCGCTTGAGGAAAGTATCACATTTATCAGAGGGAATCATGATACATGGCTTGCAAGGTATATACGTGAATACTATGGCATAACGGAGAAAAAGAGAGAGGGTCTTCGTAAATATGGATACAATTCGTTCGAACTTTTAAGAGAAAGACTGGTCGAACAGGATATGGTTACGCTGGCCAATAGGATAATGAGATGTCCGGTTCAGGTGGAAACTGAGATTGAGGGAAAAAAATATCTCTTCGCACACGCGATGTCTTCACACCCGGAGGATAAGCGGGATGAAGATTATTACCTGATGGGCGGCGAAATCGGTTTTCCATATTTAAGCAAAGGGATTGACGGATACATTTGCATAAACGGGCATACCCCGACGGATATGGTAAGGCTGTGGTACGGGGATGACTATCAGCCGAAAAAACTCGAGATATGGCGTAATCCAAAGGGGAATGTTTATATGCTGGACTGCGGATGCGGATTGTACTATGACTGCCGGCTTGGTTGTTTGTGTATTGAGACGGGCGAAGCATTTTATGTTGATTAAGGAGGGTTTCTTATGAGAGATGAACTTGAGATGCAGCTTCAAAATGATTTTCCGTTTATGTGGCAGAAACATGAGGAAGGACAGAATCTGTACCGCAGGTGGGGATGCGAATGTTCCGGCGGATGGTACGGAATCATTCATGATGCCTGTCAGGCGATAGCAGATGCGTATGCAGAGGCAGGAATATCGGTTGATTTTGTACCTGCCCAGATCAAGGAAAAATTTGGTACACTGCGGTTCTACTATGGTTATGAGGATGCTCCCTGTGGCATCGCTGCTTTTGACAATATGGCAGATGGAACAAGCATACGATTTACTCCGGAGGGAGAAAATGAAGATGAAGAAATAAAAGAGCTTCGTGATAAGGTCAGGGAAATCATAAGAGCGGCAGAGCAGCGCAGTAAATATACGTGTGAAATTTGCGGCAGTGAAGATGGAAAGATCAGGAATGACGGTGAACACGGCATTTACCGTATACAAACACTTTGTGATGAATGCCACAAGAAGCGTATCGAGCATGTACAGGAGCAGAGAGAACGCCGAAGGCATATGAGCATTGATGAGCGTCTGGCGGAAATAAAAGAAGCCATGCAATGAATCCTTTAGGGGATGATAGAAAACCATCCATGCTAGTATTGTTACTTTTATATCCTGTAAAGGCGGTAAAATAGCACCTTTCCAGAAACTTCACGCACTATATGAGCTTGATACTGTCGCTTAAAGATTTGGCGAAAAGTATTCGAAGAAGGTGCTTGTGGTATCAAGTAACATAGGAACTTTGGATGGATGGGTTCTTCCTCTGTTTATTTATAGACAACAGATAGAATGATAACCGACAGGGATAGATAATACAATAAAAAAGCGTGCCGTGATATACAGCACATTGAAATAGATATAAAACTGAGGATCAGAAATAAATCTGTAGGAAAGATGTAGTCGGATAGAAATTCAATTCGACGCGGGACACTTGGTAGAAAAGCAGTCAGTAATCTGTGATTTTAAACTAACAGTTAAATGACAAAACACTTCAGCAATGATATTCTATTATACTACCACATTTATCCAAGCAGCGCGTGCTCGCGTATCGAGTACAGGAGGAGAAATGAGATGATCTATCGCCCGGAATATGACATGAAGGTCGTCGGACAGAACTTAAAGCGCCTTCGTGTTGCCAAAAACCTCTCCGTAGATGACGTAAGAGAGTATCTTTGTCTCGGATCAGTTCAGGCCATTTATAAGTATGAGAAGGGAAAGAGCTATCCCCAGGCAGATACCATGTTCGCATTGATGGAGCTTTACGAAGCTAATCTTTACGATATAATCAAAATTCACGAAGAGGACGAACAGTCCTCTTCTGTTCATTCTATGGAATGTTTAATGGCTGCATAGGAAGATAGGTAATGTGTGATGATTTATTTGAGCAGTTTTAAGGTCTCGGAACATCGAGTGAATAATCCGAATCTTTATCCATATAATGTGTTTCGAAATAAGGAAATATACCCGT
>DEEW01000102.1:0-724 GCA_002350465.1 Lachnospiraceae bacterium UBA2868
TATCGCCTTCCTTGAAGAATGCGGCACCGGCGCTGACACAGACGTTCCTTCCTCCAAGTTCCGGAACATCCATCTTGGCGATTTCATTAAAGACACGGTCCATTACCGCCTTACCGGCTTCTTCATCATTCAGATTCATAACATAAACGGCATACTCGTCACCGCCCAGGCGGAAGATGATATCCTCATCCCGGAATGTAATCTTTAATACATCCGCAATACCGCGGAGCACCTTGTCACCGACACTGTGGCCATAATTGTCGTTTGTATTCTTGAATCTGTCAACATCAAGGATGCATAGCATTCCGGCCTTGTCATTTGCCATGGCGTCGATCACTTTTCGTTCGCCGCTGCCGCGGTTCAGTATGCCTGTCATGATGTCGGTGCTGGCTAGGATCTCAAGATTCTGTCGCTCTTTTGCCGAGGCCACGATGTCGTCTACGTTCTTAAAGCCGGCCAGCATAGCGCTGTTGGTGATATTGGCGTTGATGAGGATATAAGTAAACTGATAATAATGCACTTCACCGTTATCCATGACACGGTAACTGGAAACATACTCCGAGTTGTCCAAAAGCTTTCTGTTGACCGTGTCAAGAGATATGGCATCATACATCCACTCCTGATCCTCGGAATATACACGATCCTTAACGTACTGTTTATAGAGCACATCGTAGGAATATACCTTTTCGCCGGCACCCTCCATACCTTTTGTAACATAACCGTC
>DEEW01000102.1:831-2737 GCA_002350465.1 Lachnospiraceae bacterium UBA2868
TTGAAGATATTGTAGTAATCGCGGCTTAAGGTCTCCACGATATCCAACTGCTCTCTTAAATAGCGCTTATCGGAAATATGCTTGCGAATGGATTTGTCAATATCCCGGAAGGCCAGAATGAAATTCTCAGTTTCTCCCGGTTGTCCGGCCAGCGCGAAAGCCATCTGGTGATAGGACATATTCCCGTCATCGGCCAGGCGCATATAATCAAGTGAAAAGAGATCACCGTCTTTGATCCGTGAAAACACGACATCCAGTTTAACATCCCTCTGGATGCTCTCTATGCTGTTTATCACGCATCGGTCGACATATTCGTCAATAAAACGGTCATAATTGTCGAAGCGGAATCCCAGTTCCACCGCGTCACGATTCGTGTTTTCTCCGGTTGAACGGTACAGATACATCTTCTTTGTGGTAGCGTTTATGACCCAGATTGTATGATATTCTTTTCCGATCCCGGTAATGATACCCGTCAAACGCCGTATACGTGCATTAAAATCCTCTACCAGACTGCGCTGGTCTTCAGGATAGTCTGATGGGTCGATCAACTCATTCTCTTTTATTACTAAATCTGATTGCATATCCCCCTCCTGCTAACATGCTGCGGCCTGTTAAAGCCCCAGTGTACAAAAATAATACATCATTTTACTCAAAACGACAACACCCAGCTTGAAATAATCATTGTAATTTCCCGTCATTTTTTTATGAGTGAATTAAGCGTTTTTATTTCAGAAGGATAATATTTCCGAAAATATTAAGAGGCTTGATGAGAGTATGAAGTATATGAATCCGGATGTAGAATACATACATACCGGACCGCTCATAAGTAAAGGTATAGAGAAGAAACGTTTATAAACAGGCGTTTGCTTTCGGAGGAGAAGAACGACGGGTCGAATAATNNTTGCTTTGATCATGGAAGACCATGGTGATTATGTAATACGGGGAATGTGCCTCATACTCTCCGAAATCGCCGGACTCATCTATGAAAATGCTTAATTCCTTCAAGGGGATTACCTCACAGCATATGATATGAAAAAAGCGGGGAACTTCCCCGATTAGGTAGGACCTGGGTCTTACGACCAGCCCAATAGAAACATTGTTTCTGTTGACTATATTATATGCGAATACCCTTAAAAAATCAACAAAAATCTTAGGTTTACGGGTCGAATAATACAATAACGACCGCTATCAAAACCTTCTGTTAATACCTCATCTGGTTCAAACGATCCTCTACAGCCTGTTCAAAAAACGCCGGAGGGAGTTCACCTTTTTTGTACAGATCCCGGAGCTTTAGATAATACTCAATGAAGGCATTGATCTCGATGCGTTTCGGATAGTACAGACCGTTGGCATTAAGCTCGGATTCGATTTTTCTTTTCTCCGCCTTACTCAGACTCTTCATATCAGGAAGAGGTCGGTAGTTTGAAAAATAAAACATCTTGTATGAGTTCTTTTTCTTCTCATATCGGAATGAATTTGCCGGGTCATCGGACGCCTCTTTGTTTGGCTGGTAAGTATCTTCCTCGATACTCCCGTTTATTATATTGACCGTGTTGGTCTCTGTCAGATTAATCAGTTGACGGCAGATATCTGCATTCGACCGGGGTTTTTCCGCAGCTTTTATCATTGAACGGCCAAGGAGCTGATCTACCGGGACTTTGAAGTAGTCAGAGACTCTTNNATTAATGCGTCAATCCCGATATAATTATTACCTTTCCGGTTTAAACACTTGCTAAGCTGTGCCGGCCCCATGTTGATCTTACGGGCAAGGGCTGCCTGATTGATCTTATTCTCGTCCATTAAGGATTCAATAGCCTCAATAATCGTCAGTTGAATACCCTCTTTGGCCTTCTTCTCCTTGCTTTCCATATGAGAGACCTCCAAATTTCTTGAGAGCCACGCCATT
>DEEW01000102.1:2762-6593 GCA_002350465.1 Lachnospiraceae bacterium UBA2868
GTCTTCTCATTCTTTTCCATATGATAGGCCTCCCGGTTAGAGAAATTCCAAAAGTGAAATAAATGATACCATATTGGAAATATAATGTCAAAACATATAGTTTGCCATCAAAATGGAAATTCTCACTCAAAGATATATACAGGCAGGGAAATTTGAAAAGGTCTTATAAGATATAATATGGTTATAAAATGAATAACGACCAGTACGGTCAACGTAATTTTGACGGGTCATGCTGAATCAGTGTCATTGCCAAACCTCAATCCCGTTACATCCTGTTACAATTTCTCACTTTAATATCTTATTACAATATCACATAAATATGTTGACAAGTTATGTAAATCATTTTAGAATAAATCTTTGTAAGGGCTTGTTACAGGGGAAAGTATGTACATCGGATGCTGTGAAAACTGCAAATACGTTGATCTTGTCGAGAACGTGACCGGCGTATGCCCCAGGTGCGGCGGCATAATCGAGTCTTGCGGAATTGAATCCTCTGCATGGAATGCAATGGGAGATGACGAGAGGGCAAAAATCATTGCAGGGAAGTTTTCAGAGGACGATGAAATAACTGACGTTATTGATAATAACAAAACAGATGCTATTGCTGATGGTACGGATTCCGAACGAGAAATAACATGCGATATTCCTAAGTCGGAGCATGAAGAGAGAGAAACCTCACATGAATCCGATTTGGAAGAAGCGGAAGCCAAGTCCGAAGAAGGGACGTCCGTAGAGACCGAAGAAGCAACGGAGCACAAAGAAACAACAGAGTCCGGAGAAGATCCGGAAGACGATACAAAAGACGATGAGTACGAAGATGCAGAGTACGATTCGGATGACGATATAAAAAAAGTGTATGTATGCTACAAATGCAGCAGCGTCGCAACGCACAGCGGCAGACAGGATACGTATTATTGTAAAGAGTGCGGATCTGACATGGTCGATGTGGGATATACGGCCGATAAATGGGCAATGCTTACGAAGGAAGAGAAGCGTAACGTTACCGAAGATGCCAAGATAAAACATATGGTATTGAAGATCAAGAATACCAGTTATGATGACGATGAAAATGAGACCACCCAGAATATAATAAACGTGGTCAGGGAATAGATAGTTGGATAAAGGTACAAACAAGGGGATAGTTGTTGCGATAATAGCAGCGCTCGTCATTATAGCTGCGATGATAGCATTAATTACCTATATAATAGGAGAGGAAAAAAACGGCGGGATGCCTGTCGCTGATGGCGGGCAGCAGAGTTCGGAAGCGGGAACTGGCAAAATTGATCCCGCGATTTTCGAGCAGATTGAAAATAATACCCCGGAAGAGGAAACTGTTGCAACAAGACCTTCCGGCTGGTATGGATTATATGAAAGCTCGGGAGAACCTGAGCACGAAACAGGACTTGAGAGTGCATCAGCCGAGTGTGCCGATGTATATGCATGGATAGAAATACCCGGAGGTGGAATAGATTATCCTATCGCCTACTGCGAGAATGCCGAGGAACCTTTCTACTTCACCCATGACATACACGGGAATCCCGATGATAAAGGAATGATTATCACCGACTCCATGAATTCGGATGATTTTTCGGACCCGCTGACACTTATATACGGGCACAATCCCGAAGACGGCACTATGTTTGCCGGCCTGCACAGATTCAGGGATTCTGATTTTTTCGAAGAAAATCAATACATTAACATATATTTATCCGATGCGGAGCTAAAATACAGGATATACGCCTGCTTCACAGGCTCTGCCGACAATATGCTTCTGGCATATGATTTTAACGATCCGGCGCAGTTTGGGGAATTCTTTGATGGATTGGAGGCCATAAGGGATCTGTCCGCAAACTTCAGGGAAGAAGCCAGACCCTCCTTCGGGGATCATGTGATCGGACTCGTGACACATTGTGATGATGAGAGTAAGCGTCTGTTCGTGTACGGCGTTCTGGACGAAGTAAGATATTGAGACGAATCTAACAAAAGTAGCTCTTAGGGGGCATAAAGGTTAAGAAGTGGGAAGGAAAGACACTACAGAAAAAAGCAGAGTGCCCGAATGGGTTAAGGCATTGCTCATAACGCTTCTTATTATAATAGGGATACTCGGTATAGTAATCGTGCTCCTTCTTCACAAGTGGCAGCGGGCTACATATCTTACCGCCGATATGTTTCAAGCGAGTGAGGCGGCAGGTATTTCGGTGCATAAGATCAACGAGCTTGATGAGGCTCCTGAAAAGTCGCAGACCAAAAAGTATCAGGAAGACGTGACCATAACCTATAATGGGAAGAAATACAGATACAACGACAACCTGATAAATATCCTCGTTATGGGCATAGACGATTACGGGCTAAAGGGCGACAAAGATACCGACGCCAATCCGTATCAGGCAGATACGATAGTTCTCGGGACGGTAGATGCGGTCAAGAAGACAGTAAGCTTCATGAGCATTCCGAGAGATACCGTGGCTTCCATAAAAGTGCTTGATCTTAATGACGAGGTTGCAACGGTCAAGAAAGGGCCTATAGCGATACAGCACAGTTTCGGAACCCAGGGCGAGAGGACAAACGAGGCCGTGGTGGACGCAGTGAGCAATCTGCTGTACAGTGTTCCTATAAACAGATATGTATCGGTTGATATTACGGCTATACCCGATATCAATGATTCTCTAGGGGGAATTACGGTAGACATACCCGAGGATCTGACAAAGTGGAATCCGAAGATGAAAGCCGGAACGAAGGATTATCTTCTTCTTAATAAGGATGCAGTCATATTTGTGGCAAGAAGAGATACCGGCATAGATGACAGTGCAATGGGAAGGATGAAGAGGCAGGTCATGTACCTCAAGAAACTCTTCCCCGCGGTTAAGGCCAGGACGGCTGAAAACATTACATATCCAATAGCTCTGTATAACAGTGAGGCGGACAAGGTCAAGACGAACCTTACGATAGATGAGATGACTTACCTGGCAAAGCTGCTGCTTGATCTGGAACTGTCCGACAAAGATATAGTTTCTGTTCCGGGAGAGATGAAACGCATAGAGCCCGGTGAAATAGAAGATTATGAATATGAAATGGGTTACATCGTTGACGAAGATGCTCTAAAACAACTTATAGTCGACAGATTTTACACACCGGCCGAGTAGGCGGTGTCTTATCAAAGGAGGAGACCAATGAGAAAAATCAAAACATTAGCAGCATTAACCGCAGCCCTTACGCTTGCAATTTCATCGACAGCTTTCGCTGCTCCGAGCCCTCAGGCAGGAGTCGTATCAATAGTTGTTCCGGGATCTACAAGTGCATCTGTGGCATCTATCAAGGTTCCGACTCAGAAGGAGCTGACGTCATTAGGATCATTTATTTCCAGTAATGCGGCATCCCTTGGCATGGTTCCCAGCGTTAAAGGTACGATAACAATCGAAGCACCTGCAAACTACAAGGGCGGTGAGGTTCCGGTTCTTCTTGCGGCAGCAGGCTTAAAGAACGGGGCAACAAATGTGTTTGCATACATTCTGCTTCCTAACGGAAAAACAATTATCGTTCCCTGTACTATAAGAAACGGATATGTAGGCTTCATGGCTCCTTCATTCGGAACAGTTTCAATCGTGGAACTTAATGCATCCGCAGGAGCAAATACATCAGCAGGAAAGGCTACGCTTCACTGAGATGACCGGACTTACCGATATTCATTGCCATGTGATTCCGGGAGTTGATGACGGAGCAAGAGACATGGATAAGTCTGTTGCAATGCTTCGCGTAATGTATGACGAAGGAATCAGACGGGCTATCCTTACGCCCCATTACCATAAGGGGTATATGGAAGCGGGCGTTGAT
>DEEW01000102.1:6626-7175 GCA_002350465.1 Lachnospiraceae bacterium UBA2868
CGTTGATACGATCCGGGAGCGTTTTGACAAGCTGCGCAGGGTGGCGCAGGGTGACGAAAAGGCAGGCAGGATAGAGCTGTATCTCGGCTGTGAAGTGTATTACTATCCCAGCGCCATATCGTGGCTTGAGGACGGAACGGTATTAACAATGGCAGGCTCCGATTATGTGCTAACGGAGTTTGGTTTTACACTTGATAAACATTCTATAGAAGATGGCATTACAAACCTGATCAATGCGGGATATCTTCCGATAATTGCCCATATAGAAAGATATGAGAATCTTGTGGGCGATATTGATTTTGTGGACGGTCTTATCGAGAAGGGTGCTTATGTTCAGATCAATGCTGAGGCACTTAAGGGGAACTTCAGGATAAGAAGGTTTGTAAAAAAGCTTCTAAAGAATCAAATGGTTCATTTTGTGGCGACTGATGCTCACGGGGTAGGGCACAGAGCGCCTGAACTTGCAAAGGCTTCGAAGTATATTGCGAAAAAATACGGAGAGGATTATCATGACAGGCTCTTTTCGGTTAATCCGTCAAGAATTCTGTC
>DEEW01000102.1:7219-11352 GCA_002350465.1 Lachnospiraceae bacterium UBA2868
GTAGGGGAATAGGGGGAAAAAATGGAACAGGATCGTCGTGCCGTAAATGACGGAGAGGATGTTCTGGAAATAGACATTCTCGAACTGGCAGGGGTTGTACTATCCAAGATATGGATAGTGATAGTAAGTACGCTTGTTTTTGCAGCCGCAACATATCTTGTATGTTTCTTTCTGATTACTCCAAAGTATGAATCCACAACTAAAATCTATGTTATAAACAGACAGAATTCCGAGTCCCTTACCTACAGCGATCTTCAGTCCGGAACACAGCTTACCAAGGACTATCAGGAACTTGTCACGAGCCGCCCGGTGCTTGAGGAAGTAAAGGCGGAACTCGGTATAGATATTGATAACGATGATTTCAAAAAGAAGATCACGGTATCGGTTCCTACAGATACACGTATCGTTTCGATAACCGCAGAAGACACCGATCCGTACATGGCAAGGGCGATGGCGGACGGGATCAGAAAATCGGCATCCGAGCATATCGCAAACGTTATGAATACGGAAGCGGTTAACGTCGTTGAGGAGGCAAATCTCCCTACAGAAATATCAAGTCCCAAAACTATCAGAAATACGCTTATCGGAGGAGTACTCGGAGGAGCGGTAGCCGTTATGATAATCATTATTGTATTCATAATGGATGATACGATCAAAAATCCCGATGATGTTGAAAAATATCTGGGACTGTCGGTTCTTGGATCAATCCCTGTACTTGACGAGGAACTTGTCAGAAATAAATCCGCAAGCAAGAAGAAAAAGAAGGTTTCTTCACATTCCCACGTTGTAATGACAGAAACTCTATCGGATGCATCAAAGATAGAAAAGGAAGTCAAAGCGATTTCTGCAGCTGTGGATAATACAGGCGAGATAGTCGAGCCCCAGGCTCCGCAGGCTGTTGAACTCAGGGAAGCAGACAGCATACTTGGAGAAACTCACGACAGTTTTGAAAATAACAGGAGGGTCAGATAAATGGCGGGGGAGACAAACGAGAGCCGGAACCTAATAACCATAAATAGAAAGATCACCCTTGATTTTCGCTTAAGCGAGGCGTTCAAAACACTCCGTACAAATATTGATTTTTGCGGAGATGATGTCAAGACTATCGCTTTTACAAGCTGTGTTCCGGGAGAGGGAAAATCATCCGTATCGTTTAATCTTGCGATTTCAATGATAGAGGCAGGAAAAAGGGTGCTGTTTATTGACGCCGATATGCGTAAATCCGTGCTCAACGGGCGCTATCAGATGTCCAAGGCAACAGGCGGGCTTGCCTATTTCTTAGCAGGCAGAAAGCCGCTTGAAGAGTGCATATTCAAGACCAATATCCCTAGATTATTCCTGATTCCGACGGGAGCGGTACCGCCTAATCCGGCAGAACTTCTCGGAGTAAAGAGATTCAGGACTGCACTTGAAACACTGCGGGGCCAGTTTGACTATATCATTATCGACACGCCGCCTCTTGGCAGTGTAATAGACAGCGCCATAGTCGCCAAGGAGTGTGACGGTGCAGTGGTGGTTATGGAGCCGAGAACCATCAGCCGCAATTTTGCCCAAAGAGTTGTGGAGCAGCTCCAGAAAGCAGACTGCAATATTCTCGGAGTGGTACTAAATAAGGTTGAGATCGGCGGCAAGTATTACGGTAAATATTATGGCAAGTACTACGGTAAATATTACGGGAGTTATTACGGGAAATAATCATGTACAAACGATACCGGCAGGAATGGACAAAACATCTTGATTTTATAATAGTGGAAGAGATAAGCCTCCAAATAGCGTATGTGCTGGCTATGTGGCTGAGGTTCCGTGAAGTTCTGTATTCGGAAGGTTTGTACAGGGAACTTGGATTTGTGCTCTTTCTCATTGACTTCGTGGTGGTGATGTCGATCAATTCGATGCACAACGTACTAAAGCGCGGATTTTTCACGGAGTTTGTGGAAACGCTGAAAACCTGCATTCTAGTATTTGCCCTTTCGGTAGTGTATATGTACGCCCAGAAAGCCGGAGCAGAGTATTCACGTATTCTGCTGTTTCTGACTTTTATTCTACATGTCCTGATATCCTATCTTACGAGAATTTCATGGAAATATGTGCTTAATCATACCAGGATAAATGATTCAAACAAGCTGTCTATGCTTGCTGTAGTCGATCCGGCACTTGCGGAGGAGACGATCAGGACCCTTACGGAAAATCATGGGGATACGTACAGGGTTACCGGAATAGTGTTTACAAAGCGTGACAAACGAAGTGAGGTCTGCGGTGTACCTGTTGTCTGCAATATAGAAGAAGCGGGAGATTACATCTGTAGAGAGTGGATCGATTCGGTATTCATTGACTGCGAGAAGATTACTCCGCGAATAGACAAACTGATGGAAGAGTGCAGAAAGATGACGGTTACGGTGCACTTTGCGGTGTCTGGTCTGAGACACATGGGAAGTCATCCCTTCGGTAACAGGATCGCGGGCATCACTGTTCTGACAGCTGCGGAGAGATACTTGCATGCTCATGAGCATGCAATAAAAAGGCTGATGGATATAACCGGCGGTCTTGTGGGAAGCATTATGGCACTTGTCATAATTGCCATATGCGGTCCGATGATAAAGAAGCAGTCCCCGGGGCCTGTCATATATACCCAGGAGAGGATCGGAAAAAACGGCAGAAAATTCCGTATGTACAAATTACGGACGATGCACGTGGGTGCGGATGCACAAAAATCAGAACTTGAGAACATGAACCGTAATGAAGACGGTATGATGTTTAAGCTTGATTTTGATCCGAGAGTTATCGGTAACACAGTCGATGAAAACGGCGTGAAGCATACCGGAATCGGGGCATTTCTTCGGAAACACAGCTTAGACGAATTTCCACAGTTCTTCAACGTACTTCTGGGTCAAATGTCGCTTGTGGGAACGAGGCCTCCGACAGTTGATGAGTGGGAAAAATATGAATACCATCATCGTGCGAGACTTACCTGCAAGCCTGGAATCACAGGCCTGTGGCAGATATCCGGAAGATCCCTTATTACCGATTTCGAAGAGGTTGTAAAGCTTGACACAAAGTACATAGACGAGTGGTCAATGTCCCTTGATATCAAACTGGTATTCAAGACGATCCGCCTGCTGGTGGCAGGGGATGAAGGGGCGATGTGATCCGATTTGATTATTTGGAAGGATCTACAATTGATCTGATATATACATTCAGTAATTGAAGGGCTGTTTCGCGCTCTGTGTCATTTAGTTTATTCAGCATTTCCACGGGATTTTCCAGTGGGGATGCTTTTTTATCTTCAGCGAGAATATCATCGGGAGTCACCGAGAAAACCTCACATATCTTAACAAATGTTTCAATCCGTGTCTGAGTTTCTCCACGCTCTATTGAAGCGTATGCACGGGGCGATATCCCGGCCCGCCAGGCTGTCTCTTCCTGGGACAGATTCTTATCTTTTCGCATTTTTAAAAGTTTGTCGCCTATTATTTTAGGATCTGAAATTAACATATCATTCCTCGTCACTATTCTTAAAAGTTTTATCTGCCTCAATACGCTCATTTGGGGCGTCATCCGAAGTAATAGGAAGTATACTTCCGAAACGATTTGACAAAAAGGAAGTAAAGTGCCTATAATAAACCGATTATGGATAATAATAGGAAGTAGGCTTCCTATTAATACGGAAATTGATAACCTCTGATAACAATGAATGATGAAAGACTGAACAATAACGATGAAATAGAGATTGACCTGCGGGAATTGGCGTTTTCGCTTTTTACATCGTGGAAGATTATACTCATATCAGCAATTCTTGCAGCCGTGATCGCTTTTTGTTACCGATTTTTCTTTGTAAATCCCCTCTATGAGTCAAACGCACTGCTGTATGTTCTGACCAAGAGTACGTCTATAACAAGCCTTGCGGATCTGCAGACCGGTGCGAACCTGACCCAGGATTATCTGATCGTAACAAAGGACAGGCCGGTTTTGGAGAAAGTCATAGATTATCTGTCGCTCCCTGAAGACTATGAGGAGCTCGAGAAGAAGGTGGAAGTTGAAAACCCTACTAATACACGATTTATCAAGATAATCGTAAACGATGAAGATCCGGAGCGGGCAAAGGTCATATGCGACCAGATAGCAAAGGTGGCTGC
>DEEW01000174.1:0-12211 GCA_002350465.1 Lachnospiraceae bacterium UBA2868
TATATAGGACGCATTTCCCATATAATAGTCAACAAGCTCCCTTACCTGCCTCTTTCCCTCTTCGGAATAGACAGCCTCTCCCGCACGCTGGACTATATACGGAGCTCCGTTATATTTGGTGGCATGCCTTCTTGCCCACAGTGAATTGAGTGATACCCCTCCTCTTACAAGTTCCTTCGGCACTACCGCATATCCAAGGCGAAGACCTGTAAATCCCGCATTTTTTGAAAAAGAACGAAGTTCTATGGCACATTCTTTTGCGCCTTTGCATTCGTATATGGAGTGAGGCACATCTTCCTCACTGATATAAGCCTCATAAGCCGCATCAAAGATTATCACAGCACCGCACCCGGCCGCATAATCAACCCACTGCTGAAGTTCCGCCTTCGTAAGCGCACTTCCGGTAGGATTGTTCGGAGAACATATATAGATAATATCGTATTCCCTGTCCGGAACCCGTGGTTTGAAGCCGTTTTGTGCTTCACAGGGCAGATATGAGATCTGCCTTCCCGCCATCAGATTAGAATCAACATACACCGGGTATACCGGATCACACACAGCAACCGATGAGTCAGTCGAGAATATCTCCTGAATATTCCCCGAATCCGGTTTTGCCCCGTCGGATACAAATATCTCATCCTCGTCTATATCGCAGCCTCTTAACCGGAAATCATTTTCACATATTGTCCTGCGCAGAAAATCATACCCTTTATCAGGCGCGTATCCCCTAAATGTACTCTCGTCTGCCATTTCATCCACAGCCGAATGAAGCGCCGATATGACAGCCTTCGGAAGCGGCCTTGTAACATCACCTATCCCAAGTCTAATAACCTTCTTGTCGGGATGTTTTTCCGTAAAAGCAGAAACTTTCTTTGCTATCGTAGAAAACAGATAACTTCCCTCAAGTCTGTTGTAATTGTCATTAATCTTAACCATATGATTTTTCCTGCCTTTTCCTAAGAGTCAATGCCTTTATTCATCGATCATGGAAATGATCATGTGCGCAGTTTCGCTTAGAGTCCTTCCCATATCCATACTGTTCTTCTGAAGATACCTGTATGCCTCCGGCTCGGTCATGTTGTTTCTTGCCATGAGAAGCATCTTCGCCCTGTCTATTGTCTGCTTGTCAAGTGCCGATCTTGAAGGCGCTCTGCCTCGCCCTTTTTGCAGCGCTTCGGGCAGCAGCATTCGGGCGCTGTTAACAAGATCAGATGTCCTAAAGGGCATCTGAAGAACGATTATATTGCTCGAATACAGACCTAACTGTATATCTTTTGTCAGAAGCAGCATATTAAGCTTCGGCGGAAGATACCCGTGCAGTTCCTCATACCCCATATCCTTAAGCTTACGGGTACATATGATCAGACTTATGTCCATATCTTCGATCCTGCGCAGTATCTCAGAACCCGAAGAACATATAAGGGTATCCTCTCCTATCCCGCTCTGTCTGATGATAGATACGATCCGTTCCGAGTCTTCATGTTTGGGCATTGCCACGATTATCGCGCCCATCGGATCTCCTTACGAATCTTACAGTTTTGCCAGATAATTACGAATTTCCCACTCTGTTACCTCAGAGATAAAATCATGCCATTCATCACCTTTGATCTTAGTGTAGATATCCGTAAAATCACTGCCTAAAGCATTTTTTACGACATCATCTTTTTGAAGTTCATCCAAAGCTTCCTTAAGATCATCGGGAAGATGTCCGAATGAGCCGGCGCCTGCAGCAGTCATCTCTTCTCCCGGAGAAACCTTCCGGTTTAGCCCGTCAAGCCCCGCTGCAAAGCATGTGGCAAAGAGCAGATACGGATTGGCCGCACCGTCGGGGAACCGCATCTCGACCTTGACATCATCCGGTTCCGTTTCAATATTAACGAGTGCCTTTTCTCCCTTTGATGCCCAGTTGATCATATAGGGCGCATCAAGTCCCGACAGTAGACGCTTGTATGAGTTGACCGTCGGATTGGCGATGGCAGCAAGCCCTCTCGCATGCTCCATTATTCCGCCGGCGAACCACATTGCCTCATCCGAAGGCATTCCGTCAGAATTCATGAAAACATTTTTTCCGTCCTTCATAAGTCTCAGCCGTATATGCATTCCCGAGCCGGCAACACCCTGACGCGGCATGGGCATAAATGTTGCATACAATCCGAATCTCTTGGCGATGGATCTGACCGCAAACTTGAAGGTCTGTATGGAATCCGCCATTACAAATGCATCGTCCTCTTTGAAATCAATTTCATGCTGCGCAGGAGCATGCTCATGATGAGATGACTCTATCTCAAAACCCATCTCCTCAAGCATCAGAACTATATCTCTTCTTGCGTTTTCACCGAAGTCCACAGGTCCTACATCCATGTATTCAGCCAGCTCATGGGAGGTAGTGGTGGGAAGCCCGTTTTCATCTGTGTGGAACAGGAAGAATTCACACTCCGGATCGACTATCAGACTGTATCCGGACTCCTTCGCTTTTTCAACCGTTTTCCTTAATATGTATCTGGGCGCATTTTCAAAAGGAGTGCCGTCCTCAAGATGAATGTCACAGTATATCTTGGCAACCTTGCCCTGCTGGGGTCTCCACGGAAGTATCCTGAAAGTGTCGAGATCCGGATACAGATACAGCTTGTCATCAAGGTCATATCTGTTACCGTAAACAGCAGCTCCGTAAAAAGAATACCTGTTGGCAAACACCTTGCTCATCTGTCCGGGTGTAACCGCTATATTCTTAAGTTTTCCGAAGATATCAGTGAACTGGAGCCTTATGAACTCCACTCCCTCTTCGTCGATCATGCTCAGTATGTCTTCTTTTTTCATTGCAGTCTCCTTCCGGAATTTTTGCTTAAAAAAGCGTCATGAAATAATCCATGACGCCTTTGTCCGACAGTTATTATAAAATATATTCACACGGGTTACAAGATAAATCATGAATAAACTTTTCCGCCGGTTTTCTGTGGCGATATTCCTATTACCACATGATTTTCATCTCTGTTTCTTGTATGAATAGTACGCATTACATATGGTTGCAGTTCATTCTTAATTTTCTTACTGTACAGTATCTCGCAAACCTCCGACGATCCTGCCCATTGCACAAGATTATCCTTTGCAAGAGTTGCCAGAAGTCTCTCCCGATCCTCATCCGCCACATGCTTTGTTATCTCTCCTATGCCGGTTTCATAGAACGACGAGCCGTCGGCCTTAAGCTGCAGTTCGCCTCTCGGTCCCGAATAGAATTCAAGGTAGCAGTCTGACAAGGTATCAATATTGTAAATGCGTTCAAAATCATTTGTAAGAGCCTTGGAGATGCTTGTGTGATTCCTGCGCTCCTCAGGCAGCTGAGGCATTTTTATATGGCTTCTTTCCTCAAGGAGCGGTGTAAATTCCTCTTTCGGAAGGGGTTTGGAGAAATAATAACCCTGGACAATATCACATCCCATTGCTTTAAGGGTCAGATACTGCTCTTCGGTTTCAACACCCTCCGCAATCACAGGCACATTCAGATAATCGGCAATATCTATGATAAGCTCTATCATCCTCATATCCCGATTTTCGCCGAATGCATTTCTAACAAAGGACATATCGAGCTTTAACACGTCTATGGGAAGATTGGACAGCATACCCAGAGACGAATAGCCTGTTCCGAAATCATCCATCTCGATCCGAAATCCCATATCCATGCCCCTGAGCTCACCCGCCATGGAAATGATCTGCTCCGAATCTCCGGTGTAAGCGCTCTCGGTGATCTCAAGAATGATATCATCGGCCGTAAGAGAAAATCTCTCCATGATCTCCTTGAATATACCCTTAAGATCCGGCATCAGCATATCTATTCTCGACACATTAACCGATATAGGAACGGAAAATCCGCAGTCATCCTTGCATTTTCTGATATATTCCGCAGTCTCGTTCCATACAAACCGGTCGAGCTCCAGGATCAGTCCGTGTTCCTCAAGAAGCGGTATAAACAGTCCCGGACTTATCATACCAAGTTCCGGATGAATCCAACGCACAAGAGCTTCCGCACTTGAGAGGATGGGCTTCTTATGCCTGATATCAAACTTCGGCTGGAAGTACACGGTAAAATCCCTGTTATCAAGTCCGGCTCTGAAGTCCTCAAGAAGACGCTCCCTGAACATCATCTCCTTGTGCATATCCTCATCGTATCTGCCTATGGCATTTATGTAGTCGCCCCGTACATTACTTGCAGCCATCTTGGCACGGTCAAAGCGTCTTTCTATATCTATGGATTTGTCCACGTTATAGTAGACTCCCAGCCTCAGGCGTACGATCCGGTCGGAAACGGATGTATCCATTCCGTCGGGAAGTTCCAGCCCGTCGCAAAGCTTGTCGGACAGTCGTTCCAGAACATCCGTATAATCATCAGAATGGGGTGTGTACAGACAGAATACGTCGGCACTCTGACGGCAGGTAACACCTCCGAGCTTTCTGGCCTGCTGCCGTACCCTCTCACCTACACGTCTAAGCAGCATGTCGCCGAAAGCTTTGCCGTACCGCTCGTTGATCATATGGAATCTGTTGATATCAACAACAACCGCATCCATTGGATTGTCCGGATAATGCTGGTCGAACAGTTTGACGTTGCGCTGGAAATAATCGGTAGTAAACAGATTCGTAAGGCTGTCTCTCTGAGTGGAGCTAATAATACTCCTGTCTTCATAGAGCTCTATACACTTGTTGATTCTCGCCTTGATAACCTCAGGCAGCGGATAAGGTTTGGGGATAAAATCAGCCGCACCAAGCTTTAAGCATTCCACTTCGGAGTTCTGATCCGATGTCAGTACAATAACCGGTATGATCCTGAACTCCGGATCCTCCTTCAGTCTGCCAAGGAGTTCCACTCCTCCCATTTTGGGCATCATAATGTCAAGCATTACAAGGGCAATATCTTCCCTGTGCTCAACCAGTTTTTCAAGTGCATCCTCACCGTCCGAAGCGTACAGCACTTCGTAATCATCCTCGATCATGTTGCCGAGAAGCTGCTGGTTGATCAGTTCATCATCAACGATCAGAATGCTTCTTCTGACATTCAGAATAACACTCTCATCTATGAATCCCTCAGGAAGCGATGATACGGAAGTGTTCTCAGGTACGGTCTGTGCCTCATCATCTCTTGACGCGGCTCCAAGACTCTTTAAGAGTTTCTTTTCTTCATACATCTTCTTGTCGGCTCTGTTGAAGACGTTATTGACCTCAAAATCAATGTCGGGGATATAATCCGAGATACCGCCCGAAACAACAGCGCCGCCGTTTGTTATATGGTCTTTGGATCTCTCATGCAATATACGCATAAGTTCTCCCCTGATGCTGTAATCCCTTCCGGATACGATCACCAGGAATTCGTCTCCCCCCACTCTGTATATAGGACTGTGCTGGAATATCTCTCCGATCATCCTTGCGGACGCAATGATGTATTCATCCCCTGCCTTGTGTCCGAGTGTATCGTTGACCTTTTTCAGGCCGTTTAGATCGCAGACGACAATCGCAAAATTCCTGACGGTTCCCGCAAGAATCGTTTCGTTGATCTCCTTCTCCCGGACAAAATAGGCATGCTTGTTCCTGACTCCCGTCATGGAATCGGTATTGGCTCTCATCTCGCTTTCGAGGGATCGTTTCGACATATATGTATGATTGGTAAGCATTACGGCAAGGACAAACGCAAAAACGATCATGGTGATGAACACAACATTTGTCGTGATGTTCTCCCTCATAGCGAACTGGCTTTCAATAAACGCCTCTACTTCCGCAGCTTCAACGCTGTCGGCCTCCGCAATGCTCTCATAATGCTCGAGAACAGCCGCCTTGGTGGAGTCATCCGTAGCAAGCATCGACTGTTTCATCCACACAAACGCCACAAAAAAGACAAGGCTCATAAGCGCTACCCATACTATGGCCGATGAGCCGAAACGTTTCTCTGTATCTCTCTTCAATATGTACCTGAAATACGCAAAGCCGAGAACACTCCATACTATGAACAGCAGGAATGTTTCCTTTGAGATCGTGCTTCTCGTTACAATGTCGGGAATAAGCAGGTAACTGCCGAATACCGCCATCAGGACAAGTCCGATATAACCAAACCTCGCCTCGTTCTTATCTCCCGAATCCTTTGCAAGTTTAACCGCAGAAGCACAGGTAAGTGCATAGATAATAGTCGCTCCTATCGTGGTTACGTCCACAATCCAGCCTATTGCTGTTCTTCCCACAAAGGGAATAATTAATGATACAGCCCCAACAAGCACAACAGCCCTCTTCGGAATCCCGTTATCGTATATCCTGTCCAGTTTCCCCGGCAAAACCCTGTCCTTGGACAGAGAATAAAACAGTCTGCCGATAGCACTTATGTTGCCAAAAAGGCTTGTGATGACAAGGGACAGCAGGACAAGCATCAGTATATACACACCACTGTCTCCCATATAGTAATGTGCCGCATAAAAAGGCGGAAGAGCTTCTATTCCGCTAAGATTGCCGATATCCGCAATATACTCAGTCCAGTTTGAATACCTGTCGGGATATGCGGTAACGGACATAAGAGTAATCATTATATACAAGGCAAGCGTTATTGTTACCGATACTGTAAAAATCCTGCCAAGCTTTCGTCTGTCGAATGTAAACTCCTCAGTAAAATGCGAGATATTCTCAAACCCGATAAAAGCCCATGGTGAGATAACGGCTATCTCCACAATCTGCTTTACGGCATTTGTATCTTCGATAAAATAGGGCTTTCCCACAATGCCTCCGCCGGACAGTGCCGACACAAAGCAAACCGCTATTCCAAGTATAAGTATTCCGGCGAGAACAACCATAACCGTATCAACCGCACGCTTGAAATTGGCGCAGATAAGTGTAGCCACTGCCGTAGCCGCAATCGACAGAAGTATTTCACCGAAATAAACGTCATATCCGAAAATCGTATAAAGTTTTCCTACCTTGAACAGTCCCCCCAGAAATATACGCCCGAAGAGAGGAAGTGATGTGATATTGGCCCATAGTATCGCCAGATACGTCATGGCCAGAAACCATGCTGACAGAAATCCGTAGTCGTATCCCAGCACTTCTTTGGAGTAACTGTATGCTCCTCCTGCCTCGGGATACATCCTCATCAGATATGTGTAGCTCCGGCTGATAATAAGCATTGCTACTGCGCCGATGATAAGGCCCAGCACACTGCCTGCCGGTCCGGCACCTGCCAGATATGTATTACATGTTACAACAAGGGAGCCCCATCCGATGCTTGTGCCTATGGAAAATGCAAGCGCAGCAAGCGGCGACATATGCTTTTTCAGTTGATTTTCATTCATACCGTGCACCCTCTGTTTTTACAGTACTTCAAATATTAATAATAGCATTTCGTCCATCAAAAAACAATACGACAGCCTGTGTCAGCCTGTCTCCTCTCTTGTTATATTCTGTGCCCACTTATACGAATAAAAATGCTTAAAAACCCATGGCCATTTCACAAATTCATCGGTGCATAACAGGAAATACACCCACTTAACCGGGAGCTTTAGGACAAAGGCCGCGATCAGCCCCAGCGGCACCGCGTATACCCACATATCGATCAGATCGCACATAAATCCGAAGCGGCTGTCTCCACCGGCTCTGAATACTCCCGCAATAAGTGTGGTATTAACCGCAGTACCCAAAACATAGTAAATATTGATCAGCAGCATAAACTTCAGGTAATCAAGTGCCGTTTCCCTTAGCGAAACAAACCTGAATGTTACCGGCATCAGCGCCAGTACGATCAGTCCTCCAATAATTCCTGTTACAACCGACAGTCTCAGACAGGCATGACCCGCCTTTATTCCCTCATCCCGATTACCTTCTCCGAGTATCTGACCGACGATTATTCCCGAGGCACTTCCTATCCCGTAACACATAACCGTTCCCAGATTTCTCACAACATTTACAATTGAATATGCGGCAACGGCATCATCCCCCATATGTCCGAGTATCATCGCATATACCGAAAATGCAAGGGACCAGACAAGATCATTCCCTATTGCCGGCATAGCCATAACAAAAAAATCATGCTCCAGAATCCGGTATCTCGCAAACACAGTTGAAAAAGTAAGAGGCACACCGGGTTTTAGGTAAAACGAAACAAAGACGCAGCCTATAAACTGGATCAGACGGCTTGAGGCTGTAGCGATCGCAACCCCCACAACTCCCAGTCTGGGAGCTCCGAACAGTCCAAATATGAATACGGCATTCAGGGTAACATTACATACAAGTGCTGTGGCCTCAAGGGCGGTACTTATCATGACTTTTCCGATACATCTGAGGATAGACATGTAAACCGCGCTGACAGCCCAGAAAATAAGACCCGGAGCAAAATAGAACAAATATCGTGCACCGATGGCAACAAGCGCTTCATCATTTGTATATATGCGCATGAGAGTCGAGGGGATAAGAACAGCTCCCGCTCCTCCGATCAGCGCAACAAGGAGTGAAAACTTAAGTCCTATGCCTTCGATCTTCTCTATGGTCTTGAGATCTCCCTTGCCGTAATACTGCGCGGCAAGCATGGCAATTCCCGTACCTATACCGTACAGGAACATGAAGAATATTCCTATCATGCTGTTTGCAAGTGATACGGCACTTATCGCCGACTGCCCCACATAGTTGAGCATCAGCACATCCACCGAATTCACGGCAGCATCGATAAGATTCTGAATTATGATAGGAAGGGCTACAACCCATATTTTTTTGTTAAGATTTCTGTCTGAAAACCACCTGTTCATTTACTGTTTCTGTCTGCTTTTCCTAATAGCCAAAAGCCATGCGACTATATGCATCGCCTGTTGAAATTTGCCGTTTTGTATCATTTCTTCGATCTCATCCGGCGTATGGTTTTCTATATTCAGAAACTCGGTATCGTCAAGACTTTGTCCGGCAACTTTACGGCAACCTCTTGCAACAAATAAGTGTGCATAATTGTCCGCAATCGTTGCATTTGAAGGAAGTGTCAGAAGATGCTGCCAGTCCTCCGATTCATATCCGGTCTCTTCAAGCAGTTCCCGTTTTGCGGCAGCAAGTGCGTCCTCGGCACAAAGGTCTCCATCGCCTCCGTACTGTCTGCCGTCGCTTCGCTCTATACCTCCTGCCGGAAACTCACAGGTTACCTTTTTGATCCCCTGCCTGTACTGTCTGACACACAGATAGTTTCCGTCCATATCCTCGGCTACAATGACAACATAATCTCTTCTGCTGTAGCTGTAAAACGGCTCAAACACACTTCCGTCAGGAAATCTGTATGCGGATTTCCTAATATCGATCCACTCATCCCTTACTATATGTTCCGTGCTTATCTCTTCCCACTCAAGCGGGTCTTTGTTCTCTTCTTTCACTTCTGCGCTCCACTCTGCTCATCTGTCAGTCTGCCTCGTCAAGAAGCCCGATGATGATCCGCTCCCATTCTTCACCGCTTTTCGATCCCAGCATGGGGCCTGCCAGCAGGTTTCCACTTTCATCGACAAAGAATGTGGTTGGAACTGCCGTTATCTGCGCGTACCCTACGAGATCCGCACTTGCGAAGCATATCGGATATTCCACACCGGTCTGCTCCAGTATATCATCCGCATCCTTAAGAATATCCTGTATCAGGCCACCCTTTTCATAATCGGTCGCATCTGTTGTCACGCCCACGATCTCAAACCCTTTATCCTTGTATTCCTTCTCGATCCTGGCCAGTTCGGGCATTTCACCGATGCAGGGTCCACAGAAGGTTGCCCAGAAATTGATCATTGTTACCTTGTTTCCGGTTACATATTCGGACAGCTTCTGTTCATTTTGGGATCTGTCGTATACCGCAAAACCCGTAAGTTTTTCTTCCGGGACAGTTTCATTCACAGTTTCATTCACAGTTTCGTTCGCAGGTTCATTCACAGCTTCATTCACAGGTTCATTCGCAGTTTCATTCGCAGGTTCATTCACAGTTTCATTCGCAGATTCATTCACAGCTTCATTCGTGCTTTCACAGGCTGTTGTTAAGCCCACAACAAGTATAAAAGCGATCATTAAAATAAGTGTTGTTCTCTTCTTCATGGCACGACCTCCCTTAATATAATCAAATTTTTATCAGTATATCACGATGTCAAAGGATTGCAAAGAATCCCAACTGTCAATAAAATTTGTATGTAATACCTTACCTGTACTATAATATTTCCGGTAACGATAACAGGCTTTGGATACGGGGGCAGATAATGGATCATATTTATATATCGATAGATCTGAAGAGTTTCTATGCCTCCGTGGAGTGCGTCGACAGAGAACTGGATCCTCTTGATACCAACCTTGTTGTGGCTGACTCTTCACGCACCGAGAAGACCATATGTCTTGCCGTCTCCCCGGGGCTCAAATCATACGGTATTCCCGGCCGGCCCAGACTGTTTGAAGTAATTCAGACAGTCAAAACCGTTAACGCCGGAAGACGGAGCCGGATCCGTAACCGAAATTTTACAGGCAGTTCATACGTTACTTCCGAGCTTAACTCGGACCCGAACCTCGAAGTTGATTTCATTACCGCTGTACCAAGGATGTCAAGGTATATGCAGGTAAGCACCGAAATATACAAGATCTACCTGAAATATATAGCCCCCGAGGATATCCTTGTCTATTCCTGTGATGAAGTATTTATGGATGTAACCGCATATCTTGACACATATCGCATGAGCGCACATGAACTGGCCATGACCATGATCAGAGATGTACTTTCATCCACAGGTATTACGGCTACCGCCGGGATAGGAACAAACCTGTTTTTATGCAAAGTTGCCATGGATATAGTAGCAAAACATATTCCTGCCGATAAGGACGGAGTCAGGATCGCCGAGCTTGACGAGATGAGTTTTCGCAGAAAGCTATGGGATCATACTCCGATAACCGACTTCTGGCGCGTGGGCCCCGGCATCGCGCGGCGCCTAGCGGACCTGGGCATTTACACCATGGGCCAGCTGGCAATGTCCCNNGACATCCACGTCTACTCCATCGATGAGATCTTTGCCGACGTGACCGACTATCTGCAATCCTACAAGATGACGGCCCATGAGCTGGCGATGACGATGATCCGCGATGTGCTCCGGACGACGGGCATCACTGCCACGGCGGGTATCGGCACGAACCTCTACCTCTGCAAGGTGGCGATGGATGTGGTGGCGAAGCATATTCCGGCAGACAAGGACGGGGTGCGCATTGCCGAGCTCGACGAGATGAGCTACCGGCGCCAGCTCTGGAACCATCAGCCGCTGACCGACTTCTGGCGGTTTGGCCGTGGCATCGCAGCCCGGCTCAACAGCATCGGCATCACCAACATGGGACAACTGGCAAGACTGTCGGAATGCAATGAAGAGATGATCTACCAGATGTTTGGCGTCAATGCCGAACTCATTATCGATCATGCCTGGGGATGGGAACCCTGTACGATCGATGATATCAGACAGTACAAACCCGCAAACAACAGCTTAAGTTCCGGTCAGGTTCTGATGCGCCCGTACAGCCAAAAGGAAGCAGCCATCATAGTTCATGAAATGACAGATCTTCTCTCCCTTGATCTTGTAAGGAAGGGACTTGTTACCGACCAGATGGTACTGACCATCGGATATGAAAGCGTTAAGGATATGAGAGACCTTGGCGACTACAGCGGCGAAGCAGGTCTTGACAGATACGGAAGATATACCCCCAAGCATGCCCACGGAACGGTTAACCTTGAGCGCAAAACTGCCTCAACCGTACTGCTTACCAAAGCGGTTGACGGACTGTATGAGAAAATAACAGATCCCCGGCTTATGATCAGGCGAGTGAATGTGTGCGCCGCCAAGGTAATTCCCGAATCCGAGGTTCAAAACGAAAATCACTACGAGCAGCTTGATCTTTTTACCGATTATGAGACCGCGGAAATTGACCGGCAAAAAGAGGATGAGCGCCTTGCCAGAGAAAAAGTACTCCAGCTTGCCACTCTTTCCATCAAGGACAAATACGGCAAAAACGCCATACTTAAGGGGACCAACTTCCTTGAAGGCGCAACTACAAGAGAGCGAAACGTGCAGGTGGGAGGACACAAGGCATGAGTACATATGACGGGATCATCGATCACGTACATCATACTTCTGACAGGCGGCCGCATATGTCAATGATAAACAGAGCCGCCCAGTTTTCTCCCTTTGCCGCTCTTGTGGGCTATGATGAGGCGGTT
>DEEW01000174.1:12223-12804 GCA_002350465.1 Lachnospiraceae bacterium UBA2868
GGTTATGGAAACAGCCCGCCTTACCGGCGAAAAGATTATTCTTGACGATGATGCCGTTGCCGCAATCAACCGGACACTTATGCAGATAGATTCCGGTAAAACCTCGGTAGCCATAACCCATTTCGTGCCCGATATGTTTAAAAGCGGCGGTGAATACCTCATTACATCCGGAACCGTCAAAAAAATCGACAGGATTGAACAGACCGTAATTCTTACCGATGGAACTTCCATACACATTGATGACATTTTCGATATTAGTTTTACGGATTAGTTGATTTATTCGGATGATTTTTGTAAAATGACAAAGATTAGCAATTAAAGTTATACTGAAATGGAGCTAACATGGATTCAAACGGACTGGATGCAGAACAGCAGGCACTGCTTGCAAGTATAATGGGTAAATCACCTCAGGTAGGCGGTGGCGCAGCTTTTTGTGCGACACAGGTAACACCTGCCCCGGCTCCCGCAGCCTCGCCGGCAGCTTCCAATCCCGGGCGGGTATTATCCCAGGCAGAGATTGATGCTTTAATAGCATCTATGGCAAACTGAAGACCGGATTATCTGTTTAGAGCAAAAAGAAA
>DEEW01000174.1:12861-15816 GCA_002350465.1 Lachnospiraceae bacterium UBA2868
GGCGGGACTTGAACCCGCACGGGCTAAGCGCCCACAAGATCCTTAGTCTTGCTCGTCTGCCAATTCCGACACTTCCGCATCCCGGCCGCTATCTATCGGCGACTTGAATATAATATCAAAATCATCGGTGGTAGTCAACTAATTTTTTCAAAACCCTATACATCAAAAATCTATGCCTCTTCTTATTACCTCCAGGCACATCCTTCCATTGTGATACGGACACTTCCATGGACCCACAACCGGCATATTTTTATAAGGCCTGCCTGCTTTATCAAGCTGGTTATACCACTCACCGCCATCTTTATAAATAACATTCTGTTTAATATATTCCCACTGTGCAATAGCCGCATCCTTATATTCCGTCTTCGAGGGATCTTTTAGGTATTCATTTATGAATCCGTTAACTGCCTCTGCCTGAACCCACCAGACCCTGTCTTCATTAACGACTCCCGCCTCGCACTCCTGTGCAAGTGAATTGCCGTCAAAAGCATTGTGCAGGATATTATCGGCAAGATCGCAGGTAATATCACCATATGCAGCCTTTAATCCATCATCATCGAGAACTTCTATTCCCCTGTCAATAAGCCAAGCTGTCTCTATATCGTGTCCGTATGATATCAGGTCAAGAAGCGGGGTATAATTCCTGTCAAAAAACACCTCCTGCCTGTGCTTTTCGGGATTATACATTTTATCCTTAAATATTGTAAGCATTTCCCTGAGCCTGTCAGCGATGTAATCACTTTTTGTAACCTCATACAGTCCGGTATACGCTTCGTAAACATGCAGAAGCGTATTCATCGTACGCTCTGCCATCACTCCGTTTTCGGACAGCTTCTCATTTAACGCCGGCGTAAAGTCAACGTTGAATGCTTCAAGGTATCCGTATTTGTCCCTGCACTTTTGCTCAATGATTTTTACAAGATCATTTGCGATCCCAAGGCTCTCCTCATCTGCCGAAACTTTGTAATATGCCGCCAGAGCGTATATGGCAAATGCCTGACAATATGTATGCTTTGTCGTATCAAGAGGATCCCCGTCATACGTGACTGACCAGTATACTCCGCCATTTTTCCTGTCCAGATATACGCTCTTTAGAAAATCATATGCATGCCCTGCATATCCGATACAATCCTTATCATCCGTAAGTTCCGCACAGGAGGAGAAAAACCACAGTATTCTCGAATTGAGTATACAGCCTTTTTCATACTTCTCATTTACTGTATGGTCAAAATCCGAAAAGCCGTAATAACCTCCAAAGTCCCTGTCTATAAGCCCCTTCCAAAAAGGAATAAGGTTTTCGGTCAAATGATTTTTAATCTCGTCTGCGAACATATTACTATTCTCTCAAAATGTATTAAATTTAAAACATATTATACAATCTTTATCAAGTTGCAAACAAGTATGATATACTAACAGATATTTAAAGGAGTGGAGGATAAAATGAATAAAACAAAAGCAACGATTATCACTGTTATTTCTGCCATTGCACTTGCGGGGTGCGCACAGACAAATGTTAACATTAACGTAAACTCCCCGGAGGACGAGACGCAGGAGTCCGTCGGGCTTGCCAATCCCTGGCATGATTACTCCGAGGAGGCGGCACGTGAAGAGAACATCCGTATGTTTGTAGCACCCGAAGGTGCCGAAAACATACATTGGAGCATTATGGATCCCGAAGAAGGCGCTCCCGAAGGTGAGGGGCAGCTCATACAGCTTCAGTTTGATCTTAAGGATGAATACAGCACCCTTTCCTTTACGGCAAGATACCAGTACGGTGCTCCGGAGGACAAGGATATTTCCGGTATGTACTATGACTGGACCGTAACGGATGAAGGTACACTTGCAAACTGGGGCGAGGGGCATATGCCGGCGAAGTTCTACAGATACGTCGGGGAAGATGAGACGGCTGATCTTTGTACATGGTATGACATGGAGATAGGTATTGCATATTCTCTTTCAGTACAGGCTCCCGATATTGACGGATTCGACATTCAGGCCATTGCCGAAAGTATGTATCTGGAGGATCCCAATGAGTTCGGATACGGTCCTACCGACTTTTTGCAGTATCAGTCAGGCGTTACCGAATTCGACAGTTACGAGGATGTAATCTCGCATCTTCAGGAAGGCCAGGGATATGCATACATAAATGTTTACGGCTATGACGGTGAAATGCTTGCGGTAGCTGAACAGGTATTCGAAGCCGATCATTCCGCGGCGGATATGTCTCTTTACATGCTTGAAGACGGCAAACCCGTTCAGGTGTCAAATGTTTACGGTAACGGAAGCGCATTCCCCATAAGGCTTGAAGACGGGATAATCTATTCCGGAGATAACCACACATATGAATCGAGTTTTATGAATCCTGACGGCGCACTAATGGTGAAGGATTACGTCAATGACGGTGTAAATGACGGCAGCGGTAATTTTACCGGATTTTTGCGGGATGATAATAATTATGATAACGACAAAGATTTTACCGGAGGCCGGAAAGAGTTTGATGAGCTGATCGCTGCAAGAGACCAAAAACCTATAATCGAGTTTACCGTTGTCGGCAAAGAAGAAGCTGCAACAGAGCATAAACAGGCTGTGGACATCAGCGGTTGTGATACTTTCACCCAGATAGTTGACAAAAAGCTGGAGCCGGGAATGGCTTATACAAACGCTCCTCTCTATGGTGACGGTGTTCTTCTTGTAGCAAGCGGAGCATTTGATGATCTTGACGGACACATGGCAGCAATAGATGCGGAAGTTTACATTTACGCCAACGACGCAATTGAATATGCCGGATATGCCGAATCAGGCGGTACAGCATACCCTCTTGCGGAAAAAGACGGCAAGCTGTATGCTGCCGGCAACCACTTTGTTACAAAGTATGCCGTGACCGACGGAAAGCTTGTTGTTATGGAGACAGCCGGCGAAACCTTCGATTCCGACGGAGGCGCCACGTACTACTAT
>DEEW01000174.1:15832-16290 GCA_002350465.1 Lachnospiraceae bacterium UBA2868
AGATGACGGTGGTGATTACAGTAGTATGGATCAGGACGAAGCAAAAAAGATCTTCGACGATCTGTGGGATGAGTACTGCAGTGCCGACATACTGGTTTTCGATGAGATCAAGTGATCTATTGACATTTTAATATTCAAGTCGTATATTTCTTTGTGGGCAAAGGGGCCATAGCTGTAGTTATGGTACCCTTTTTTATTTTTTGAATATTACCATGTGGAGGTATATTAAATGGTTAAAGCAGTTGTGGGTGCCAATTGGGGCGACGAAGGCAAAGGTAAAATCACTGATATGCTGGCACAGAACGCCGATGTAGTAATCAGGTTCCAGGGCGGTGCCAACGCAGGCCATACTATCAAGAACAAATACGGAAAGTTTGCACTTCATACTCTTCCGTCCGGTGTATTTAACGAAAACACAGTCAACATCATCGGGAACGGTGTTGCACTCAACATACCGA
>DEEW01000174.1:16333-21551 GCA_002350465.1 Lachnospiraceae bacterium UBA2868
AAAGCATAACCTCCAAGGGCGTTCCCGAGCCGGTAATACTCATTTCCGAGCGTGCACAGATAATAATGCCTTACCATATTAAATTCGATGAATACGAGGAAGAACGGCTTGCCGGAAAATCATTTGGCTCTACCAAATCCGGTATCGCTCCCTTCTACTCAGATAAATTCGCAAAGATAGGCTTTCAGGTAAGTGACCTTTGGGATCCTGAAGATGAGATCAAAGATAAAATAGAAAGCGTTTGTGTTCAGAAAAACATCCTGCTTGAGCATCTGTATCACAAACCTCTTATCAATGTTGAAGAGACATACAACACTCTCATGCAGTACAGGGAAATGATCGCTCCTTATGTATGTGATGTTTCATCGTATCTAAGCGACGCAATAAAGGCAAACAAAACAATTCTGCTTGAGGGACAGCTTGGAACACTTAAGGATTGCGACCACGGAATCTACCCGATGGTTACGTCATCAAACACACTTGCGGCGTACGGTGCCGTAGGAGCCGGTATTCCTCCATACGAGATCAAACAGATAATCACTGTCTGCAAAGCGTACTCTTCCGCTGTCGGTGCCGGCGAATTCGTAAGCGAGATAACAGACGAAGCCGTTGCAGATGAACTAAGACGCCGGGGTGGAGACGGCGGTGAATACGGTGCAACAACAGGGCGTCCCCGTAGAATGGGATGGTTTGACTGTGTAGCTTCAAAATACGGATGCCGCCTGCAGGGAACAACCGATGTGGCGTTTACCGTTCTCGATGTACTCGGATATCTCGATGAAATACCTGTATGTGTCGGCTATGAAATAAACGGGGAAGTAACCACACAGTTTCCCGTAACAAGACTTCTTAAGATCGCAAAGCCCGTTTACGAAACACTTCCGGGATGGAAGTGCGATATCATGGGAATTAAAAACTATGAAGATCTTCCGGAAAACTGCCGCAAATATATAGAGTTCATAGAAAAGAAGATCGGTTACCCCATAACGATGATCAGTAACGGACCTTCAAGAGATGATATTATTTACAGGAAAAGCGTCGCGATATAACACATGCAAGGCTTCCGCGGTTTCCTTTTGTACCTCTGTGTGAATAGTATCTGTCGGGGTTGCACATCGTGCATTCTCCGACAGTTTCTATATTCGCATCCATGACTCCGAGCATAACGAGTCTGTATCTGACAACACCCCTAAGGTCTAACATATACTTGTCCGCCCTTGGTGTATAGAATCTCTCAACCTCTTTTCCTATCAGATCATGCATTGCTTCTATTACCTCACCACCGACTTCAAAACAGCACTTATCTATTGCCGGACCTATCGCCGCATGTATATTTTTTACATCAGAGCCAAGACTTACGAATGCATCTATTGCATTCTTTTCTATGTCTGAAGCCGTACTTCTCCATCCGCAGTGAACAGCCCCGACAATACCTGCCTTAACATCTTCCAGAAGAAGCGGCACACAGTCGGCAGTAAAAATCGCAAGCGGAACATTACATTCGGCAGTAACATATCCATCACATTCGATAAGATCTCTTCCGTCAGGGTATTTACCATACGCTCTGCGCATATCCTCTTTTGTTGCAATATGCACCGTATTTCCATGCACCTGCTTCCCACATACAAATTCGCGTGTACCTATTCCGGCCGATGCAAGAAACCTGTTCCAGTTTTCGGTAACCCTTGCCGCCTCATCTCCTCTGTTCATTCCAAGGTTAAGTGTGGCAAACATACCATCGCTGACTCCGCCGGCTCTCGTGGAAAAACCGTGAGGCGAAGTTATCACGGATGATCTTATCGTATCTATGGGAGCACTTATATCTTCATGCCTTACAAGCCTGTCGCCTTCGTATTCAACGATCATATCGATCCTCTCTCTCCCATCCAGCAGGGGTTTTAGAAAATACCGGTCACCTTCCCATGTAGGAAGATCAAGTACTTTATCCTTCGGAACCCATGCAAGTTCTCCCTCGTCACAGTCGGATTTTACCTCTCCCGTAAACCCCGTTGCCGAAAAGAGGTACATATCCTCATCTTCCCACGTGTCCGATATAAACTTTATGATTCCGTGCAGATGATAATCCGTAAGAGTCAGCCCTGTCTCTTCAAACACTTCCCGGCACACACATTCCTCAGCAGTCTCGCCCTCTAAAAACTTTCCTCCGACGCCGATCCATTTGCCTTCGTTAAGATCATTCTCTTTCTTGATACGGTGGAGCAGTAAATATTCGTTATTTTCGTTTCTTATATAACATAGTGTTGTATTCATATATGAATTATATCATACAATCGTTCCGACCAAAGCCCGGACGAATTGAAAGTGTCAAAAAGAACCGTCCCTTTTGACAAAAATTCCGTTCAAATATGATATAATACCTGCTATGAATGAATCGTCAGCTGTATCTTCCCAATATAATAAAATGACGCGGACCCCCATCCATAAGCTTATTATTACCCTTGCTGTACCGACAGTGCTGAGCATGATGGTAACAACGATCTATAATCTTGTGGATACAGCCTTCGTAGGCACTCTCGGAACGAGCGCAAGCGGAGCCGTAGGTGTCGTTTTCGGATTCATGTCAATACTCCAGGCTTTCGGTTTCATGTTTGGACAAGGTGCCGGAAGCATGCTGTCAAGAAAGCTTGGTGCAAGGGATTCAAAAACCGCAAGCATCATAGCTTCTACCGGATTTGCCGCATCCTTTGCAAGCGGAGTGGTGATCGCCATCCTCGGTTTTATATTCGAAGATCCGCTTATCAGAATGCTCGGAAGTACGGATACAATTGCCCCTTATGCAAAAGCTTACCTTAACAACATAATGTTTGTTGCACCGTTTTGCTCATCAAGTTTTACACTCAACAATCTGCTGCGCTACGAGGGTAAAGCTAAGCTCGGCATGATAGGTCTTCTTACCGGGGGAATACTTAACATAGGTGGAGATGCACTGTTTATATTCGGAATGGGCATGGGAATAGCCGGCGCCGGACTCTCTACGGCAATATCCCAGGTTATCAGTTTTTCTATCCTTTTGTTCATGTTTCTGTCAGGAAATACAGAGTCTAAACTTACGTTTTCCAATATTACGTTAAAAGACAGGATACTTATAGAAACTGTAGAAACGGGATTCCCTTCACTTCTTCGCCAAGGCCTCGGGAGTCTGGCCACTATCCTTGTCAATTTCAAAGCAGCCCAATATGCAGGAGATGCCGGAGTATCCGCCATGACGATCGTGACCAGAGTCGCCTTTTTCCTGTTTGCGATAGCTCTCGGAATCGGGCAGGGATTCCAGCCTGTTTGCGCATGGAGCTACGGTGCGGGTAAATTCAGACGCCAGCGTGAGGCATACCGCTTTACTATCATCCTTTCGGAGCTGGTACTCGTAACACTTACGGTTTTCGCAATGATTTTCTCCGGAAGTCTCATCAGAATATTCAGAGACGATCCGGAAGTTATAGAAATCGGAACGCGCGCACTTCGCCTCCAGTGCATATCACAGCTTTTCATGCCCATTGTAATGGTTACCGAAATGCTGATGCAGTCAAGCGGCAAAAAACTCCCCGCAACAGTATTATCATCACTGCGCGGGGGTGTTCTGCTTATTCCGCTTTTACTGATTATGCCTGCCCTACGCGGTCTTGCCGGGGTACAGGAGGCTCAGCCTTTGTCATATATTCTTTCCGTTCCATGTGCCGTTTTAATGGCAAGGTGGTTCTTCTCGATCACACCGAAAGAAGATTCATAAAACCTCTTATCTTCCGCTTGCAAGGAAAAAGAGCGCAATAGTTCCCGGACCTGCATGAGATCCTATTATCATTCCTATAGTAGTAAAAAGCGCACACTTGTTACCGCCTTCCGCAACGATCATACTCTCAAGTTCCCTGGCATCATCAATGCAGTCTCCATGAGATATATAGTAGAGTCCGTTCTGCGGATCAAGTGCCGTCTCCATATATTTCTTCGCTATTGCTTTTAATGACTGGGTCCTGCCCCTTACTTTCATCATATTAATAAGTTTACCTTCATCATCAACATGAAGCACGGGTTTGATCCCAAGCACTCCGCTTGCAAAAGCCGCGGCAGCACTTACTCTTCCGCCTCTTTTTAAGTATACCAGGTCTTCAACAGTAAACCAGTGAGCAAGCTTCGGTATCAAATCCCTGACATATTCCGCGCACTCATCTATGTCCGCCCCCGAGTTCTTCTTTTCAACCGCATAGTGAAGTATGAGTCCTTCTCCGGCTGACGCACACAATGTATCAATAGCTATTATCTTTCTGTCGGGATACTCTTCACGAAGTTCGTTAGCAGCCATCTTACCGGAATTGGACGTTGCACTGATACCGGAAGAAAAGCCGATGTACAGCACGTCCCTGCCCTGCTTGAGTGCTCCCTCGAACAGCTCCTTAAAGGACTGGGAGTTTACGGCGCTCGTCTTACTGACTTCACCGGCACGCATCCTGTTGTAGAATTCGCTCTTACTCATCTCACCTTCAAGGTGCTCCTGCCCGTCTTCAAAATGAAATGTAAGTTTTGAGAAGCCTACACCCCACTCGTCTAATGTATCAAATTCAATATCGCACCCGGTGTCCGACATAATAACATATTCGCTCATAACTCCTCCTTGCCGTGTCTGCTGTATCCTATGTCGTTTTACTTACAACATTATCTAATTTACTACATTAGATTACCAAGTGCTTACCTCTATGTCAATATAAAAAACATAATGAAATCTTATTATCAAAATGATATAATGAGATAGAATAATCAGAATCATTATGATAAAGAAGGAACTAAAATCATGAAGTTTGATAAAGACCTCGTGGCAGGAAAGCTCCGCCGCTGGGAAAAATACCTGGAGGAATTCAAGCTCCCTTCGTGGGATGAGATCCCGAATATCGGTCTGTATATGGAGCAGATCATTATCCTTCTGAAAGAATATCTTGATTACCTGCCTCCCGAGCTTAAGGACGAGCAGATAATTACTGCCGCCACCATCAACAATTATGTCCGGACAAAAATAATGCCCGAGCCAACAAAGAAGAAATACTATCGCATTCATATTGCTTATCTTGTAATGATATGCACCATGAAGCAGATACTTCCGATAGCAGTCATATCCAGAATTATACCGATGAATATCCCGGAGGAAGAAGTAAAAAGGATCTACGACCGGTATTCCGACAGGCACAAATATACGATACAATACTTTTTGAAC
>DEEW01000174.1:21571-26469 GCA_002350465.1 Lachnospiraceae bacterium UBA2868
GAAACAGATAAGGCTTGTTGCCGGCCCCATCCTCGATCACAAGGACATCATTGAGGAAAGCGCTACCGACACGGAAGATCTGATCACGATGTGCACGATTTATGCGGGATTTTCCAAGCTGATGGCTGAAAAGCTCCTGCTCCTTGACGGTAAAGACCTTACAAACGGAGGAAGCATAGAATTAAGAAAGAGGTGAGAATTCTCACCTCTTATGTTTTGCTCTTTTTTCCTTGTACATTTCCTGATCCGCAAGTTCGATCAAAGCACTCAGCGGTTTTTCATTATCATAAGGCACCATATGATACCCTATGCTGGCATCAAGGTTATATTTGCGGTCTCCCTTTTCGTTGATCTCTCTCATGGCTCTTCGGATACGCGATATATCCCCCTCCACGGCAATAGTCGTTGAACCTTTTCCGAACACAACAAACTCATCACCGCCGTATCTCATCAGCAGTTCATTTTTGTTCCTGGTCTTGCGGAGCACATCGGCCATATCGCATATCATCCGGTCTCCCATTTCATGACCGAGAGCATCATTAACCTTCTTGAGCCCGTCAAGATCAAGGAATATGAAGAACATGTCCTCTTTTTCCCTGCGGGCTTCTGCCACGACCTCCTCGGAAAACTTGAAGAATCCGGCCCGGTTATATACATGAGTCATCGGATCAAACACCCACATCTCGTCAAGTGTTTTGATCATCTTCCGCATCTTGATAACGTTATATACCTGCTCAAGCGCGCTCGACAGAGTCATCATAAGGACTCTGTAAAACTCCGAAAACAGCGGCATTGTCGAATTACGTATGGCAGCCAGTCCGTAAAAACGATCCCTGAAATGTATGGAGTACATGACGTACAGATTACCGCCTTCATCCTGATCAAATTTCGGGTAGCGTTTGCCTATATGTTCATTTTTAATGAATTTGTAATTCCCGTTCTTGTAATCTATCCCGCTGGCAAGACCACTCACGGGATCCGCAAAAGTTTCCGGGTCACCGAGCAAAAGCGAGAATGCATCTCCGCCCAGTTCGGGAATACATGGCTTTAAGTATTCACATATATCCTCTACCGACTGTGCGGTAGTAAGCTCTATCGTCAGTTCGCTTATCATCTCTGCATAGCGGGCTTCACGAAGCTTGTTTCTCGAATACTGATTGACAACAATTCGATGGTTAACAGGCCGTACTGCATCGCAGCCGCAGCTTTCCGCAAATACAGGATTGGATTCAATAACTGGATTAGGGTTATATTTTTTCCCCTCTATGCATTTAATTACATTTCTGTAAGCCGTCTCACCGATCTTCTTCTCCGAACGGCTGACAGACGTGATCCTCGGATAATTGTTTGCAGCTTCGAAGATGTTGTCATATCCTGACATTAAGGTGTCTTCCGGAGCCCTGATACCCCGGTCTCCAAGAGCATAGAAAGCCCCTAGAGCCATCTGGTCGTTTGCGCATACATAGGCATCGGCTTTGAGCAGTCCCTTCTTCTCGAAGTATTTTACGGCTGCTCTTCCGCTCCTTGCGTAATAATCTCCGACATAATAACGCTCTTCGTCAAACTTTAATCCTGCCTTTTCCATCTCCTCAATGAATACTCTCTTGCGTGTCACTGCATCAATGGAATCCTCGGGTCCACCTATAAAGTTAACTGTTTTGATCTTATGTTCATTAATCAGATGATCGGAGAGTGCACGCATGGCAGACTCATTATCACTGCTTACATTGATCATTCCCTCTATCGGGCAGTCAATGGAAGCACATGGCCTGTTCTGGCTTCTGATTTTTTCTATTACTATATTTCTGATCTTCTCGGAGTAAATGCTTTCAGAATAGATAATGAATCCGTCATATATTGAAAAGTCATCGTACTGCATAGCCGCTGACTCTCCGATATTAAACTCTTCATCCTTGGACAGTGTCAGACAGTACACAACAACATTATTGCCGTCAGCTTTCGCCGCTTCGGCAATACCTTCAAGTACCTTACGCTGTGTATCAAGTTGTAACTCTCCCAGAAAAACCGCTATATTACGCATTGTTTTTTACCAAAAACCCGGTGTATATCGTGCGGCAACTCCTCCGCACTGTGAACCTACAATATTAAGCGCAGCCTGATTATAATGGCATCCGTCCGTAAGGTATGTCGGGGGAAGAGCACTCAGCGCCTCCGATCCGAGAGTAAACTTAGGATCCTGTGCACAAAGCTGCCTTGCCGCTTCATTAACCTTATCATACGTACCCGGCAACCCCGCATACTGGCCTATCGTGATGACAAATACCTGATCGAGTCCCTTAACAAACAATCTTGTGAAAGTGTTGGCAAGTCCCGTCTTGTACGTTTCAATATCAATATTGGCGACTCCGTCCGTTTCACCCTGAAGCCATACAACGTATTTTCTCCGTATATTGATATGATTGGCCGTACACCATGACTGTATAGTATCAAACTTACTCTCAAGTTCGGCCTGAACCGGAGCGGTTTGCCAATATCCGATACTCGATCCACCCCTCGCGGCGGAAAATCCCAAAACCGGGGTTCCTGTTGCCCGATAATATGAATTCATAAACGCGGACACAAGTGAACCGCCCCTTAGCGATGGCGGATCGCACAGATATCCGTTTGAATATACTCCGAAAGGTTCCGTGACAGGGTAGATTCCGGTAGGGCATGTCCCTATTCTGAATTCATATCCCGTATCTGCCGGTACACCCGGAGCCTGTGTGGCATCTCCTCCCCGCCCCGACATATTGCTCTGCCCTGCAAAAATCACAAGATCAACTGTCTTGAGTGCAAGCGGAGCCGGTGTCGGAGTGACATCGTAAGTCGCCGCAGCGGTTTCTACGCAAAAACCCAAAGTTAATGCCGATACGGCAGTAACAATAAATGCAATTAAATGATTTTTCATAACTGACAATCCCCTTTATACTTCCCCTTTATAAAGCCAAAAATCTCTCGAGAGCAGGCATAAGTTCATTTGCTTCATTCCGCCCTATTTCATATGCCTCACGCATAACAAGCGGATCATGACATATATGACCGAGCGGCAGCGGAGATTTCGGACATATCACAAAGTTTGTTCCGGCCTTTTCCTGCGCCAAAACATGATCAAGCTGTTCATTGTATGTGATATGCCTTATATCCATAGCCCTGATAAGGTTCGGGTATTCCCTGTATTTAAGCCTGATAAGAGGCATTGTTTTTTCATGGCTCTTTCGGTAACCTCTCGGCTTGGTCAGGACCGTAACATTCTTATTACACCCCAGTGCTTCGGAAGCTTTGAGCGGTATTGCATCAGTCATTCCACCGTCAAGGTATTTGCCGCCGCCTATCTCCACTATATTTGAAACCAGCGGCATCGATGAACTTGCACGCATCCACTCGAGTTCTTCGTATGAGGCATCACGCATCCGGTGGTATCCCGCCTCGCCTGTTTCGATATCCGTCACGACCATATAGAACGGTATCCCGGATTCTACAAATGCTGCCTCGTCAAATTTATCAAGTTCCATCGGCAGCGTATGGTAACAGAACTCGCCGCCGAAAATATCCCCTGTCCTGATAAGAGAAGAGACGCTGCAGTATCTCTTATCTCTGGCATACTTCATATTGTAGCGTATGGTTCTTCCCACCTGGCCGGAAACGTAATTACAGCCGAAGCACGCACCGGCACTTACACCGATCACATTATCAAATTTTATTCCGTTTTCCATGAAGACATCAAGCACACCTGCGGTAAAGAGTCCCCGCATTGCTCCGCCTTCTAGCACCAGTCCGTTCATACTACAAACTCTGCGGCTTCGCGCATATTCTCTATCAAAGCACTGTCAACCATTCCTCCGAATTCCCCGTCCAGATTCCATGGAATAGGCTCATCGGATTCAACCTTCAGGCTCGTACATTTAAAGCATATCACATTTTCCGATTTAATCCTACGATCGAGTATTGCCGGACCGATCAAATTATAATCAAGTATACTGTCGGGATATCTGACGAGCATAACCTCAAATATCCCGTCATTAAGCTTTACATCCGGACCGGGCAATGCCTTCATTCCTCCGACGGATTCGGAATTGGTAATAATCCCGACGATAAAATTGTCGGAAATAACTATATCATCATAGGTAATGCGAAGAGGGATCGGTCGTGCGGACGGGAGCCTTTTTACCGCTTCGGCAAGGTAGGCGGTGTACCCGAAGATGTTTTTCATTCCCTGATCGGTTTCGTATGTAACATCAGTGAACAGTCCAAACGCGGCAACATACACGAAATATCTGGAATTAAACCGGCCGATGTCGCATTTGAAATAATTGTCGGAAACCGCTATCTTCGCAGCCCTTTTAACCGTTCTCGGCAATCCGATGCTTCGCGCAAAATCATTCGTCGAACCCGTCGGCAAATATCCGATAGGAACAGATACTCCTGCCAATAACACTCCGGTTACGATCTCATCAAGAGTTCCGTCTCCGCCGGCACAAACAACTCTGTCAAATTCTCCGGCCCACTGTTTAGCTACAACCTCTCCGTCGCCCTGGCATTTAGTGGGATAAATGGTAACTCTGTATCCCGACTCGGCAAATATCTCCACTATATCTCCGAGATGCGTGCCGATACTACCCTTTCCGGCTTTCGGATTATATATAAACAGCAGATTTTTCATAGAGAAAATTGTAGCACAAACGCGGTTTGAAAACAACACACCCCGGCCCCGGATTTTTAGTACTTTATAATATTTTATGATATAATATGCAAATAAAATGTTACAGATTCAAAATCTGAAAGGAGCCCATTATGGAAGGTCTTATTTTTCTGTTGATTGTACTTCTCATTTTTATCATTTTCTGCGTAAGATGCATCTGCATCGTTCCGCAGGCCAATGCCTGGGTAATTGAATT
>DEEW01000174.1:26672-26838 GCA_002350465.1 Lachnospiraceae bacterium UBA2868
AGCGGCCCATTGCAGCAATCGAAAATCTGTCAGCTACAACCCTTCGTAATATCATCGGCAGCATGACTCTTGATGAAACCCTTACAAGCCGTGATGAAATCAACTCACAGATCACAGCTATACTTGATGAAGCAACCGATAAGTGGGGAATCAAGGTAAGCCGTGT
>DEEW01000127.1 GCA_002350465.1 Lachnospiraceae bacterium UBA2868
CGTTACTGCACAGTCCGGATGCCGCCCCTTAATCTCTCTTACGATCCCGGCGAGGATCTCATCACTGTAATACGGATCCTCTCCTCCCTGAAGCACAAAGGTTCGAAAGCCCAGCTCATATCCGCTGTCCGAACACCCGATTATTTCTTCAGGTGTCAGACGGTATCTGTCAGCCCTATCGTTTCCTGCACGGATTCCGCAGTAATAGCAGTTATTCCTGCAGTAATTCGTAAATTCTATCAGTCCGCGGATGTATATCTTCTTCCCGTATATCCCATCGCGCACCGAGCCTGCAAGTTCCGCAGCCATATCCCGTACTTCATCGCGATTTTTAATCAGATGCAGATATTCATCGCGACTAAGAATGGTTTCCGTTTTCAGTTTGTCTATAAGCTCAGCGGTATTATACATTGCTAAATGCTGCTTTCGAAGAAACGCCGTCTAACTTCCCGATCTGCCCGCAAAGGGTATTGATCTCGTTCTGTGCCGCATCAATAACTACGGTGATACAGCTGATGTTCTTCTTCTCGTAGGGCAGTCCCATCCGTCCAATGATTTTCTCCCTGTGCTGAGTCAGAATATCGTTCAGTTTGCCCACACTGTCCGGGTTCTCGACGATAATACCGATCACGGCAACACGTGTATCCGTCTGTCCCATTTAGTCCTCCCTATCTGATCATTTTCATACATAACATCTTCAGATATTGCAGAAAAAAAGCCGTGCGAAAGCACGGCAAAAATCATACGTTTCATGTTCGCACTTTCGGTCAGATCACTTCTTTCCGTCAGATTGAGTGTATTGTAATCCCCGCCGGAATTTCTGTCAACACCGGCATTTTTGAAGTTTGGGAAGGGTATTTAATCCCCCAGAGCAGTATAACCCATAAGGGACTCATCCACCGCGGCAGCCGCCGCTCTTCCTTCCGCTATTGCGCGTACAACAAGAGACTGCCCTATATGCATGTCGCCTGCGGTAAACACCTTTTCGCGACTCGTCTCATATCCGGCGGTATCTGTCATAAAGCTGTCAACATTTGTCGCTACGTTACCCCTTGCTGTCACATCAACCTTAAAGGCATCCGTAACATATTCTTCACTTCCTAAGAATCCCGCCGCAATAAGCACAAGATCAGCCGGCATAATCCTCTCGCTGCCTTCTACATGCTCAAACGAAACCCTTCCGTCTTCATTTGTCTTCTTTTCGAGTTTAACTGTTCTGACTCCCGTGAGGTTACCGCCATCGTCTCTTATGAATTCGGATACGGTTGTCGAGTATATCCTCGGATCTTTTCCGAACAGGGCAATGGCTTCCTCCTGGCCGTAATCGGTTTTCAGAACCTTCGGCCATTCAGGCCATGGATTTGAAGCCGCCCTCTCTTCCGGTGCAGGAGGCATCATTTCGAGTTGTGTAACGCTTGCAGCCCTAAGCCTTATGCTTGTTCCGACACAATCATTTCCCGTATCGCCGCCACCGATAACTATAACGTTTTTACCTGCAAGACTACCGAAGGAAAAATCATTTGCGGCAATTACCGTATCATAGTCATAGTCATTATCCATTATCCTTTTGCTTACTTCCCTTAAGAATTCCACCGCAAACATTATGCCGCTCCCGTCTCTTCCGGGGGAAGCGATATCACGGGGTCTGGATGCTCCGCAGCATAGAACCACTCTGTCATATTTTTCACACAGCTCCTCCGCCGCAATGTTGTCACCGACGTTTGCGTTGCATATAAATGTTATTCCGCTCTCTTTCATTACTTCAATCCTGCGGTCCACTATCCTCTTATCAAGCTTCATATTAGGTATGCCGTAGCGAAGAAGTCCGCCCGGTCTGTCAAATCTCTCATAAACAGTGACTTTGTGTCCCCGCATATTAAGAAGCTGCGCGCATGCAAGTCCTGAAGGTCCGCTTCCTACAACAGCCACTGTTTTGCCGCTTCTGACCTTAGGCTCACTGTTATCCACAAGTCCGTGGGAGAAAGCGAATTCTATAATGTCCCTCTCGTTGTCCTTCGTGGTAACACTCTCTTTGATATGCCCACAGGTACAAGCAGCCTCACACAGTGCCGGGCATACCCGTGCCGTAAACTCCGGAAAGCTGTGGGTCTTGGCAAGTCTTAAGTATGCCTGCTCAAAATTACCCCTGTATACGAGTTCATTTGTCTCGGGCACAAGATTGTGAAGAGGACATCCCGACATCATACCCGATATCATTACACCGGCCTGACAAAAGGGCACTCCGCATTCCATGCATCTCGCCGCCTGCTGCCTTCTTGTCTCAACGGGCAACGGCAGATGAAACTCATCGAAATTCTTTATTCTCTCTTCGGGAGGTATACAAATGTTTTCACGCCTGTTAAATTCTTCAAAACCGCCTATTTTACCCATATCATCACCTCCTGACATCTTCCGAAGAGATTATCTTCTTATATTCTTCCGGTATTATTTTCTTAAACTTCGGCAAAAAACCGTCAAAATCATCAAGTATTGCTTTGGCCTTCTTTGAACCGGTGTATTTTTGATGATTTTGTAGAAGCGTTTTGATCACACTCCTGTCACCTTCACTTTCGACATTTTCCATAAGAACAAGCTCTTTGTTAAGATTCCTGTACAGAGTATTATGCTCATCAAGTACATAGGCAACACCGCCGCTCATACCTGCGGCAAAATTTTTTCCAACGCTTCCCAGAATAAGTGCCACACCGCCTGTCATATATTCACATCCGTGTTCTCCGACACCTTCCACAACACTCTTTGCTCCGGAATTACGCACACAGAATCTCTCTCCCGCAAGGCCCGCGATATAAGTTTCTCCGCTTGTAGCCCCGTACAGGGCAACATTACCGATAATTATATTGTTTTCGGCGTCGTACGCAGCCTCTTCCGGTGCCTTTACAATGAGCTTTCCTCCCGACAATCCCTTACCGAAATAATCATTTGCCTCCCCGGTAAGTTCTATTGTCTCTCCTCTGGGGATAAAGGCTCCAAAGCTCTGTCCGCCCGCTCCGCGGCATATGATCTTAACGGAATCTTCCGGAAGACCCTCATGGTGAATTCTTGTAATATATGCTCCTATCATAGTCCCGAATGTTCTGTCGGTATTTATTACATCACATGTAACTTCCACCGTTTCATTATTCTCAACAGCTTTTCTGATACCGTTCTTCCCGGACAGAAGTCTGTAGTCTCTTCTCTTCGACAGCCCGAAATCATAGGATTTCTTCTTATCATACCCGGCTCCAAGGGGAAGTACCCGGGGCAAAATCCCGGAAGTATCTATTATGGCTCCCTCTTTTTGAACCGCTTCCTTTACTCTAAGCAGGTCGTATCTTCCCACAAGCTCATCGATACTCCTTACCCCGAGTTTTGCCATATATTCCCGAAGCTCTTCTGCTATGAACATCATGAATCGCTCTACATACTCGGGTTTTCCCGCAAAGTTTTTGCGAAGTTCGGGATTCTGGGTGGCTATTCCCATAGGGCATGTATCAAGGTTGCAGACTCTCATCATAACGCAGCCGAGAGTTACAAGAGGTGCCGTTGCAAATCCGAACTCCTCAGCTCCTAAAATCGCTGCGATCGCAACATCTCTACCGCTCATAAGCTTGCCGTCGCACTCTAACACAACCATATCCCGCAGACCGTTCATCGTAAGTGTCTGATGGGCTTCAGCCACACCGAGCTCCCACGGAAGTCCTGCATTGTGTATAGAGCTTATGGGGGCAGCACCGGTTCCGCCGTCATATCCCGATATCAGAACAACCTGGGCACCAGCCTTGGCAACGCCTGCAGCTATAGTTCCGACTCCCGCCTCGGATACAAGCTTAACCGATATACGTGCCTTGTCGTTTGCACACTTAAGGTCATATATAAGCTGGGCAAGATCCTCAATGGAGTATATATCATGATGGGGCGGAGGGGAGATAAGGCTGACACCCGGAGTGGAATGCCTTGTCTTGGCAATCCACGGGTATACCTTCCTGCCGGGGAGATGGCCGCCCTCACCGGGCTTTGCACCCTGTGCCATCTTAATCTGTATCTCTTTTGCACTTATGAGGTACCTTGACGTAACTCCGAATCTTCCCGATGCAACCTGTTTTATTGCGGAGTTCCTGTCATTCTTGCTCCCGGCACTCTCAAGCCTCTCATCACTTTCACCGCCTTCTCCGCTGTTTGATTTTCCACCCAGGCGGTTCATGGCTATGGCAAGTGCCTCATGAGCTTCCTCGGATATGGAGCCGTATGACATGGCTCCGGTCTTGAAGCGCTTTACTATCCTGTCGGCACTTTCCACTTCCGAAATATCAATGGGCTTTTTGGCAAAGTTAAAATCAAGCACACTCCTGATACTGCCACTCTCTTCCCTGTCCACCATTGAAGTGTACTTTAGGAATTTATCGTAATCATTCTCACGGGTTGCCGCCTGAAGCATATGTATAGTCTCGGGGTTGTACCTGTGATGCTCACCACCCGAACGGGCCTTATGCATTCCGGCAGAATCCGGAGAAAGATCAACGGTAAGGTCTAAGGGATCAAATGCCTTCGAATGCTGCCTGTCAGCGGCCTTTGCAATATCATTAATATCTATTCCGCCGATCCTTGATACTGTCTTGGTAAAATATCTGTCAATGACAGGCTGCGAAATACCTATCGCTTCGAATATCCTGCTTCCCTGATATGACTGTATCGTTGAAATGCCCATCTTGGACGCTATCTTGACTATTCCGTTAAGAACCGCCTTGTCGTAATCGGAAACAGCGGCATAATAATCCTTGTCGAGTATCCCGTCATCTATAAGTTCCTTAATTGTTGCATGCGCAACATACGGATTGACCGCACACGCACCGAATCCCAGGAGCGTAGCAAAATGATGCACGTCCCTTGGCTCTCCGGTTTCGAGAATAAGTGACATTGCCATGCATTTTTTCGTATTTACGAGATAGTTATGAACCGCAGAAACACACAGAAGAGACGGTATGGCAACATGGTTTTCGTCAATACCGCGATCCGACAGTATTAGTATATTCGCGCCATTCCTGTAGGCTCTGTCAACATCCATGAACAGATTATCTATTGCCCTCTCAAGAGGAGTGCCCTTGTAGTAAAGCGTCGATACACGGCCTACACTGAATCCTTTCCTGTCCAGATGTGCTATCTTCATAAGGTCAAGATCCGACAATATGGGATTGTTGATCCTAAGAACGTTGCAATTGGACGCGTCTTCCAACAGAATATTGCCAGCTCTTCCGGCGTATACGCATGTTGCTGTAACAATACGCTCCCTTGCGGCATCTATAGGAGGATTGGTTACCTGTGCAAACAACTGCTTGAAATAGTCAAACAGCGGTCTGTACTTTTTGGACAAAACGGCAAGCGGCGTGTCAACTCCCATTGCGCCAATCTGTTCACTGCCGTTAAGTGCCATGGAGTATATTCTCTCCCGGCACTCTTCATATGTGTATCCGAATGATTTTTGAAGTCTTAAAAGGTCTGTACCGGAAACATCGGGAACAGATTCGTTCGGAACCTTGAGTTCGGTAAGTCTTACAAGATTCTGATCAAGCCACTCGCCGTAAGGAGCACGGCCTGCATATCTGTCCTTGATCTCCCGGTCACTGTATATCTTCCCAGTCTTCGTATCGGCAAGAATGATCTTACCTGGATGAAGGCTGCCTTTCCTGACTATATGTGCCTCATCGATCGGCAGAACGCCTGCTTCGGATGACAATATCAGCCTTCCGTCATCACATATCACATATCTTGAGGGGCGCAGACCGTTCCTGTCCAAAATTGCGGCCATAATGTCACCGTCTGAAAACATTATTGATGCGGGGCCGTCCCATGGTTCCATCATCGTTGCGTAGTA
>DEEW01000177.1:0-4893 GCA_002350465.1 Lachnospiraceae bacterium UBA2868
GCGATCATCATCTCGCCGCCCTTTATCTTGTTAAGAAGCCATCCGTAAAGTGTGCCGAATACAAGTGCAAATGGCGTTGCCACAAGAATTGCCACCACAAAGGATGCCGCCCCGGTAAATCCCAGTTCTATGGAAATCGTTGCCCCAAGTAATCCCGATATTATTCCGAGCGGCAGGCCGAAGTTAAGACCGCAGCCCGAATGTACCATGGGAACCATGGCAAGCACCAGTACCCCGTTCCACGAAAACCGGTTGATAATATTTGATATCTGCGTGGGAAGATCCGCCCCCACAAAGGGAGCCAGGATCAGAAGCAGAAGCAAAAATCCCGTGATTATCAGTCTTGGCAGACCGAATTCTTTGAGGGAATCTGTAATTTTGTCTTTCATCTGTTTTCTCCAATCATATTACATCCTTAAGCATCAGCTCTCCGAAGTCCTCTACAGAAGAATTTGCCGGCAGTATTCCCGAAATACGTCCGCCGGATACGATCGCTATACGATCACAGGTTGAACGCAGCTCTTCAAGCTCCGATGAAACCATTACAACGGTAACACCCGACTCGGCATTAAACTTTCTGAGCGCATCAAGGACAAGTGCCTTGGCACCTACATCTATTCCTCTTGTAGGCTCGGATACAAACAGGAGCTGTGGCTCCAAGGCAAAGGCCTTGGCAAGACATACCTTCTGCTGGTTTCCTCCGGAAAGCTCTCTTGCATTCTGCTTTGTACCCGTACACTTAATCTTAAGCTCATCTATATATTTCTCGGTAACTTCTCGGATAGCCTTTTCATCTCTCCATTTGATCAGTCCTCCGAGATATTTCTTCAGATACTTATTCTGTATCTGCATTGCCGGAAATGCCACATTCCACTCTAACGATTCGTCAAGCAGCAAACCTACTCCCCGTCTGTCCTCGGACACGAATGCGAAGGAGGAATCAAGGCATGCACGGGGGTTGTTGAGGGGGATGATTTTCCCTTCAAACTCAACTTTTCCGCCTGCTTCATACAGTCCCATAATCCCGTTGGGAATGCCGAGCTTGCCCTGTCCGGCAAGTCCGCCTATTCCGAGTATCTCGCCCTTTTTCACTTCAAGAGATACGTTTCTAACCGTCTCTCCCGGCATATCCACCCAGAGCCTGTCTATCTTCAGAACCGTAGGAGCATCTTCCGGGATCGTTCTTGCCCCATCGTTAGTGCGGCCTTCGACGCTGCGCCCTACCATGCTCTTGGTAATGGATGCGACGGTCATATTTTCTGCCTTCTCGCACTCCACGAGAACGCCGTCACGCATTACCGCAACCGTATTACATACCGATAATATTTCCTGTAATCTATGTGTAATGAAAATGACTGATATTCCACGCTCCGACATGCCGCGAATGCTGTCAAGAAGCGCCTCAGCTTCTTTTTCCGTAAGGACAGCCGTAGGCTCATCGAGTATCAGGAGCCGTAGCTGCTCTTTGGATAGCTCCCTTGCAATTTCCGTAAACTGCTTGTGTCCGACAGGCATAGTGTTTATCATCATGTGCCTGTCTATGGCAACGCCCATCTTCTCGATGGACTCCTTCGCCCGCCTGTCCATTTCGGCGCGGTCAAGGGTGTTCAGTCTCTTTCCGAATATTTCCGAAATAAAGTTATACTTTTCGGGCTCCCTGTTTAACAGAATGTTCTCTGTTGCATCAAATCCCGGTATAAGCGAAAACTCCTGGTGAACCATGCCGATTCCAGCAGCAATAGCTTCAAACGGGGATGAAAAGTTTACCTTTTCGCCATCAAGGAATATGTCTCCGCCGTATCCCCCGGTCTCGGCTATGTCCGCCGCACCGAAAAGTATTTTCATAAGTGTCGATTTTCCCGCACCGTTTTCTCCGCAAAGCCCCAAAACCTCGCCTGCACGAAGTTCGAGATTAATGTCTGTCAGGACCTGATTTCCGAAGAAATCCTTCTTGATCCCCTGCAGCTTTAAAAGCGGTGCATTTACTGTATCCATCAAATATTATTACCCTTCCAAAAACAATCATCATCACAATAAGATGAGGAGGAACATAGGCAAGCCTTGTCCTCCCCACCGATATCAGTTTCTTAATTACTTAATCGTAAAGTATTTCTCGGGAACCTCAACCTTTGTTGAACCCATGTACTTTCCGGGATCGCCCATGATGTATGTATCCTGGTAGATAAGGAAAGTATTGTCTGATTTTACGCCTGTTTCGGCATTTGTGTACTTGCTTCCGTTCCACTCGGCGCCGGGTGAGAATACCTCGTAAGCTTTTGAGATATCATCGATATCCGTAAGCTCGCTTGTGCCGAGAATCACGTTTCTTGCGTGCTCTGCAAGACCAGCGGAAACAGTGTAGCCGTATGAATATGCCCATGTTCCGAATCTGCCTGCGCCGCCCTTTTCAACGATGGCTGACTCAACCTTTGCAAGGATCTTTTCAAAATCGCCTGCTTCCTGTGTAAGGTCAAGGCCAAGTGCTCCGGGATATCCCATAAGCGGTGAAGGAAGGTCTGCTTCGATGAAGTAACCGCCGTGCTCAAGAAGCATCTTGAGAAGGGGCTCTGTGTGAGCATCGTTTGTACAGAAGTAAGCTGAATTTGTGCCGTACTTCTCAACCCACTCGGGAACATGCTCAAGGATATATGCCTGTGCTCCGGGAACACCTACATCTGTTGTAGGGTCGGGAGCTGTCTCCATCTCAAACTTCATTCCGAACTCTTCACATGCAGCCTTCATGATGGCAACACGTCTCGACATTGTCTCATATGACAGATGACGGGGGAATGAGATATGAACGAATGTATCACATCCGAGCTCATGTGCTGTACGGATCATAAGGTATCCGCGTGCCACAAAGTCGTTGTTAACAACAAGATCTGCTGCAGAACCGATCTCGGGAAGGTCCTCGTGTGACTCACCTGCGATACAGATGATGTCAGGTCTTCTCTCCTTGATCTGACGGAAAGCTTCCGTTGTACCGGGAATTGCCTGGTTAACGATGATAGCCTTCATATCCGGATCATCCGAAAGGTTTACGATAGTCTGGATCGTTGTCTCAAGCTCTTCCGTGAAGTTATCGGGATAGATTGCAAGTGTAACCTTGTCTTCGCCGTACTTTGCCTGGAAAGCCTCAGCACCTCTTCTGTCATCCTCGGACTGTGAAACAGAACCTGTTACGATACCGATGTGAAAATCATCGGATACCTCTTCCGTCTCAGCAGCATCATCTGTTGCAGCCTCAGCCTCTGTTGCATCTTCTGCCTCTGCTGCCTCTTCTGTTACTTCTTCTGCTTCGGTATTGTCTACGTTTTCAATTGTAGCCGTAGCGGCTGATCCGCCGCATGCTGCAAGAGAAAAAGCCATAGCGCATGCCAAAACAGCACTGATCATTTTCTTTTTCATAAGTTCCTCCTTATAACGCTAAAAATAGTACTAGAACATTATACATTGTTTCGCGCTTATTTCAACCGGAATTTGGTTTTTCCCTTCATTAAAGAGTATGTTGTTAAAGATATGGGATATGTGATAAAATGACTTCAAATAACTTGTTAATGGGTGTTATCAATGGAAGACGATATTTTTCTCCAACTTTCCAGTCTGTTTGACGGAGACAATTCCCCGAAGAAGAACAGCAATCAGGGAAGTTACTCCTCTGAATACGGCGGTAATCCGGACTCTACGATGTTTGTTACTGATAACATGATCTATCCGGATATCAAACCGAAGAAGAACACAGGCGGCAGACGCAACATAGTTATTATAGACGATGATTTTTCAACGCTGGATCTTATGAAGATATACCTCCAGCGCGATTTTGACGTGGAGACTTTCGATAACCCGAAAAATGCCATTTTTTACCTGAACGGTACAATACCGGACATGATCTTTATAGACTGTTATCTTGACACAATGGCCACCAAGAAAGTTTTAGGAATAATCAGAACCTACAAGGAGCTTGCCGGCATTCCCATAATATACCTTGCCGAGCCTTCGGAGCAGGCTGCCATTGAAACCAAGCTCCCGGAGGGGGTTGTGGACATCATTTCAAGACCGGTCAGCCGCGGAGATCTCCAGCGTATGCTTGATAACTATATCAAGGATGAGCCGGAAGAGCCGGAGGAAGATACCGACAAGATTTATTAACTCTCTATGAAGACCATCTCTTCATATTTGCTCTCATCCGGATTGCAGTCCTTCCATTGGGGAAGCTCCCTCCCGTCGTATCCTGTGCCGTTTGGATTCCCGCATTTAATAAAATCACTCCAATAGTCGCACATGCGTCTGGCAAGTTCAAAATGTCTGCCATTGTACGGTCTCCAGCACTTCTGAATAGTCTCGAAGAAGAACCACAGATCACATGAGTGAAAATCCCCCGGGTCATCATATCCGGGAATGGAAGGGGCAAATCTGTAAACATACAGAGGCGAGCGTCTGTTGTTACTCATATGTGCATATGCCACCTCTTTGACACTGTTTTCCACAACATTAAAATACCTGATCCCGCTCTCTTCAATGATATCTGCCCTAATCTTCACGCCGCTCTCATCTGCACGCACGGGAAGCCTGTCCACAAACTCATCCTTCGTGTACCCGGCAAACATGGGCAGATCCGAAGTTTTGCCTTCAAGGATCATCCTGTATGGATCTTCCGTAACGTACACTCCGTCAATACACGGTACAAACCGCGGATGTGTTTTGGCATATTCGGCATAAGCATCCCTTATGGCAGTGGAGTCCATATTTCTTGCCTCATCTACAGAATTGCATCCGATAAAGCTTATGAACTCTTCTCCGTTTGCCTCAGCCGTCCTAAGGGGTTTGGGCTGTATTATATCGTCGGAATAGAAGGGATTTCTGATAAATCCGCTGAATACGGAAGTCTTTTTG
>DEEW01000177.1:4904-7597 GCA_002350465.1 Lachnospiraceae bacterium UBA2868
TCAGTTTGGCGGCATCGGGATTTGCAAGCGCAAATGTTACACTTGCTCCGCCGGCTGACTGTCCCGCAAGAGTGATATTATTGGGGTCTCCTCCGAATGCAGCTATATTCTCATACACCCATTCAAGACCTGCCTTCTGGTCGAGGAGTCCGAAATTCGTGGGGTGATCCTTATCACCGGCTGATAGCTCGGGATGGGCAAGAAATCCGAACACCCCCAGCCGGTACGCGATGGATACGACTATGACTCCGTGCCTTGCAAGCCGCTCTCCGTTAAACTCCATCTCAGCGGTATATCCCCACTGAAAAGCACCTCCGTATATCCATACAAGAACCGGAAGCTTCTCGTCTGTGCTCTTTGCACCTGTCCATACATTCAGATACAGGCAGTCTTCACTTACCGGAATATCCGGATCAACATGCCATTCCCGGCAGTATATGTCATCTCCGACTCCGGGCTGATCCTGCATGGATACAGGACCGAATTCATAGCAGTTTCTGACTCCATCCCAGTCTTCGCAGGGCTTCGGAGCCCGCCATCTGTTATCTCCAACCGGTGGCGCGGCAAAGGGAATCCCCCGAAACACCGTTACTCTCGGGTCATCCGCCGGAAGCCCCTTCACCTTGCCGTTTTTTGTAATCGCGGTTCTGATCATTATTATCTCCTTGTCAAAAGGGACGGTTCTTTTTGACACCTTGACACAGCTGCAGAAATCACGTTTTCCCTGTCCTCAACATTGCACGGGTGAGTAGTTCAGCCCCTGCTACGGATACTATCGATCCTATGACAAGCATGGCCTTTGCTCCCATGTGATCAAGTATCACTCCGCACAAGAGGGAACTGAATACTCCCGAAAGCGTAAAGCAGCTTGTGACAAATGCCTGTCCCTTAACCTGGTCCGTCTCACTTATGTTCTGACTGACATAATATGCCGATGCCGGTATGAATACCGCATAAGCGAGAAGCTGCATCGACTGACTTATGTAAACCATAGGTATATTTGTGGCAAGTGTCATAACAAGAGCTTTGAGTGTAAATGCAATACCGGAGATCACCAGCATTACGCGCATTGACAGTTTCTTCGAAAATAATGTCATGGCAGCCATAGTGGGAAGTTCCAGAAAAGCTGCAATAAATGTGGCGTAACCGAGATGCTTTTCACTTCCTCCCAGGGGCCGTACTATCTGTATCAGGTAATCGTTGAGCATATTGTGGGTGAAGAATATCAGCACCGTACCTGCAAGCATCAGCATAAATGCGGGATATTTCCCGAAAAAAGCGGTAAGGGATGAGGCTTCACTTCCTTTCGCGAGATTGCCGGTCTCGCCCTCTCTGATGCTTTCCCCGGAGGCACTCTTACTATCGGTTTTCGCATCCTTCGGAAGTTTGAAGAAATACACGATGACCATCTGTACCGTCATTATTACAATGTTAAGATACAGAAGAATCCTAACGCCTTCCCTTTCGACTATTCTTCCCACCAGTGCAGATGTTATGGCAAATCCCGCAGAGCCGAGACCTCTTGCAAGGCCGTATATAATGTTTATCCCATGATTTTGATATTCGAAGTTAAGTGCCGTCATTACCGGCATATAAGTAAACTGGATCATATAGATAAGGGCGAAAACGATAAACACAAGTATCTTGCTGGTATCCGCCACCAGAAGCAGCGCCGAGCCCGCTGCAATAATTCCCGCACATATGATCATCACGTTTCTGTTGGTAAAAATCCCCTGCCTGTCTATAAGGGAAGCCACCATAGGCTGTGCCAGCGCCGACGTGATATTTGCCACTGCCAGAAGAACACCTATCTGGGTATTGGTAAATCCCCTGTCCAGCAGATACACCGCCGCATAGGCGTGCACCGTGCAAAAGGCCATAAAGTATGTGATATTTATAAGTGTATATCGTAATGTTGAAAACTTCATTTGTTTTATCCTTATTGACAAAAAGAACCGTCCCTTTTGTCATTTAGCAGCAGACACTCTGGAATGATTTTCACGCCCCGGGCACGGCATATAACTGATGTCGGACCGTCATAGGACAAGCTTTTTCCGTATGAATCCGTTACCGTACAGCCGGCTTCCGTTGCAATTAGAGCCGCTGCGGCGTAATCCCACACCTGTATGCGAAGCTCAAAATACAAACTGCATCTTCCCGTTGCAACACAGCACATATCCCATGCTGCTGTCCCCGAGCGCCTCAGATCCACACACTCGGGCAAGAGCTTTCTTGCCATATCAAAAGTCATATCCTGCAGTTCCGTATAGTAAGGCGCGGTACCGAATACCGCCAGAGAATCGCTAAGGGGCCTGTCTGATGATTCTATCCTCTCGCCGTTTAAATATGCGCCTTTTCCGGCTATGGCATGGTACATCTCATCATCAAAGGGATTATAGACTACCCCGATATGCGGCTTGCCGTCGAGCAGCAGCCCTATCGAAATGACAGAAGGCCGGTACCCATAGATAAAATTTGAAGTACCGTCAATAGGATCGATAATAAACACATAGCCCGACTTCATCTTGTCGGTGAATTCGTCCTGACCCTCTTCCTCTCCGAGAAATGCCGCCTGCGGAAGTATGCTTCCAAGCATCTGTATCAGAAATTCCTGGATTTTCTCATCCGTCTGTGTGCAGAAATTGGCATGTCCCGATTTCTCCTTGACCTTCGGGTCGGAAGCCTCAAGCATT
>DEEW01000177.1:7814-7972 GCA_002350465.1 Lachnospiraceae bacterium UBA2868
GATTTTCCCCCGCCGACAACGTTCTCAAGATCTTCAATATCAATCGCTTTATTCTTATCCATTTTAATCCTCCTATCTATTGACAGGCTTTATAGCTTATCTTCTTCTCATTTATGTCCGTAGTTGATATTTAACATTGTAGTGTTAACCGATACATC
>DEEW01000184.1:0-152 GCA_002350465.1 Lachnospiraceae bacterium UBA2868
GGTATCCTTGCAAGAGAGATAGGCGACAGCCTTTCGATTCCTTCATACATCGTAGACCCCGTAGTTGTTGACGAGATGATGGATATAGCAAGATATTCGGGATGCCCCGAACTTCCGAGAGTGAGCAAGTTCCATGCACTCAACCAGAAGGC
>DEEW01000184.1:177-1041 GCA_002350465.1 Lachnospiraceae bacterium UBA2868
GGATGCTCGGTAGGACCTCACAAAAACGGAAAAGTCATTGATATCTTCAACGCACTTGACGGTGACGGTGCATTCTCGCCCGAGCGTGCGGGTGCCGTACCTCCCGGAGCACTTGTCAAGATGTGCTTCTCGGGCAAGTACACCGAAAAAGAAGTATACAGGAAGCTTGTCGGNNCGAGAAGGAAGTTTATAAAAAGCTTGTAGGCGAGGGCGGATTCAATGCTTATCTTGGCACGAATGACATGCGTGACGTAGGCAAGATGGTTGACGAGGGAGATGCCAAGGCTAAAGAGTACAGAGATGCGTTCATCCTTCAGATGGCCAAGGACATCGGTTCAATGGCATGCGTTCTTAACGGCAAGGTAGACCAGATCATCGTTACAGGTGGTATCGCATATGATAAGGCAGTTGTAGCCGGACTTAAGGAACGTTGCGAGTGGATCGCACCCTTTACAGTATATCCCGGTGAGGATGAACTTTTGGCTCTGGCCCAGGGCGGACTTCGCGTAATGAATAAGGAAGAGGCTGCAAAGCCTTACTGAAAATCAAAACTCATATAGTTTGAGAATTCAAAACGGGTATCGTATGATACCCGTTTTTTTATTCTTTCAAGGGAGCATATCCGATCCCGATATTGATGTCCTGTGCGTAGTTTCCGAATGTTTTGCCGAAAATCGTAAAGCCGCCGACGTGTTCGGAGTCAGGATCGACTGCAAAGCGGAACTGCAGACTGCTTGTACTTGTAAGATTGAATTCGTCTACCGACACATCCGAGATCTTGAGTCCGTCCACGAAGGTTCCGTGTTTGTTAATTACAATAAGCTTCAGGAGTCCGTACTGATTCCAGTTGGGGAACCACCAGTC
>DEEW01000184.1:1110-1847 GCA_002350465.1 Lachnospiraceae bacterium UBA2868
GTTAAGATAGAACGTTATATCGCTCGGCCAGTTGCTGTTAACTCCAGGTGCCTCGGAACTGATCTCGGCGGAAATCATAAGCTGAGTAATTCGCTGTCCCGGCGGGATAAAATTGGGGATATCATATTCAACATACCCTGTCGTAAACCATAATATATCGGCATTGAATCTGTCGGGATGTGAAAAATACCTCGGATCGTCAACCTCTCCGATGATCTTCTGGCTTGAGGACAGTCCGCAGGTCGGAAGAATATTGTGGTTGGAGTAATGCCCGACCTTAAGTTCAGTCTGGTACAGATTATCCATTGGTTCGCTGGGAACTATATCTATCAGTATCTTGTCAACGTGAACGGAGCATATCTTCTGATTTCCGTGACCTGCAGCTTCATTTGATGTAGTAACAAGTCCGCAGGCTTCAAGCTTTTTGATATGAGCAGTGAGAGCCCCTGCAGTGATACCGAGCTTTCCGGCCAGCTCGTTCATATTCATTCCTTTATTAAGAAGAAGCTGGCGGATGATCTCAACCCTCACCTCGGAACCCAGGGCTTTGTACAGCTCTATTCCGTCCTCGAAATTCTCTATATGAAGCATAATTCCCCCTTTTTGACAGCAAAAATCATTGGATTTAATTTAGATAAAACTATTTTAATTTAGTATTATCTTTGCAACATAGTATAGCATACTCCCGAAAAAGGTCAATATTAAACTAAATAAAACTTTAGAAAAACCTAAAACAC
>DEEW01000184.1:1911-8383 GCA_002350465.1 Lachnospiraceae bacterium UBA2868
AATCTGCCCCACCTCGCCTGATTGATACAAATTTAACAAAAACTCGATTACAGAGCAAACGATTGAGTAAATTTGCACAATTCATAAAACCCTCTTTTAGTAAAATAAGCAAAAAGCTAAAATACTTCAAGAAAATCTAAAATAAATATTGACATGCATATNCAGATGCCGTTATCATGATAGCGTAATCACTTACATTCAATTCTGTCGGAGTCGAAGATCTGGTTAACAGGATCCGGTGCCGGGTTGAGTAAGTAAGAAGGATTTATGAAGGAATTTTTGAAGGAGGATCAAAAATGAAAAAGAAGTACGTTGGTGTATTGCTTAGCGTAGCAATGGTAGCAAGTCTTCTTGCAGGATGCGGATCCGGCGCGGCTGATGGTGCGGCTGCAGCGGATGCGGCTGTTGAAGCAACGGAAGAGGCTGCAGAAGAAGTAGCAGAAGCTGCTGAAGGTGAAGCAGAGGCTGCAGAGGAAGAGATTCCCACATCCACATTTGGTGATGCAAACGGAACACATCTTGAGATGTGGACATTTGTAGAACTTCACGGACAGCATTACGGCAAGATGGCAGAGATATGGAATGAGCAGAATCCTGACCGTACGATCGAAATCACATGCACAACTTATCCCTATGGGGATATGCACACAAAGCTCCTCACATCACTTGAGGCAGGTACAGGTGCTCCTGATATCTGTGACGTAGAGGTTGGTCAGTATCCTAACGTTGTAGCAGGTCTTGACAAGTGGCTTGTTCCCCTTGATTCCGCAGCAGAGCCTTACATGGCTACAATGGTTCCTGCAAGAATGCAGACATACCAGGGTTCAGACGGACACTATTACGGTGCTCCCTACCATGTAGGTGCTACGGCAATGTACTACAATGTAGCAGCAATGGCAGAAGCAATGGGCATCTCAAACGACGAAGTTATTGCTAAGATCGACAGCGTTGTAACATGGGATGACTATGTAAAGCTCGGAGAAGAGTATAAGGCAGCTATAGGTGCTGATGATAAATATTGGACAAGTGTAGATACAGGCGGAGTTGACTGGCTCTGGATCGCTATGGCTGAGTATGGCGATGACTGGACAGGCGGATTCGAAGGCCCTGCAAATGTTAAGCTTGATTCTGTTAAGCAGATGCTTACAATGCAGCAGGATTGGCTCAAGAGCGGCCTTGCAATGATCTCGCCCGATGGACACGTTGACCTTGAAGCAGGTTTCCAGAACATCATGGATCACAATATCGTATCATTCCCGAAGGCACTCTGGTTCATGAGCCGTTTCACAAACTATATGCCTGAGGAAAAAGGTAACTGGTACATTGCTAAATGTCCTGTATTCAAAGCAGGTCAGAAGTGCTCGGTAGGTATCGGTGGCACAGGTACAGTTGTTACACAGCAGTCACAGGCAAAAGACCTTGCAGCAGAATTCCTTTGCTGGGCTAAGATGTCAGACGAAGGCGAGCAGAATATCTGGGATACACTCGGATTTGACGTATGTAACACAGCACAGTGGAGCGACGATGCTTTCGCACATGATGACAACAACCAGTTCAACCAGTACTTTATCAACTATCCTTACGATGTGCTCAATGCAATTGGAATGGACAACATCGGCAAGATTTCAGTAGTTGCCATCAGCCCTACCATCAATGAGTATATGTGCACAACAACCCTCAACGAGGTGCTTGAAGATCCTGATTACAGCGTAGACGATGCACTTCAGGAGTGCCAGGACGCAGTAGATATGGAGCAGTAATATCGCATAGATTACAACCTCCCTTATGAAATACAGGTAGTAAAACTTGGTTTATGGGGATGCCGGAAGTCTCCGGTATCCCCATAATTAGTAAAAAGAGAAGAAGTCGTTTTTGGTAAATGCTCTAAAGATAAAGAGCAAGAAGGAGATCAAGGTATGAAAGGTAAGAAATTCGTTTATTCACAGAAGGTAGCCCCGTATGTGTTTGTAGTACCTTTTATATTAAGCTTTGCCATATTTTGGATATATCCGCTTATCACGGCGTTCACCATGAGCTTTCAGGATATAGGGGCAATTGATTCGGAATGGATCGGGTTCAAAAACTATACCAAGCTTTTAAAGGACAAGGTCTTTTTGATAGCAGTAGCCAACAGCGCAAAATATATGTTCTTCACGCTGGTTCTGCTGATTCCGTTCCCCATGCTGTTTGCCGTACTTATGGATTCGAATGTGGTTAAGGCCAAGGGCGTATGGAAGGCACTGCTTTACATGCCGGCACTTACTTCCGTAGTAATATCCGGTACACTTTTCCGTCTTATGTTCACTGAATACAAGACAGGACAGATGAATCTGATTACTCAGGCATTAGGCCTCGGAACATATAAATGGTTAAAAAACGGCTGGTCAGGTATGCTGGCGTTGCTGATCCTTGCATGCTGGCGCTGGACCGGTGTAAATATGCTTTACTTCCTGTCGGGATTAAAAGCTATAGATACATCACTGTATGAAGCGGCTGACATTGACGGCGCAACGCCGGTGCAGAAATTCTTCTATGTAACCCTGCCGCTACTTAAACCCACAACAATCTATGTTCTTACGATCTCTGTATATGCGGGACTTGCGATGTTCCTTGAATCCTATATGTTATGGGCCGGCAACTCATCACCCAACAATATTGGTCTTACGATCGTCGGATATCTGTATAAGCGCGGGATAGAGAAGAACAACATGGGTTATGCATGTGCAGTCGGTGTAGTACTGCTGGTAGTGGCACTTATCATTAACTTCACGCAGCTTATATTAAACGGCACATTCAAGAAGGAGGAGGATTGATCATGGAAAACGCTAAAGTAAGAAATCTTTCTCATTCGCCCAGAAGAATCATCGGCTCTATATTCGGAACGGGATTTTTTGCGGCACTGTGTGCAATAATCGTATTCCCGGTGCTCGCAGGGCTTCTTGCCTCCTTCAGACCGGGTACTGAGCTTATAAGACGGGGACTGGCACTTGATTTTAACCCGAAGACAATGACGCTTGCAAACTATGCGTATCTGTTCGGAGGGAATGCCGACAGCAAGAAGTACTTCATGTGGTACAGGAATTCGCTGGTTATTACCATAGTTTCCGTGGTAGTCACACTGCTCATATGTTACTTTGTGGCATACGGACTTACAATGTATGACTACAAGCTCAAGAATTTCCTGTTCACACTTGTCCTTGCAACAATGATGGTTCCGTTTGAGATACTGATGCTCCCTATGTACAAGGAGATCATAAAGCTGGGACTCATCGATACATACACCGGCGTGATTATAACCGGAGTTGTGAATGCATCTACTGTGTTCTTCTTCAGACAGTATCTTTCGGGACTTCCGAAGGAGCTTTTAAGCGCAGCCAGAATAGACGGAGCCAACGAGTATTATATATCAGTGAAAATCATACTGCCGCTTGCAAAGCCCGCCTTTGCATCAATGGGCATCCTGTCGGCAATGGGAACATGGAATGCCATACTGTGGCCTCTGCTCGTACTAAAAGGTGCTGAAAAGTTCACGCTTCCTATCGGACTTAACACACTGCTTACACCGTACGGTAACAATTATGATGTTCTGATTGCAGGATCCATGTTCGGGATACTTCCCATATTCATAATATTCCTGCTCTTCCAGAAGTACATCATAGACGGAATGACCGCCGGAGCAGTAAAGGGCTGATAATAATCTGCAAGGAAATATATAAAATGGATACAACAAAGAAACTCAAATACAACGAACCCTGGATACTGCAGCGCGCGGACCCATATGTGTACAGGCATACGGACGGTTCCTACTATTTTACGGCTTCCGTTCCGGCGTATGATGGAATATTTATCAGAAAGGCAGACTCCTTGGCAAACCTTCCCGATGCGCCTGAGACGGAGGTGTGGCACAAGCATGAATCCGGTCCTGCAAGCATACATATATGGGCACCGGAGCTGCACTTTATTGATGGGTCCTGGTATATCTATTTTGCCGGAGGAGACAGGGATGATATATGGAATATCAGACCGTACGTGCTTCGGTGTGACGATGCTGATCCCATAACGGGTTCATGGACTGAGCTTGGCAAAATACAGAGGGCGGATGAAGATGAGTTCTCGTTTGAGGCCTTCTCCCTAGATGCCACCGTGTTTGAGAACAAGGGCAAATATTATTACATATGGGCTGAGAAGGTCGGAGTAGGCAAACAGATCAGTAATCTGTACATAGCTGAAATGGAGACTCCGTGGAAGCTTGCTACGGTCCAGGTAATGCTTACGACTCCCGATTATGACTGGGAGCGTGTGGGTTTCTGGGTCAACGAAGGGCCCGCAGTAATTAAGAGAGGCGGCAAAATATTCCTTACCTATTCCGCAAGCGAAACCGGAAAAGCGTATTGTATGGGAATGCTGACCGCGGATGAGGACGCAGATCTTCTTGATCCTCTGTCGTGGAAAAAAGAGAGATATCCGGTTCTTGCATCTGATGATAAGCTGGGGATTTTCGGACCGGGACACAACTCCTTTACCGTTGACGAAGAAGGCAACGACATATGTGTTTATCACGCAAGGGGTGAAGAGACGATAGAAGGAGATCCTTTGTACAATCCGAATCGCCACGCCATGCTTATGAAAGTAAAGTGGGACAATAACGGGCGGCCGGTGTTCTCGTATAAATAGGACTAAATCTTCTCTTTGTGACACTGTGGATGCGGCGATCGATCTCATTGCCGCATCCCGGTGCGCTTTTTTCTCAAAATTCTAGGGAGAAAATCATTATGATCAGAAATTTTATCGCAGCCGGAATGGTTATGGTTATAACTTCGGTTTTAATGTCGGGATGCACGGGGGGATCTGCAGCATCCCGACTGCCCGAAGAACTTGGAGCAGATATGATAAAGAAAGGGTCTGTTACCACAAAAGGAACACTTCATGATCCCCAGGTAATAGTGGGAGATGACGGGACATACTATTGTTACGGCTCTCATATGACAGCTGCAACTTCGGAAGATCTTGTAACATGGAAGAGCTGGGCAAACAGCGTTACAAAGGCAAACAAGATATTTGACAACCTGCTGGTCGAGCCCTTCGATGCTTTTTCATATGTGGGGAAAAATGATCAGAGGAGTTACTCTGTCTGGGCACCGAGCGTTATATACAACAAGACTACCGGAAAGTACATGATGTATTTTTGCACCACATCTTCGTATATCAAATCGGACATTACCCTTGCAACATCCGATAATATTAACGGTCCGTACCATTACGAAAAAACCGTTCTGTATTCCGGCTTTACCAATCCCGTCCTCAAGAAGACCGATTATTACGATGTGATGGGAGAGGACAAGGAACATAGGAAAAGGTATATAACCGCTGCGGGATATAACAACCAGCTTTGGCCAAATGCCATAGACCCCGCGATGTTTTATGATAAGGATGACAGATTGTGGATGGTATACGGTTCATGGTCGGGAGGAATATTTATCCTCGAACTCGATCCTGCTACGGGAGATGTGATCCATCCGGAGACAAACGACGAAACCGAAACCGACAAGTATTTCGGAAAGAGGCTTATCGGAGGCGGACATCATCCGATAGAGGGGCCTTATATCCATTATGATACGGGCACAGGCTATTATTACCTGTTCCTCTCATACGGTAATCTTCAGGCCGACGGCGGGTACCAGATCAGGGTGCTTAGGAGTGACAGACCGGATGGTGTATATACGGATGTGGCAGGGAAGAGCCTTGGGGTTAACGGAGACCTTGAGTCATACAACGAATACGGAACAAAGCTTATGGGGAACTACACCCTGCCAAGCCTTGATGTGACATATATGGCGCCGGGAGGGCAGTCCACCTTTACAGGAGCCGATGGCAAGCTTTATATAGTTTATCATCAGAGATTTGCAAACAAAGGGGAGACCCATAATGTCCGCGTTCATCAAATGGCGATGAATGAAGACGGCTGGCCGTGCATTTTCCCGTTTGCGACCTGCGGTGAGACCCTATCTGATGAGGGATACAAACAGACTGATCCCGCGGGAACATTTTATGTGCTTGATCATGGACTTGCGGTAAACAGCAAGGTAAATGAGCCTGTAACCTGCACGTTTTCCGACGGGGTTATAAGCGGGGACGTTACAGGAACTTATACGGTTACTGAAGGTACAAATTACGTGACGCTTAATATAGGCAAGGCCGTATACAAGGGCGTCATGATTAATCTGACGGATGAAGCCGGAAACAATGTATTCTGTATAAGCGCAACAGGAGATAACAATCACTCGATATGGTGCGTACATTATATGGTTGACGAAGAGGCTGATGCCACTGATAATATAAAACAATGAGTTTCGCGCAAAAGACGGCGCTTTCAAAATCATGAAAAGGAGAAGTTATTATGGCAAAACTTGTTATCAACGAAAACAAAACCCTCGGAACCGTAGCTCCTGAGATTTACGGACACTTTTCGGAA
>DEEW01000184.1:8532-8732 GCA_002350465.1 Lachnospiraceae bacterium UBA2868
GACGAATACCACTGGAAGGACGGTATCGGCGAGAAATCAAAACGTAAGAAGATGGTCAATACCCATTGGGGCGGTGTTACTGAGGATAACAGCTTCGGAACCCATGAATTTATGGAATTGTGCCGTCAGATAGGCTGCAAGACCTATGTGAACGGAAACCTGGGAAGCGGCACTGTTCAGGAGATGAGCGAGTGGGTGGA
>DEEW01000184.1:8826-9395 GCA_002350465.1 Lachnospiraceae bacterium UBA2868
GGCAACGAGAACTGGGGCTGCGGTGGAAACATGACACCCGAATTCTATGCAAATGAGTACAGAAGGTATCAGACATATGTACGTCAGTATGATCCCGAAAAGCCTATTACCAAAGTTGCATGCGGTGCAAATGTGGATGACTATAACTGGACCGAGCAGGTAATGAAGACATGCTTTGAAAACACACCTGAGCATCTTCACGGACATATGGATATGATCTCTCTCCATTACTATGATCTTCCAGAAGGCTGGGAGCCCAAGGTAAGCGCTACGGAGTTTGATGAGGAAGTTTACTACAAGACTCTCAATCAGGCTTACAGAATGGACGAGCTTGTAAGCAGACATACTGCAATAATGGACAAATATGACCCCGAGAAGGTGGTTGGACTTTCGGTTGACGAATGGGGAACATGGTTTGCAGTTGAGCCAGGAACGAATCCCGGATTCTTATATCAGCAAAACACAATAAGAGACGCTCTTGTTGCAGGCATCACGCTTAACATATTCAACAAGCATTGTGACAGGGTTAGGATGGCTTGTATCGCCCAGATGGTAAATGTTCTGCAGTC
>DEEW01000184.1:9458-12987 GCA_002350465.1 Lachnospiraceae bacterium UBA2868
CAGGGATCACCAGGGAGCCGAGCTTTTACAGAGCTCACTCTCCGATGTGGGAACTATAGGGGAAGGCAAGTGCGAAGTACCCGAACTTACCGAATCCGTTACCGTAAAGGATGGTACTATAACGGTTACCGTCAACAATCTTTCCTTAACGGATAAGAAATCTCTGGATATTATACTTACCGAAGATAAGGATTATAAAGTCATTGAGTCTACAATGGTGGGCGGCTCGGATCCTCATGATTACAATACATTTGATGATCCCGATAAGGTTGTTGAAAAGAAATTTGATGACTGTTCAAAAGTAGCCGGTAATAAGTTCCTGCTTAACATCCCGTCAGCATCTGTAGTAAAGATCAGATTGCAGGCTTAACTGCCTGCCCCCCTGTTTTAAGATGTCAAATAACTACACTGATAGACTTTCTGATATTGGCGGTTATAATTGGCTGGGAAGCTTCAAAATTCATAATCGCCCTTCTTGGCGCAACCGGAAAGGCAATGTACGATAACTACAAGAATAAAGAAGAATCCGGTCACACAAACAGGTAAAAATCACAGAGCAGACGGTTATGGGTCACAGAACTTCATAACCGTCTTTTTTATGGTCACATTACTTTAGCGTAGTAACGTGATAATTCGATGATCTGCCACGGGGCCCGCAAAACCGTCACTTTGTAATTTTTCTAAAGTTTTTTTGATTTCTTTGAACCTTTTTTGATCCTTTCCTTGTCTTTATAGTTAAGAGAAGAAAATTATTGTCGATATAATAGTTGTGTGAATGAGTTCACAGGTTCAGAAACCGGAGGATGGAAAATGAGAAGAAACATCAAAAACGACAAGGTTTTAAGGGCAATCACGATCGGTCTTGCGACAATGATCGCAGCTACGAGTGCTCCTTTGAACGTATATGCTAAAGATCAGCAGTCCGGTGATGACGTAAAAAACGTCGATCCGCAGGTTGACGGGAACGAAAACGCAGGCGTCGGTAGCGGAGATACACCCGCTCAGCAGAATGACGGCAACGGAGAAGTAGGTGTCGAGAATAACGGCGTAAGCGAGAATAACGGTGGTTCAGAACAGGGCGTAAGCGGTGAGCAGCCGGTTGAGGTCTTAAGTGCTGAGCAGATCGCACAGGCACAGCAGGATGTAGCTGCTGCACAGGAAGCTGTGGAGAATCTTTATGTACCGGCTGAGAATCCGGCTGCTGATGCCGGATTACTTCCCGATGCGATAGATGCAGTTGAGGAAGCATACTTAAACGAGACTGTAAAGTCTGATGAAGTCAAAGAGATCGGAAAATCCATCGTTGATAATCTTGAAGATGCCGAGACTCTTGTTCAGAAGACAAATGCCGGCCTTGAGGAGATAAAGGAGAAGGATCTTTCACAGAACAGCAACAACAGCGTTAATCCTTATGAGAACACATCAGGAAAAGTCGAGATAGTTACGCTTTCTGATGCTAACAAAGATGCGGACGGCAATATAAAATCGGAAACCCTTGTTGACGAAGACGGCAATCTCAATACTGCCATTATTGAAACAAGCACAGATCCTATGATCACGGATTTCTATGACAATTATTCACAGGCAGTTGGTCAGATGAAGTCCGGCGAATACGACGAAGCATGGAAGTTCGTTGATAAGGCCGAAGAGCAGATCACTGAGGAAGAAAAAAAAGTTGAGAGACTGAAGACTGTCATCCAGGATTCCAAGGCTGCCGAAGCTGCTGTGAAGAATGCCAAGGCAAAGGCTGAGACGCTCGCGGCTATGAAAGATCAGTTTTATAACCTGCTTGTCCACTATTTCAGGGATGTAAAGATTCTTGGACGTAGCGGTGCAATATATGACAACGAAGGACATCTTAAAGTTGATGACTGTGAAGATGCTGCAATCAATGGCAAAAAGGTCGATGGTGCGGTCACCGGTTTGGATCCAAAGACCTTTATGCTTGGCAGGAAGCTTCTTGAAGATATGGTTGTATATAATCTTCTCGAGCAGGGCGTTGACTATGATACCATCAGTTTTGGTGATGTAAAAGATGCTGATAATGAAGAATTAAAGAAATATAATGATTCAAGAAACGGAAAACAAGCTGATGGAACGTATGTTGATCAACCGTGGGCTAAAGGAGTTTTGGAGCCCCAGAATGGAAAAGACAGAGTTGTCATCGAAAACAACGAAACAGGTTCCGGTTCGTATGTGATGTACTCGGTAAACAATACGTGTGCTCTTCCGATCTAAACCGGCAGAACGCACCACGTATATGTTACCTACGATAGGAAGAACGAGGATGGCAGTGTTGAAAAAGTAACAAGGATGTTCAACATTGTATATGCATCAAAGGATGAAGGATTTAAAGACAGCCCTGTATTCGTATCGGAAATAAAATGTGATGGAAACGGAAATTGGAGTTATCAGAAGTATGATGATAAAGACCGTCTTTCAGCCGGATATCTCGATAAATATGATCCCGCAATGCTTGAAGAGGCAGATAAAGCATACAATGAAGCTGTAGAGCAGCTTCAGGCGGCTGAAGAAGAGGCAGCAAGACTTAGAGCAGAAGTTGAGAGCCTTGGATTTATAGCAACAAATACAGAAACAAGAGAAGATCTTGAGAAGAAACTTGAAGATGCTGAAAAGGCAGTTAAAGAGAGCAAGGAAAACCTCGATACACTCAAGAGCGTACTTAATGCTATCTCTCCCAAGCAGAATGATAACGGTGGTGACGAGACTACTGGTGGCGACGAAACCACAGACGGCGATGACGACACCACAGGTGGTGACGAAGTTCCCGGTGCAGCTGGCGGAGTCGTATTCGATCCTTCAACCGGCACATTCTCAGCTCCGGCATATGGCTTTGGCTCAACTATACTTCCCGGATTTACGGGTGGCCCGGCAACAGGAGTTCTCGGAGTAAGAACAGGCGGCGGTACTGAAGCAGACGAGGGCGGCGCAGCAGATAGCAGAACAAACGTGGCTCCCAGAGCAGACTTTAGCACAGTCAACAAGGTTCTTGGTTCCAGGCAGAATAAGGACAACAGCCAGATTGTCAAGAAGATCAAGGATAACGAAATACCTCTTGCAGAAATTCCTAACATGGATGACGAAGTTACGATGAACTGGATGTGGCTCCTCATAATCTTCCTTCTTGGAGCAACAGGCAAGAAGATGTACGACGAGTACAAGAAGAAGAAAGAAGCAGAAGAGGCAGCAAAGATCAACAAATGATCAAAGCAGCAGCTCATAAATAACACAAACAAACAGCGGACCATATGGTCCGCTGCTTTATTACAGGCAAATGCAGAAGATCAAGAATTGCTGATCTTTTCAAGATAGGATGCCCGATCGCTTTCTGCGATACCAAGAGCGGTCATGGCCTGCTCGGCTGTCCAGTTCATATTTTTCATCAGATTCCGGTGATTTCATTTCTATTTAGTTATCTGGGTAAAATTCCACATTGAACAAAACTTTCCCCAAATAAAGCACAAGAACTTGATTATAATTGGGTAAAATGACAAAATGTACTTGGGAA
>DEEW01000091.1:0-304 GCA_002350465.1 Lachnospiraceae bacterium UBA2868
TTACAAATAATGAAAATCACAATCCTGGGAGCAAGAGGCTCGGTGCCGACCGACGGAAAAAATATGCTTGAATTCGGAGGTGCAACATCATGTGTGCTTGTAGAGACAGATGATACTGCGCTGTATTTGGATGCGGGAACAGGTATCATGAGCGCTCCCGATCTCGGCGATAAAAATATCTCGATTGTTCTTACGCATCCGCATATCGATCATATGATAGGTCTTCCTTTCTTCCCTGCGCTTTCTAAATCAGGCAGACGTATAGATATTTACGGCTCTCCCCGTATGGGCTACACAACGAAGA
>DEEW01000091.1:333-4905 GCA_002350465.1 Lachnospiraceae bacterium UBA2868
GGCTCTTATCCCCTCCGCTCTGGCCCCTTTTTATCACTGATTACCCTGCTGATACAGTTATCCATGATATAGACGGCGATTTTAACATCGGAGATATAGGGATAAAATCAATGGAATCAAACCACCCCGGAGGAGGACTTGTTCTTCGCGTAGAGCATGGGGAAAAGTCAGTTGTTCTGGCTACTGATTTTGAACATGACGGTGAGCATATTAAGATGCTTACTGAATTTGCGAAGGATACGGATCTGCTGCTTTACGATGCACAATATACGGATGAAGAATATGAACACTTCAGGGGGTACGGACATTCCACACCATCTGTCGGACTTGAACTTATGAAGGAGTCCGGAGCAAAGAGTATTCGTTTTATGCATCATGATCCGAGACATACCGATAAGATACTGAAAATGATGGAAGAGAAAATCAAAACCGAAACCGAAACCGTTTCATTTGCCAGAGAGGGAGAGGAGATTCTGCTATGACAAAGCCTGATTTTGATCTGAACAGAATGATCGCTATCGCGATAGACCTTAGTGCCGAAAAAGATTTCGATACGCTTATGCAAAAAATACTGCTTGAAGCAATGGAAGTGTGTCATTGTGATGCCGGGACCGTATATATGAAGGAGAAGGATCATCTTAACTTTCATACCGTATATACGAAGTCAAAAGGGATACCTGCAGCCGAGCAGAGCCGGAACGCAAACCTTCCGCCGGTGCCGCTTAGCCGCTCACACGTCTGCGCCTGCGCCGTTATCGATAACAAGATGATCAACCTGCCGGATGTATACGAGTCCAAAGAGTATGATTTTACAGGAGCCCAGAGGTATGATGCCATCAATGATTACCGCACGGGGTCGATGCTGGTCATACCGATGTGCGATGAGAAGGGTGAGATTATCGGTGTACTGCAGCTGATCAATTCACTTGACGAGAGCGGAAATATTATTCCTTTTGATCCGGCATATGAGCAGATCGTCTCGGCTCTTGCAAGCCTTGCGGCAGTGAGCCTCAACAATCACAAGCTTGCACAGGAAGTTACTGATCTGCTTCATTCCTTTGTACGGGTAATGGTGGATGCGATTGATGCGAGAAGTTCGTACAATGCAACCCATACAAAGAGTATGGCAAAATATGCCGCAAAGTTCCTTGCGTGGCTTGACGAGACAGATCAGGACTGGAAGCTTCCCGAAGAGCAAAAGGATGCGTTCCTGATGAGTGTGTGGCTTCACGATATCGGAAAACTGATTGTTCCGCTTGAGATCATGGATAAGCCTGACAGACTTGGGAAACACTATAGCACGATCAAAAGCCGCATTGAGATAGCACAGCTTATGGAGAGGCTTAGGGCTTTTGAGTGCCCTGATGAGGCTGATGAGTGCAGCCGGAGGGAGCAATCATTTTCCAAGGCATGGGAGGAAATTGAGGCGGCTAATACCGCAGGATTTCTTGATGATGAAAGGATTGCGCAGCTTCGTGAATATGGGAAACTTTTATGCCGTGATGCATCGGGTAAGGAGATACGACTGCTTACAGATGAAGAACTTGAGACAGTAACTGTCAGAAAAGGGACGCTGACGGATGATGAGAGACGTAGTATGGAAAGCCACGTTACATATACCGCAAGAATGCTTTCACAGATGAATTTTCGCGGGATATATGAGGATGTGCCCTTTTGGGCAGGCGCACATCATGAACTGCTAAACGGTGCGGGATACCCGAAAGGGTTGTCGGGAGAGGATATTCCGAATGAAGTAAGGCTTCTTACTATTTTGGATATCTATGATGCGCTTACGGCGGAGGATCGTCCGTATAAACCGGCTATTGCGCCGGGGAAGGCATTTATGATATTACACGATATGGCATCTGAGGGAGGGCTTGATGGGCATCTCCTCGGTCTGTTTGAAAAAAGCGGGGCTTGGAAGCAATAACGAAATGATTTTTTGTGAAAAACTGACATAAATATAATTATAGGGTGATACTGTAAATGAAAAGATATAAACAATACAAAAGTTTACTTCTATCCTTGCTGGCGGCAGCGCTTGTGGCGTTAATTATCAGTGCCTTCGGCGGTGTGCAAAGGATGGACAGGTGGCTTCAGGATGCCTTGTTCCAGAGTCCGAAAGCTCTTGACGGGACGATCATTGTAATAGGAATAGATGACCGTGCCCTTGAGGAGATCGGACCGTACAATACATGGGACAGAAGTGTTATGGCATCCGCACTTGAAGCACTTGCTGCAGATCCGGACAGGAGGCCGGCTGTCGTTGCGATCGATACTCTGTATACCGGAGAGAGCAGCCCCGAGGCGGATATGCGTCTTGCAAGAGCAGCCGAAAATCTCGGTAATGTCATTACCGCCTCTTTTGCATCGATAGGAACTGCTGTAGTTGAAGGAGAGGGCGGAAATCTTATGTACGACCGCAACGCGGTGCTGGGGTATTCACTGCCTTATAAAGCACTTAAGGATGTGACCGTGCAGGGGCATATCAATGCCATGGCGGATGAGGATGGGATCCTTCGACATGCACTTCTTACAGTTTCACCTGACAATGCGGATGTTTATTCCATGGCTTATACGGCTGCGAAGAATTATGCCAACAAGTTCGGGATTGAGATTTCCGAGCCACCGGCGAGGGATGGAAATTATTATATATCTTATTCCGCACTTCCTGGGGGATTCTATGATGGATACTCAATATCCGATCTGATAGACGGCAAAATCACACCGGATGATTTTGAAGACAAAATAGTATTTATAGGACCATATGCAGTCGGACTTCAGGACACCTTCTTTACTGCGATAGATCACGGAGAGCAGATGTACGGAGTAGAGTATCAGGCTAACGTGACGCAGATGATACTTGACGGGGAATACAAGAAGGAAGTGGGAACCCTTATTCAGACGATTATCCTGTTTATCGTATGTGTGGCATCTTTTATGATTTTTCAAAAGACGGGGATTAGAATATCGAGTGCAGTGGCGGCTGTACTTATAGCCCTTGGTATAGGGATTCCCTACGTACTTTACGGGGTGGGATATGTTACGCATCCGCTGTGGATACCTGCGGGTGTCTTTGTTCTGTATCTGATCTCAATAGGTATGCGATATGCACGCTCGGTTGTTGAGAAGCTGCAGCTTACCAGGACATTTGAACGTTATGTGGCCCCCGAGATCGTAAGAGAAATATTAAAAGAAGGCACCGATAATCTCTCGCTTGGAGGAAAGATGTGCGATATAGCGGTGCTCTTTGTAGATATCAGGGGATTTACCACAATGTCGGAACACTTAAGCCCGGAGACGGTAGTCCGCATTTTGAACAAATATCTCACGATGGCCAGTACGTGCGTGGAAGAGCATCAGGGAACGCTTGACAAATTCGTTGGCGATGCCATGATGGCATTCTGGGGAGCTCCACTGCCACAGGAGGATGCGGTATATAATGCGGTGATGACAGCTATGGATATCGTTAAGGGAGCTGCTCGGGTCTGTGAGGAACTGCGGGACGAGGTCGGTGAAGAATTAAATGTCGGAGTGGGAGTTCACTTCGGACCGGCTGTCGTCGGCAATATGGGTGCGGAGAGGCACATGGATTATACCGCTATAGGTGATACGGTAAATACAGCGGCGCGCCTTGAAGCGAACGCTCCCGGTGGATGTATTTATATCAGCCGTGCTGTCGCAGACGCTCTCGGTGACAGGATCCGTACCGAAAGCCTTGGCACAACAGTGAAGCTTAAGGGTAAATCAGAGGGGTTTGAAGTACTCAAAGTTGTGCTTTAGACATTATTACATGGACTTAATGACCGATTTCCTATATAATCTATTCCGGAATGAATAAATCCCCACAGTATTTGATAAGAGATTTACCCGACAGGTTTTATAATAGATGTATGCAATAAGATTGGAACTTGGCCGCGAGCTTGAAGACGTTCTGTTTCAGAAAATGCAGCAGAAGCGGGACGCAGAAGAGCGTGAGGCTGAAATATACAGAGCAAAGCGGGCGTATTTAGTACGTAAGCTGTTAAAGTTTTCGGTGCATTTAGGGTTCTTGATCGGAATCCTTATTTTTGTGTTTGCGGATATTTCCAAGCTCGGGGAGTGGAACGAGCTTAAGGAGAGGCTGGCTAAAAGACCTGAATTTATTGCCTCCAATCCAATAATCGACACTACTGTTGTAGACGAGATACGAAAACATCAAGAGGAACTCGAACTGTTAAAGAGTACATCCTACTATGCCGAAGAGACTTCCGAAACCGAAGGCATGAGCGAAGAGGTTATCGGAAAGTACGGTATTGTCATAGATATAAACAATAACAAGATTCTTGCATCAAGAGAGGGCAGAACCAGAATGGTTCCGGCTTCTATGACCAAAGTGCTTACGGTTCTTGTTGCAGCGGAAAATATTGCGGAAGATTCACTCGAAGATGATTTTACCATAACGCCGGAGATTAATTATTATGCCAGCAGCCACGGCGCGAGCCGGGCCGGATTCAAGGATAACGAAACGGTAAAGGTCAAGGATCTGTTTTACGGAACGATACTTCCTTCCGGCGCCGATGCGGCGGTGGG
>DEEW01000091.1:4961-6731 GCA_002350465.1 Lachnospiraceae bacterium UBA2868
GTTGATCTGATGAACAAGAAGCTTGAAACTCTGGGGCTGTCGGAAACATCGCATTTTACGAACTGCGTCGGATTGTACGATGAAAATCATTACTCCACATGCTATGACATGGCCATGATCATGCGGGCGGCCATAGCAAACCCCCTGTGCAGAGAAGTTATGTCAACCAGAATCTACACAACGACTCCTACCGATTTAAACCCGAACGGTATAGAGTTATCAAACTGGTTTTTAAGAAGAGCGGAGGATAAACCTATCGGAGCAACGATCACCTGTGCCAAGACGGGATATGTGAAGCAGTCGGGGAATTGTGCGGTAAGTTACGCCTCGGACGGCGAGGGTAATGATATCATAGTCGTAATAGGAAATTCAAACGGCAGCTGGCGCTGTATTTATGACCATATCGAATTATACAGAAAGTATATGCCCTCCTATGATCCTTCTACTGCAGATCTCGCAAAAGAAGAAGCGGAAGCCGAAGGAGTGGCAGAAGATCAGTAATGTATTATGTCGAAAAAATCTTACCCGAATAAAAAGGAAATCGGCCGAAACTGCGGAATATTACTTGTAGAAACCTAAAATCAGGGGATTTTCACCGTAATTTACCATGAGAATAAGAGAAGAAATAGAACAGTGGGAATATAAATATCTGTCTCCGTATGCCTCGAAGAGCGCCGAGTCGGCAGGAAGGGATATCCCGGAAGAAGAATGTGACATACGGCCGGTATATCAGCGGGATCGGGACAGGATACTTCACAGTAATTCATTCAGGAGACTGAAGGATAAGACCCAGGTTTTCCTTGCGCCTGAGGGTGACCACTACAGAACACGACTTACACACACCCTTGAAGTATCGCAAAACGCCAGAACTATAGCCAAGGCACTCCGGATGAACGAGGATCTGACGGAAGCAATTGCGCTTGGTCACGATATAGGTCATACGCCCTTTGGACACGCGGGGGAGAGAGCTCTTAGAAGAGTATGTCCGGAAGGTTTCGAGCATAATGTACAGTCGGTCAGGGTTGTTGAAGTACTTGAAAAGCGCGGCGCCGGTTTGAACCTTACAAAGGAGGTAAGAGACGGGATACTGAATCACAAGACAAAAGGGAACCCGTCCACCCTTGAGGGTAAGATCGTCAGGTTTTCCGATAAGATTGCGTATATCCATCATGATATGGATGATGCAATAAGAGGCAAGATCCTGTGCGAGGAAGATATTCCGAAGGAACTTCGCAATACTCTCGGGGATACTACTACAAAGAGATTTGACTGCTTTACGCATGATATTATCAGGAATTCCGAGGGCAAGAACGATATATGTATGTCCGATGAAATATCGGAAGCCATGATGGAACTCAGGCAGTTTATGTTTGACAGAGTATATACGAATCCGCTTGTCAAGGGGGAGGAAGCCAAGGCCGAGAGGCTGGTGGAGTTTTTGTACGAGTATTATCTTGGAAACTTTGATGAGATACCGGAAGAGTACAAGGCTCTTGTGGACAGGCACGGAACGAGCCGGGAGAGAGCCGTATGTGATTATGTATCGTCGATGTCGGACAGATATGCGGTAGGAGTGTTCAATGAACTGTTCCTGCCTAATTCATGGAAGGATATGTAGATAGGATAAAAAATGTACCTACCGGATGATATCGTGGAAGAGGTCAGACAGAGAAACGATATTGTTGATGTCATATCTTCCTATGTACGTCTAAATAAAAAGGGCAGCAATTATTTCGGATTGTGCCCGTTTCATAACGAGAAGACAGGGTC
>DEEW01000091.1:6799-7859 GCA_002350465.1 Lachnospiraceae bacterium UBA2868
AATGTTATCAGCTTCGTGCAGAAGTATGAAAACATGACCTTTCAGGAGGCGGTTAAGAGCCTTGCCGACAGGGCGGGAATACAGCTTCCTGAAACAGAGGATGCCGGAGCGCGTGAGAGAGAAAATCGCAGGGCACAGCTTCTTGCCATCAACAAGGAAGCCGGTAAGTATTACTATGCACAGCTTCGGAGCGAAGCCGGGAAACGCGGGATGGAGTACTTTAAGGGCAGAGGTCTTTCCGATGAGACAATGCAGAGATTCGGGCTCGGATTTGCTAGGTCATCGAAGGATGAGACTTTCAGATACCTAAGAAGCAAAGGCTTTTCCGACGAACTACTCCGCGAGAGCGGGCTGTTCAACTTTCGCGAGAATTCCGGAATGACGGACAAGTTCTGGAACCGTGTGATTTTTCCCATAATGGACAGCGGACATCGCATCATCGGTTTCGGCGGAAGAGTTATGGGAGATGGTGAACCGAAATATTTAAACTCTCCGGAAACGCCGATATTCGATAAGAGCCGTAACCTCTACGGATTAAATATCGCCAAGTCCACAAAGGCGAAGAACATTATAATCTGTGAAGGATATATGGATGTCATATCGCTTCATCAGGCCGGATTTGATCAGGCAGTTGCATCTCTCGGAACAGCATTTACATCGGGACACGCAAACCTTATCGCAAGGTATGCGAGAGAAAATGTCCGGCAGGGTGAGATGACAAGATACAAGGACATACTGCTTTGTTACGATTCGGACGGTGCAGGAGTTGATGCTGCAAAGCGTGCGCTCTCGATACTGCGGCAGGCGGGACTTGTGGCGAAGGTCATTAACATGAGGCCTTACAAGGACCCTGATGAGTTTATTAAAAACGAAGGAGCCGATGAATTCCAAAAACGGATCGATGATGCGGAAAACGGATTCATGTACGAGATACGGATGCTTGAGTCCGAGTATGATATCAAGGATCCTACCGGTAAGAGTAAGTTTATAACCGATGTGGCAACAAGGCTTCTCGGATTTGAAGATCCGGTGGAGAGAGATAACTACATTGGGCATATCG
>DEEW01000091.1:7947-8068 GCA_002350465.1 Lachnospiraceae bacterium UBA2868
GACAAGGAATGACGGAAGAGATATGAACGATGCATCACGGCTTCCACAGGCGAGACTGCTTTCGTGGATATGCGACAAGCCTGCAATATACGGGATCGTAAAACAGTATATTTCGCCGGAT
>DEEW01000091.1:8171-8506 GCA_002350465.1 Lachnospiraceae bacterium UBA2868
GAAGAGGACCAGCGCCGGGTTGCCGAAGCGTTTCATCAGAATGTAGGTAATCTTGACAGTGTGGAAATGAAAAAGGGTGCGCTCAAGGATCTGATGATCAATATCAAGAGATTGTCAGTGACAAGGGATGACCGCGAGGACAACAGTTTTGATACGATTAAAAAACTTCGAAAGGAATTGGAAGACCTTCAGAAGGCCAGCATAGATATAAGCGAAATAGGATAGGAGTGTAATATTATGGAAGATGAAATGCAAAAAAAATTCGAGGAACGTCTTGCCGAGCTCAAAGCATTTGCCAAGAAGAAAAAGAATGTCCTTGAACCCGGGGAGATAGC
>DEEW01000091.1:8674-8815 GCA_002350465.1 Lachnospiraceae bacterium UBA2868
GGAAGAAGAGGAGGTTGATGTTGAGAACATTGACCTTTCGGTTCCGGATGGTGTTTCCATCGAGGATCCCGTGCGCATGTATCTTAAAGAGATAGGTAAGGTGCCTCTGCTTTCGGCCGAAGAGGAGATCGAACTTGCAAA
>DEEW01000158.1:0-1173 GCA_002350465.1 Lachnospiraceae bacterium UBA2868
CAGGCTCTTATAGAGCACGATATGGATTATATTTTAAACGAAGGCTTGCGCCAGGCTGATGAAAATGTCCACATTCTTGATGTTAATGTAGGAATACCGGATATCGATGAACCGGCACTTTTGACCGAAACAGTCAAGGAACTTCAGGCGGTAACGGATGTTCCGCTGCAGCTTGATACTTCAGATCCCGTGGCAATGGAGAAGAGCGCTCCGTGCCTATAACGGCAAGGCAATGATCAATTCCGTCAACGGCAAAGAGGAAGTGATGTCAGCGATTTTTCCCCTTGTTAAGAAGTACGGAGGATTTGTCGTTGCGCTGACACTGGATGAGAGCGGAATTCCGGATACGGTTGATGCGAGAATAAATATAGCAAAGAAGATCATCAAAACGGCACAGGATTACGGGATACCGAAAAAAGATCTGATCTTTGACCCGCTTTGTATGACAATAAGTGCGGATACAAGTGCGGCTCTTACCACCCTTGAATGCGTGCGTATACTGCGAAACGAGCTGGGAGTTCACACGTCTCTCGGAATCAGCAATGTGTCCTTCGGTCTTCCGAAGCGCAATATGATAACATCGGGGATGTTTGCGGCGGCCCTTGAGAAAGGGCTTTCGGCTGCTATCATGAATCCTTTTGCTCCGGAGATGATGACGGCATATCATTGCTATCGTGCCATTCACAATCTTGACACCAATTGTATGGACTTTATATCCTTTGCCGAAGGATACGATGAAAAATACGGTACGATGCAGTCAAACGTACCCACATCCGCCCCTGCAAAGGATACAGCCGGGAATCAGACCGATATGACGGAACTGATGACCGCAATAGTCAAGGGACTTAAGGATCAGGCTTCGAAGATCACGGACCAAATGACCCGGGAAGGTAAAAATCCTCTTGATATAGTCTCAGCTGAAGTTATTCCTGCACTTAACATTGTTGGTGAAGGCTTCGAAGCAAAACGCATATATCTGCCGCAGCTTTTAATGAGTGCGGAGGCCGCAAAAGAAGCATTTGCGGTTATCAAGGCAAGACTTGAGGAAGAAAAGGGGAAAGGCGGCACAAAGTCCAAAAATTCGGATTGCAAGATAGTTATCGCAACCGTTAAGGGGGATGTACACGACATAGGCAAGAACATCGTAAAGCTCCTTCTTGAAAACTACGGGTT
>DEEW01000158.1:1332-4019 GCA_002350465.1 Lachnospiraceae bacterium UBA2868
GCAAAATGGTGCAAGGTTATGGTAGGAGGCGCGGTTCTGACCCAGGAGTATGCCGATAAGATAGGCGCCGATGCTTATTCGAAGGATGCCATGGGCTCGGTAAGATATGTGGAAAGTTTGTGTTGATTTTTCATACAGCGGACATTATTATTACTTTATTAACAAAATGTGATTTTTATAGATGTAAAGGGGAAAAAATATGGAAGGTTTTGATTTTCTGAATCAGGATACAGGGCTTGAGTATTGCGGAGGCGATGAGGAAATATACCGCGAGGTGATCGAGGGTTACCTTGAAGAAGACAGACGCGCTGAACTTGCCGGATATTATGAGGCAGGTGATCTTGCGAATTACCGTATTGTTGCACACGCAATCAAATCAACTTCACTTACGATAGGAGCGGTTGAACTGTCGGAGAAGGCAAAGGCACTTGAGCTTGCCGCTGCAGACGGCGATGAGGATTTTGTCAGGACACATAATGACGAAATGGTTGCCATGTACTCCGATATTCTTAATAAAATTCAAGAGGCACTGTAGTTGACAGACTCCATGATCTCACAGATTCATATTTGCGTTCGCTCACTTGTGGAATTTATTATGCGAAGCGGCAATATTGACAACCGCCGGAGGGCATCTTCCGGTCCCGAGGTCATGCTTGAAGGAGCCAACATTCACAGAATGATACAGCGACGCATGGGAGTAGGTTATCATGCGGAGGTGTATCTTTCTTGTATTATAGAGCGTGCGGATGTAGAGATCGTTCTGGACGGAAGGGCGGACGGGATCATTATTCCGCAGTCACACTCTGATATTAATATTTCATTTCTTGAGGATTCCCAAAACATTACAGCTGATCTGGATATGAGTTCGGATGATGCCGGTACATTCGATGTAAGTGATCTTACACCGGCTCTTTCGTATATGGAAGATACGCAGGACCTTAAGGGACTTGTAGTTATTGACGAGATCAAGACAACATACCGTGATCTTGAGAAGATAAAAGCGCCCGAGAATGTCCATCTGGCTCAGGCTAAATGCTATGCATACATTGTGGCGGCATTTGCACATCTTCCGGCTGTGGGTGTTAGGATGACATACTGCAATACCGAGACGAAGGAGATAAGGTATTTTGACAGTGTATATTCGGCAGATGAGATAACCTCATGGTTTAAAACGCTTATGAAGGCCTACATAAGGTGGGCCGATTTTGAAACGGGCTGGAAGAAAATCAGAAACATGAGCATTGAGACAATGGAGTTTCCGTATGAGTACAGAAACGGCCAGCGCGAACTCATGGCACAGGTGTACAGCTCAATAGTCAAAAAAGAGCGTCTGTTTGTCATGGCTCCGACAGGAGTCGGCAAGACGATCGCCAACATCTATCCGTCATTAAAAGCTGTTGCGGCAGGCAAGGCAGATAAGATATTTTATCTGACTGCCAAAACCATAACAAGAATGGTTGCGTCGGATTGCCTGAATGTGCTGCGATACCGGGAAAATAAGGAGTCTGACACATCCACCGTATCCCGTAAGCTTCGCCTCAAATCAGTAACGCTTACTGCAAAAGAAAAAATATGTCCCCTTGAGAAATGTGAATGTAATCCGGATGACTGCCCCTTTGCAAAAGGTCATTTTGACAGGATAAACGATGCAATGTATGACCTGCTTACAAACGAGGATGATTTTTCAAGGGACAATATTGTTAAGTACTCCCAAAAGCATATGGTGTGTCCCTTTGAGTTTTCACTGGATATGTCGCTGTTTTCCGATATGGTCATATGTGATTACAATTATGTTTTTGATCCGAATGTCTATCTTCGGAGATTTTTCGGAGAGGGAGCGTCGGGAGACTATCTGTTCCTGATCGATGAGGCACATAACCTTACGGAGCGGGCGATGAAGATGTATTCGGCAGAGCTTGTAAAAGAGGATATACTCGATCTGAAACGTATGGTAAGCGGTGTTGACCCGCGTCTTGCAAGGTCGCTTGAGAGCGTCAACAAGCAGATGCTTGCGCTAAAGCGTGAATGTGAGGATGTAAAAGTAGTTGACAGTTTTGATGCTCTGGTCAATCAGCTGCTGAGGCTTAACGGCAGGATCGAGCAGTTTCTTGATGACAGGGAACATTTCGAACACTCGGAAGAGGTTCTTGATTTTTATTTCAACCTAAGACATTTCCTTAACATATACGAGAACCTGAATTCAAAGGATTATGTTCTATATACAAGGCATGAGGATGGCGGCAATTTCGGGGCGCATCTTATGTGTGCCAATCCTGCAAAGCGTGTCAGGGCGTGCACCGATAAAGCAAAGTTTACCGTGCTTTTTTCTGCTACGCTGCTGCCTATCGACTATTACAGAATGATGCTCGGAGCAGATGATTCCGATCCCGCGGTTTATGCCAGATCCGTATTTGATCCTGCAAGAAGAGCCCTTCTTGTGGCAAGGGATGTTACAAGCAAATATACAAGAAGAGGTGACAGTGAATATGACAGAATGGCATCATATATATCTGCCGTATCGTCTGCAAAAGAGGGTAATTATATGGTCTTTTTCCCGTCATTTGCCATGCTGTCCAGCGTGTATGAGATTTTTATGAGCAGATATTATGATCCGCAGTTTCAGGAAGTTGTGGTTCAGGAGCCGCAGATGTCGGAGAGCGAGCGTGAGGAATTCCTGTCGCGATTCT
>DEEW01000158.1:4148-11317 GCA_002350465.1 Lachnospiraceae bacterium UBA2868
TTCTGTGTTCTTGGTGGAATTTTCTCCGAAGGAATAGACCTAAAGAACGATGCACTTATCGGTGCGATCATTATCGGAACCGGACTTCCTATGGTATGCGCTGAAAGGAATCTTTTGAAGAGATGCTATGACGATATGGGACTTGACGGATTTGCTTATGCATACCGGTATCCCGGAATGAATAAAGTGCTTCAGGCAGCGGGAAGAGTTATCAGGACGGAAGAAGACATGGGAGTTGTAGCGCTCCTTGACGAACGATTTTTGGAACGGGATTATACACGTCTGTTTCCGCGTGAGTGGAATAATTACACAACATGCCGCGTGGATGATATAACCGAGAGCCTGGAGGAGTTCTGGGGATAATTAGGATTTATCTTTAGTAAGACTCTATCTTTGAACAGGCTATCGCGATCGAGCCGGGACCTATATGACAGCTTACCGAAAGAGAGAGGGCATAGGCCTGGGGTTCGGTATCGGGGAAGTGCTGTTTGACTTCATCGGTAAATATTTCTGCGGCCTCCCTGTCATATGAATATGCCACATAGAGCCTGACACCTTTTCCGGATGCACTGCCGCCAAACCTCCCAACGATATCCTTGGCTATCTGATTCATCATAATAGTCTTGGCCTGTGCGTGTGTGCGTGCAAGAGAGAATGTATCAAGCTTGTCTCCCTGTATCTGGAGAACCGGCTTGATCTTAAGTATAGTTCCAAGAGCCGCAACAGCAGGAGTCAGCCTTCCGCCGGCTCTTAAGTATTTAAGAGTGTCGACCATTATATATATTGAGGAGTCAAGACTATCATCCTCAAGCCTTTTTTTGATGCGCTCACCCGAATATCCCATTGTGGCCATCTGCATGGCATCATATACAGACTGAAGCTGTGTTACGGATATTCGTCTGTTGTCAACTACATGAACCCTTCCGTCATAATCTTCCGAAAGTACCGTGGCTGTCTGTGTTGAGCCTGACAGTCCGCTTGACATAGGTATATAGACAACCTCATCGTATGATTTTAAAGCCTCATCCCAGCAGGCGGTTACATCTTCGGGGTTGGGCTGCGAAGTCATGACCTTGCTGTCGTTCATAAGCTTTGCATAGAATTCATCCTGAGTAAGATTGATATCTTCGAAATAATCCTCGCCGTCAATGGTAAAGGGCATGGGAAGTACACTGATCCCCAGCTTCTTGGCATGATCCTGTGTAATACCGCTGTTACTGTCTGTGATTATGGCGATTTTGCTCAATGGTCCACCTCTTTGGAATATACCGGTTAAAAGATACCAACGCCATTATATAACATAACTCATGTAAACTATCAATATTTTTTGCGTGTACCCGTATACTGCATGGCAATTCGGTCTTCGGGATTTACATCTGACATGTATAGTATGACCAGAAATGCCCATTCAAGAGGTTTCATAATAAAATATACAATATCCGCAGCTCTTTTGGTCCTGATCAGTCGGGCAACGGGGAATCCGTAAGTGTCATAGACGGACCGTACCAGCTTATGGAATCGGGGCGTGCGCTCTTCAAGTACCTGTTCGAAGGCGTTTGCGATACATAACTGCCGGTTAACAACAACAGGATGTCCGTGCCTTATGCCCATGCGAAGGGGCTTTACTATTTTGGCATCCCCGCCTGCGGCCACAGTACACAGGTAGTGTTCATCGTAGTAGAGCTGCTGCGGAGGGATCTTCTGTGACAGCCGGAAATCGGCAGTTTCGGTGAAGGCCTTTATCGCAGCATCCGGTGCCTGCCCGAAAATCATAAGAATGCAAATCAGGATTCCCAGCAGGGGTATCGTCATAATAAGGGCGATTGCCGGCCATCGTTTTGCATCTTTAAGCATACTTAGAAAAGAAGAAAGTATGGAAGAATTTTCAACTTTACTCATTCTGCTGTCTGACGGTGCATAGTCGCGAACAACACCCAGAATGGCGCGCAAACTCATGAGTATGTAAGCTATGGGAGGGAGCAGCAGATAAAGCTCAAATGATCCCATCCTGTCAAAATCAATCACATGTATCGTAAACACAATGCTTAACAAAACTCCCATATACAATGCCGACATCGCAATGATTGGTATCAGCGGCGGAGTCCTGTTTACGTTTATAAGGTTCAGAATGCAAAGCCCGGCAACGCCTAGGGACGCAATTGTTATGAATGTCGGCAAGGAACCGGTATAGACCGGCTGGTGCTTCTGAGAATTATAGAGCTGCGTCTGCCAGTCGGCAGAAAACATAACATCGCAAAATGACAGATAGGCTATCTGAAGTACAACAGCAAGAAATACCGTTATCAGATCAATGGTAAAGAACAGGGATTTCTTTTTGTGCGTGATCTTTTCGGGGCGCTTAACTGTCATTAACAGAAATACCGCCTCCAATATGATTGCAACGATGGGTGTTGCCATGACGGCAAAAACAAGCAGCATAAAAACCAGGCTTTGCATAAGCTGATTTGCATCACTTATCATTTGCATCATCTCCGTATTTCCGGTACTCGAGAATATCTCCGGGCTGACAGTCAAGAGCATCACAGATCGCGATAAGGGTTGATACCTTTATTGCCTTGGCCTTTCCGGTCTTAAGTATGGACATGTTGGCGAGTGTGATCCCGACTTTTTCCGCAAGCTGTGTAACGCTCATCTTACGCTTTGCGAGCATAACATCTATGTTAAATATCAGAGTTCCTCTTGATTCTTCCATAACGGTGCTCCTTCGCTTTAAATCGTAAGATCGTTTTCTTCCTGAAGAGTGGCCGCCTTGTCAAAAAAACTTGCCATGGCTTTCATGCATATGCCGAATGATACACCGACAATGCATACAAAGGCGGATGCAATCAGAATGGAGGGGTGATTGAAGTTAAGAAACAAAAATACAATATTAGCCGCCATGAACAGGGCAGCGTCTGTAAATGCAAGCTTTGCCACAGCCCTGAAACGGTCGGCATTTACTGTTCGAAACAGCCGGTTGCCGTCTATGCTCTTAATGACTTTCCAAAGTAAAACAAGTGCTATATAGCAGGGAATGGCGGTGCCCCAGAATAGAATAAGCCACGGGTAATATGCACCTCCAAACTCGGGGGATGCTTCGGCTATGAACCTTCCGACAGAGGGAAGCGCCCAGAAATAGAATACCGCACCTAGCAGTCCGGCTGTTATTACCGTAAGCTTCAATGATAATGATGTTTTTTCCATATGCTATAACCTCCTACAATCGGAGAGTATAGCATATTAGATTTCGATTTTCAATAATTAATTATCGAGATACGATAAATTAGTAATCCAAATAATTGTTCCATATTGTTGCATACTCTGTAATTCTGGGATAGACGTAGGCCACGATAGCGAAAGTCAGCAGCCATACTGTTGTAATTGCCACCACATTCCACGGACTCTTCAGTTTAATGATGCTGTTCGGCAGCTTCCGCTTATCCACCCAGCTTATAATGAAATAGCAGGCTGTTAACACTATCAGACTATAGAGCATCGGCATAATATTACCTTTCATACGCTCTCCGATAACACCCACAAGAAGTATGCCCATCGGTACTATCAGAATAAAACTAAGGCAATAGTATTGATTGATGTGTCCGGACAGGTGGTTAACCAGCATCGGTGATTCTTTGTGACGAAGCAGTATGTGGAACACTGCCAGCAGAAACACCGACATCAATATATTTTCCAAAGCATCGGGCCCGGGTTTCATAATATACATCTCTATGCTGTTAAACTCCGGCAGCACGGAGATAGGCACGAAGGCTCGCAGAAGATAATAGCCGATGGCGATTGGTCCGCACAAGAGCAATACCCGGACGGAAAGGGCATCTTTATTCCTAATCCTTAGGTATATCCTGCCGAGGGCATAACCAAATGCAACATACACGAAATAAGAGCACAGAGGAAAATATGCCTCCGCATCAGTGACAATGAAATAAGCCAGCAGCTGATCCACCAGAAAATTGCCGGTGGTGTGGAAGCAGCGGAAAAGCACATAGGCAAAAGCGTTCATGATGATACCTGTCAGCACAATGGCACCATCAGAGAACCTCATCCGTTTGAGTAACGCCAGCAACATAAATGCAAAGCCTGCGAAGCTCAATATATCTGCCTGTATGATTAATAAAGCGTTGGACAGATAAGCACTGTCACCGTTAATCCACCAGAGGATCAGGTAGGGCAGTGAAACCCTTACCAAGTTTAATGCCTGCCCGACAGTCAACAATTCGAAACCACGGCGCAGATAGTCCTTGGGCGTCTGATGTCGGGAATAGCGTGCTCCTATGCCCATGCATAGCATAAAGGTTCCTGCTCCGGTCAGACATTCAAGATAAGTGAGGATGTAGTAGGTAACGGAAATTCTCTCTGTGCATCCTTCGAAGACATGCAGAAAGATCATGATAATAATAACTAATGCCTTCAGGCAGTCAATTTCGGGCTGCCTGCCACGATTTACCTCATAATCAGCCAAATATGTCATGGTAATCTCCTGTAAGTGCCGAAGTATTTTTCAACTTCGTTTTCGGAATGATTTTATCATATTTATTATTGCTTTGTTTATAGGAGACTGTTTTTCTTTACATATCCGCCAGGATGTGTATAATATTAAAGAACTGTAATGGGGCAGTAGCGGGTGCTACCGCCCTGTTTTTGGATTAACTTCACGCAAAGGGGCGAGAAAAAATGGGCGATTTTATGACTACCGTAGCAACTGTAAATGACAGCATCAACTCGTTTGTCTGGGTTAAGATCGGTCTGGTTCTGTTAATAGGTACCGGGGTTCTGACTACGATCCTTACGGGATTTTTTCAGATAACGCATTTCAAACACTGGATGAGTAAGACTATTGGCGGAGTGTTCAAAGCCGATGCCCACGTCAAGCATGAGTCGGGAAGCGTATCGCAGTTTCAGGCGCTTTGCACAGCGCTTGCGGCAACTATAGGAACAGGAAACATAGCCGGTGTTGCAGCTGCCATATGTGTGGGAGGTCCCGGAGCCGTATTCTGGATGTGGGTTGCGGCATTTCTGGGAATGATGACCAACTACTCCGAGAATGTACTGGGAATTTACTACAGGCGCAAGAACACGGAAGGCGAGTGGTCCGGAGGCGCAATGTATTATCTCAGAGACGGCCTTGGGAACATAACAGGTTACGAGAAGATCGGAAGATTTCTGGCTGTTTTGTTTGCCTGCTTTGCGGTGCTTGCATCATTCGGAATCGGTAACATGGGTCAGATCAACAAGATCACACTCAATCTGGAGAGCGCCTTCTTTTCGAATGCCACCGGCGCCACTGTATTCGGGGGAATAAGCGTAGTCAACCTGATCATAGGTATTGTCCTGATGGTTATTGGCGGGTTCATCATAATCGGAGGTCTTAAGAGGATCGCAGCCGTTGCGGAAAAGGTAGTTCCCTTTATGGCCCTTATATATATTCTGGGAGCCCTTATAATTATGATCGTTCACATTACATCCATCCCGGCAATGATCGTATCGATATTTAAGTATGCATTCGGGGTAAAGGCGGCAGCCGGAGGAGCAACGGGTATAGCCGTAATGACAGTTGTTCAGCAGGGATGCAAACGAGGTGTGTTCTCAAACGAAGCAGGACTTGGTAGCTCCGTTATGGTACACAGTAATTCAAATGTCAAAGAACCAGTTAAGCAGGGACTGTGGGGAATATTCGAGGTGTTTGCGGATACGTTTGTTGTATGTACAATGACGGCGATCGTAGTTCTCTCATCGGGATATATTGATCTGTCAACAGGTCTTGTAAAAGAAGGTGTAAGTGATGCGACCCTTGTTGCCCAGGCCTTCGGAAATGTGTTCGGCCGTCCCGGACAGTGGTTTGTTGCCATTGCCGTTCTTCTCTTTGCTTTTACAACTGTTCTCGGATGGTCCCACTATGGCAGCAAAGCTGTGGAGTATCTGTTTGGGATAAAGGGAGTGAAGATCTATCGCGTGATCTTCGTTCTTATGATGGTATCGGGTGCGATAATGACATCTTCGCTTGCATGGGATATTTCAGATACATTCAACGGTCTGATGATGGTTCCCAACCTTATCGGTGTTGTTGCACTTACTCCGGTAGTAGTTAAGATCACACGTAACTATGTGGCAAGAAAACTGGACGGCAAGAGTGAGGAACCGGTTTTGTCATATTTTGTCGACATACAGCAGGAAGCAGCCGAAGCTGTTAAAAGAGGCGAGGAATAATTATAAAATGGATAAGATACTGATCGGATCACACTGCGGTATGAGCGGAAAGGAAATGTTTCTTGGCTCGGCTAAAGAGGCTGCATCCTATGGTGCCAATGCGCTTATGGTGTATACCGGTGCACCGCAGAATACAAAACGTAAAGATATTTCGGAACTTCGCATCGAAGAAGGTCATGAGTATATGAAAGAGCACGGCATTGAAAAGCTTGTGATCCATGCACCTTATATCATAAATCTTGCCAATTCCGTAAAGCCTGAAATATATAAGCTTGCCAGAGATTTTCTCGCAGTGGAGATAGAGCGTACCATAGCAATGGGAAGCGATATCCTTGTGCTTCATCCGGGCTCTGCCGTCGGAGCCCCAAGGGAAGATGGGATAGGGCAGATAATAGAGGGTCTGAACGAGATACTTACCAGTGACATGAAATGCAGTATAGCCTTAGAGACAATGGCAGGCAAGGGAAGTGAAATCGGATGCACCTTCGAAGAGATCGCTGCAATAATCGAAGGAGTCAGATACAGTGACAGATTAAGTGTATGTTTCGATACATGCCATGTGTTTGATGCAGGCTATGATATTGCAGGAGACCTTGACGGGGTGCTTGATGAGTTCGACAGAATTGTAGGCAAGGAGCGTATCAGCGTATTTCACATCAATGATTCCAAAAACGGACTGGGATCCCACAAGGACCGTCATGCCAATATCGGAGACGGAAATATCGGATTTGATGCAATCTGTTCGGTAGTATATCACCCTGATTTTATAAATGTTCCCAAAATACTTGAGACACCCTATATAGCATCACCCGATGATCCGGATGTTAAGCTTCCGCCGTACAAAGAGGAGATCGAAAGGATACGTCAGGCGGCGCCGTAAGGTTTACCAGCATTTGCGTATATAGCCGATTCGTGGTACTATATTTGGTATATTCCATGAAGGGAGA
>DEEW01000158.1:11379-11687 GCA_002350465.1 Lachnospiraceae bacterium UBA2868
TTTGACAATCCAAGTGCACCGCTTTGCGCCGAGGATAGAAACGCCGGAATCAAACCCGAGCATTCGGGAGAAAATCATTCGATTTTGAAGGTCATTGACTGGATAGATCATCTGAAGCGTCTTAATATAAACGCCATCTATTTTTCACCTCTGTTTGAATCGGACACACACGGATACAACACAAGAGATTATACGATCATTGACAGCCGTATCGGAACAAACGATGACTTTAAGGAAGTTGTTAATAAACTTCACGAGGCGGGAATCAAGGTCGTAATCGACGGAGTATTCAATCATGTGGGCCGGGG
>DEEW01000158.1:11797-12045 GCA_002350465.1 Lachnospiraceae bacterium UBA2868
TGTGGTATGAAGGCTGGGAAGGAAACTTCGATCTTGTAAAGCTTAACCTCGGAAACGAAGCGGTTGTCTGCCATATCCTTGACTGCGTTAAGGGATGGGTTGATGAATTTGATATAGACGGGCTAAGGCTTGATGTGGCGTACTGCCTCTCGCCTGAATTCCTCAGAAGACTTCGTTCGTTTACGAATGGCCTGAAGGATGATTTTTTCCTTGTGGGAGAGTGCCTCCACGGCGATTACAACCGCTGG
>DEEW01000158.1:12204-12446 GCA_002350465.1 Lachnospiraceae bacterium UBA2868
GGCAGGCATCTGTTCTCGTTTGTGGATAATCATGATGTTACGAGAGTGGCAAGTATCCTGACAAATAAAAATCATCTGCCGCTCATATACTCACTGGCATTCGGAATGCCGGGAATCCCCTGTGTTTATTACGGAAGCGAATGGGGTGAGTGCGCTGACAAGTCCCAGGGAGACCCTGCACTTCGTCCTGCTTTTGAAACCTGGCAGGAAAATGAACTTACGGAACATATCTCGAAGATAGC
>DEEW01000072.1 GCA_002350465.1 Lachnospiraceae bacterium UBA2868
AGCTGGTGGTGGTAATCATTACAGCCAGAATATACGTTATATATAACAAGAAGAAACTTGATGTATTTAAACCTCCTGCGGGAGGTTTTCTTGTTCAACAAAAAGAGGATCAAGAATAAAGACCAGTTGAAGCATTAGATTCGCAAAAATTACAGCGCCTATAGTAGGAGGAGATTCCCTCCGCTGTAGGGGCGCACAGCATTCGAGGGCGTTTCCGACGGGAAACGTCTTTTTGTACGACTGAATAAGGAGGNNGGGGCACACATAGCATTCGAGGGCGCCTTCGACGGGCTTTTTTTGTATTACCTGAAAAGGAGGGAAAAATTATGAGTAATAGAAAGCTGATACTGGCCATGTTGGCTTGCTTGCTGGTACTCGTTTGCGCGGCATGCGGAAGCAGCAGTGATGCACCTTCCGGGACCGAGGCAACCGATGCACCTGAGACAGAAGTCACCGAAGAGGCAGAGCCTGAGGAATCAGGCGAACCGGAGGAGACGGAAGTCTCAATTGTGACACCGGAGTTCAAGGCAGCGATGGACAGTTACGAAGAATTCTTCGATGAATACGTTGCATTCATGCAGAAGTATCAGGATTCCGATGATCAAATGAGCATGATGTCTGACTTCGCGGACTACATGACCAAATACTCGGAAGTAATGACGAAACTGGACGAGATTGACGAGGACAGTCTGTCAGCAGCAGATCTGGCATACTACACCGAGGTCAATGCCAGAATACTTAAGAAACTCTCTGAGGTTTCATTCTAAGTAGGGTGCGCCCCTACACAGTAATAGCAGACTACATGAGTTGCCTCGCTATGAATGATTGCTGATGCTGAATATGTGATATAATTCAAATGTATAGAGTTGTAGGATATGAGACAGGAGTGGGGCAATGGCTAAGGTAAAAGAAATAATAAATGAAGATAATATTCTAAAAATACTTGATGAGATTTATCTCAAAGCGTGCGACGGGATTCCTAAGGTCAATGTTCCAGTTGAGGAAATGGCCGATGATTACCTTAGTAAGCATAAGGATGTTAGCAAAGCAGCGAAGTCAATGCTCAATCATCAGGTGGCAAAATGCACTACATCAGGAGTCATTACTGGCTTTGGAGGAATCGTAACATTGCCTGTAACCATTCCGGCCAATCTTAGCAGCGTGCTGTATGTGCAAATGAGAATGGTTGCTTGTGCAGCACATATGGGTGGGTATGACCTGAAAAGTGATCAGGTGAGGACCTTCATATATGCATGTATGGCGGGAGTATCTGTAAACCAGCTGACTAAACGATTTGCCGTGCAGTTTGGTAATAAGATGGCAAAAGTGGCTGTTGAAAAGATTCCTGGAAAAGTGCTGACAAAGATCAACCAGAGGTTGGGCTTTAGATTTATCACAAAATTTGGTGAAAAAGGTCTGCTCAACCTTGGCAAAATGATTCCGGGAGTTGGAGCTGCTATTAATGGCGGACTTGATTATGCTGAGACCAAAGCAATAGCAAACAGAGCCTATAAAATGTTCATTAAGGGCAACTTTGATGTTGGCGATGAGATCGAGGACATTGAAGATATTATACCTGAAACCATTGAAGCGACAGCAGTTGCTGAAGAAGTGGAGATGATCCCTGATACATCAGCTGATACACCTCTTATTGAGGAGCCAGAAGAAAGGGCTGAGCCAAAAAGAATAGGGAAGTATGTAATAAGGAAGACAAACACAGGAATAAAGTTTGATCTTAAGGCGTCCAATGGTGAGGTTATAGCAACGTCAGAAGTATATAAATCAAAGCCGGCATGCATGAACGGTATTAAGAGCGTTATGACAAATGCGCCAGTAGCTGCTCTGGAAGACCAGACAAAAGAGGATGCTGAAAAGTGCAAGAACCCAAAGTTTGAAATGTACCTGGATAAGGCTGGAGAACACCGATTCAGACTCAAGGCAAAGAACGGACAAATAATAGCTGTAAGTGAAGGATACAAAGTTAGAAAGAGTTGTCTGAACGGTATCGAAAGCGTTAGAATTAATTCAACAACTGAAGTAATCGAAGAAGAATAAGCTGTCAGGTTTACTACCCCATTTCGGCGGTTACTACCCCATTTATACCCCATTGCGATAACAAGATATAGAGACTTATAAGGCTCTCTTCGATCATAACGGCGTTGCCGTAAGGAAGAGAGCCTTGATCTTCGTCGGCAGGCTCCTCCGATAGGAAAGGGTTAGGGATCTTCATCAAGTTGAGATAACAACTTATGAAGACTTATGACTACCCCACATGAGTGAAAACTGAGGCATAATTTGCGAAAAACAGCAGAATATGCCTTACGATTTGATATTAGAAGAAGCATGGCTTTGAGCTTACTGATCAGAGACTAAACGGGACCAGGCACTTCGCCTGTGATGTATTCATTATAGAGGAGCTATAGGAAGTGAAATTTCATTACGCAGGAAAATACAGCGGCAATCCGGATGATCTGCCTTGCCTGGAGCATGTGCCTGGAGCAATACCGTTTAAAGAAGCTGAAGATTCAAAAACTCTCGGAAGGATCCCCAGCATTATAGCCATAATTCTTTTCATATTGGCTTATGCCGTTGTGTATATGAGGAGCGGATCAATATATTTCGGATTTCCGGCATTGATACTTTTCATAATATCGATGGTGCCGCACGAATTTATTCATGCGTTGTGCTTTAAAGAGGATGTATATATGTATCAGAATCTTAAGCATGGAATGCTGTTTGTAGTCGGGCCGGAAAGAATGAGCAAAGGCAGATTTATATTGATGTCTCTGATGCCGAGTATAGTGCTGGCATTTATCCCGTTTGCCGTGTTTATGATCAATCCTGAGCTGCAGCAACTTGGAGTTTTTGGTGCATTTGGCATCTCCGCCGGGGCAGGAGATTTCTACAATGTGTATCATGCAGTGACTCAGATGCCTAAAGGTTCATGGACATATCTTCATAAATTCAATTCATACTGGTATATGCCGGAAAACAGACAATAAAGGATGACGGATCGTCTGTTAATTTCTCTCTTGATTATGAAGCTGCAGATGATTCGCATTATATGTTTACTGATGAGGACACTGTCCGAAGAAGAATCTACAAAGATGGTGATGAAAAGTTATATCTTCATGATGTCTTCCGCAGGTATATAGCTGAAACGGATGGAAGAACTTTGCTCTCAAAGATCCCGGTAACTGAAACAATCAGTTTTTGCCTGGTAATAATTACTGTTGTTCAAGGTATAGTAAGATGTGCAAGTCCACATCTTACTATTTTTATTGTTGCTTCAGCGCGATTATACCACCGGCTATGCCGGTGAGAATGAAATGCTTTAGCTTCAAGAATAATACCTCCAATGCTAACATGGGAGTGGCTACCAACCGCATCTCAGAGCAAAGGAGGTAATAAACGATGAGTAAAAATGATGACATAAATAGTTTATCACATTCAAAATGGCGATGTCATTACCACGTAGTATTTGCTCCGAAGTACAGAAGACAAGCAATTTACGGAAAGATCAAAGGCGACATAGGAAAGATCATAAGACAGCTGTGTGATCAAAAGGGAATCGAAATAATCGAGGCAGAATTGTGTCCAGATCATATCCACATGTTGATCAGCATACCGCCAAAGTACAGCGTTGCTCAAATCATGGGATATATCAAAGGCAAAAGTTCACTCATGATTTTTGACCGCCATGCAAATATGAAGTACAGGTATGGCAACAGGCATTTCTGGTGCAGGGGCTACTATGTTGACACTGTGGGACGAAACAAAAAAGCGATACAGGAATACATACGGAACCAGCTTCAGGAAGATATAGCCAATGATCAGATATCGCTGAAAGAATACATAGACCCGTTCACGGGTAGCAAGAATACGTAGGCAAAGAAAAAGCGCCTTTAGGCGCCGCCTGGTAATAGAGATGCGGTTGGCAGTCTATTCGGCGTGTCTTAAGACGCTTGCAAGTACGATGCCCTTTTAGGGCTAGTGCATACCACCAGTTCAACTGGTGGTTATGATTAGAAGGAACTAGGTGCTGAAATGTCAAAATATTCAGATGAGGATATCAGAAATCTAAGCAAGGTTACATGTGCAATAGCTGCGGATTATTTGGGCGTATCACCCATGGCAGTAAGTTATGGAATGAGAAACAATCTGCTGCCTATATGGTTTGCGATTCACAACGAAGAGCGTGACAGAGCATATTCCGAAAGCTGGTCATATAACATCATCGGAGAACGTCTCATAGCCTATAAATATGGGAAAACAACAGAAGTGCAGATCCAGAATATGGAAAAGTGTCTTAATACCATAATAGATCAGTTCGAGGAACTGAAAAAAGACCTGGTTTTTCTGTTAAGCGAAAACGAGGATCCTCAGAACTAGAGCTGTATGAATTTGCGTTTTCGCTTGGAAAGTATTCTGATGCTGATAAGAAATATGAAGGGAAGGATCTGTCAAAATGGATATTGAAAGAAAAGAGATAAGCAGAAAACAGCTGTATGACGAGATATGGGAACTCTCGCTGGCGGGAGTTGCTAGAAAGTATAATTTAAACTACTCGAGATTTAGATCACTATGCAAAGATGAGGATATACCGGTCCCTTCATCGGGTTATTGGACAAGGAAAAACATGGGTAAAGATGTATCCGGAGAAAAACCGGAGTTGACCGGGCCTCCAGACAAGGTGCTGTTCTTGTCATTGAATAAGGAAATAAAAATACCTGATAAAAAAGGAACATTGCCGGAAGAACCGATTGCTGCTACTGATAACTCGGAAGCTGAAAGAAGTGTTGTGATCTGGGATGAAAGCCGGCTCGACTTTTTAGATACAGAAGAGAGGGACAAAGTGCTGGCTTCTGCAAGTGAATTACGAATCACAGAAACGCAAAAGACAAATGG
>DEEW01000103.1 GCA_002350465.1 Lachnospiraceae bacterium UBA2868
TCGCCGGAAGAGATCATATCATCCACTACGATAACGTCCTTGCCTTCAACACTTGATCCCAAGAATTCATGACTTACGATAGGGTTACGCCCTTCCACCACTCTTGTATAATCTCTTCTCTTATAGAACATTCCCATATCAAGTCCGAGAACGTTTGCCATATAGATAGCACGACTCATACCGCCTTCATCGGGGCTTATAACCATCATGTGATCGGAGTCGAGTTTTAGGTCCTTAACCTCTTTGAGAAGTCCCTTTATAAACTGGTATGTCGGCTGTACCGTTTCGAATCCGTTAAGAGGGATCGCATTCTGAACTCTCGCATCGTGCGCATCAAAAGTAATAATGTTATCAACACCCATTCTTACAAGTTCCTGAAGAGCGAGTGCACAGTCCAGAGATTCTCTCGTGCTTCTCTTGTGCTGCCTGCTCTCATACAGGAAAGGCATAATAACCGTAATCCTTCTTGCTTTACCGCCGACGGCAGCGATTATTCTCTTAAGATCCTGGTAATGATCATCAGGCGACATGTGGTTTTGTATTCCACACAAAGAATATGTAAGACTGTAGTTGTTGACATCAACTATCAGATACAGATCGGTTCCTCTTACCGATTCGTTGATGACTCCCTTTGCTTCTCCGGAGCCGAACCTTGCTATCTTCGCATCAAGGATATATGAATCTCTCTGGTATCCTGAAAACGCCAGCGAATCCTTATGTTCGTTCTCACGCTCTGTTCTCCATTTAACGAGATACGCGTCAATCTTCCTGCCAAGCTCTTTACATCCTTCAAGAGGTATCATACGAAGCGAGCCTACGGGAATAGTTTCAAGATTACGTTTTTCTTCGTGTTGGTTTCTCATTTTCTCCTCTTTCTGATCCTGATATCTTCCACATCTGGGCGAAGTATTTTATAGTTTCCGAAAATCCGTGAAAAGTTACGCTCGGTGTATCTGCCGCCGAGGTCCTCAAAAGACAGGTTCGTCGATATGATAGTCGACTTCTTCCGAAGGTCTCTTTCATTGAGAATATCAAACAGTCTGGACGCAACAAAAGAATTGACGCTCTCGGTTCCTAAGTCGTCAATTATCAGCAGGTCACATGTATGAATATCTTTTTGAAGATCCCATGACTCGTCATCATCATATCTGAAAATCCCACGGGAAAGTGTATCAAACAACCGCATGGATGTAAAGTATATGACTGAATATCCTTTATCAAGAACGGCCTTTGCCATACAGTTTGTAAGAAAGGTTTTTCCGACTCCCACATTTCCCTGAAGCAGAATATTCTCGTACTTTGTGCCAAAATCATCTGCAAAGCTTTTGCACTGCGCTATGATTCCCTTCATCTTCTCACATTCGGAGTCGGTATAGTATTCGTAGCTTAAAGTGTCGAAGTTTTCTCTTTGAAGAACGTCCTCTATATTGGACTGGCGATATGTATACCTAAGAATTGCCTGTCTCAAACAGTGGCACTTTGTTGTACCGTCAATATATCCCGTATCTTTGCAATCGTTACACTCATACTTTTCTTCGAGAAAATCTTCGGCAAACCCGTTTGATACAAGAAGTTCCTTCTGTCTGGCGGTAAGGGCTTTCATCTCGGATTTCATTTTATCTATAACATCCGGTCCGCCATCAAACATATGGGCGGCGCTTTCCATTGCCAGATCCGTTATTCTGTCTTCAATTGCCTTATATTCGGGGATTTTCTCCCTGACAAGCTCCCTGGCCTTAAGTGCTTCCTGTCGTGACCTTTCGCGGCGTCTTTCGTATCCGCGCATTATCTCGTCATATTGTGATTGTGTGAGCGCCATAAATGCTCCGTTTCTATTCCATTAATTACATCAGATCCTTCATGAGAGCTTCATAATCGTACTGTCTCTCGCTAAAGTTTCTGAACTTGCCCGCGGACGCTTTCTTCTTGTCAGTCCTGGCAGATGATGCCGGTAAGGCTTCCTTCATGTTGTTCTTGTGAAACTCCTCATCAAGTGCGATGATGTCCTCAGGTTTTGTAACATTTGCATCATGCCATCCTTTGAGGATACCGTTTGCATAACGAAGGCTGGGCTTCCCGGTAGCAAGAACCGTTCTTGCACATGCTTCGCCTATTATATCCATTCCGTAGCCGTACCTTTCGGTCCATCTGCGCACATAAGCGACTTCGGCCTCAACAGGCTGGCGGTCCTTCGGAAATCCCAGTGCTTCCATAACAGCCTTCATCTCTTTGGGAACATGCCTTGTAAGCTTCTTGGCGGCAGCCAGAGTTCCTACTCCCGCTTCCTTCCACTCGTTAGCCACGGCTTCTATACTGCGAAAACTCTTCTTGTTGTTGCTGATGCAGTACTCCAGAAGATATTCCACAAGATCGGTTCCGAATCCGAGTTCATCATATATATACAATATCGATGTCACTTCATCGGGTCTGATAGGGCGTCCCATGTACTGTTCCGCAATAAACAGCAGCTGCCCCACATCGGGCTTTCCCATAAACTGGGCAATCTTTTCCTTTGAATATGTCGGCTTACCAGAAAACTCCACAACATTTCCTCCGGCAGTATTTTGGCCCGCAACGGTCTTGTCGTTCCAGAACCTCAGCGCACGCTTAACATCCTGTTCGGAATAATTAAAATAGTCCGCTATGGAACTTACCGTAGGGTTTTTCTCTCCGTTTTTCAAAAGATACAAATATATCTTAAGCTGCGACTCGTTTGCTTCCTTGAGGCACCTCTCGACAGCGGCACCGGGAATCACCAGAGCGTCACAGCATAAATCACTGTTTAACGTGATCTGTTCCATTAAATCACCTGTTTCATAATGTATTTGCAAAAGCAATCAAGTATGTGTCAGATTATAGCACCGCAATACAAAAAATGAAACAGTCGATTTTGCCTCAAACCCCGTGTTTACAAGGGTTTGCGCAATTGTGGATAATGTGGATAACAAGTTGCAAACTTTTTATGGAAACTGACCTTCCATCCTCCGTTTTCGGTAAAAATCATACCGGTTAAGGATTTTGTCACATAATCGTTATGTAAATTAAAAATCCACAGTCCCGGTCAGCATCATAGGCTTATACAGGCTGTGGATAATGTGAATAACTTAATTCCCAAGAAGGCTGTCTGCAATCTTTACTACGTCTCCGGCACCCATAGTTATCAACAAATCACCGGGTGAACAATTCTGCAGCAGGAAATTTTCAATTTCGTCAAATGAACCAAAATAGTAAGCGGAAGTTCCG
>DEEW01000122.1:0-1896 GCA_002350465.1 Lachnospiraceae bacterium UBA2868
TCATCAACATCCGATACGATCTGGAGCGAAATTACCGGTCCGAGAAACTCAGTGCCGTAATCTTCTTCCGTAGCAGGGATCATATCGGCTGCCGAATCTGGAACAAGTGTAAATGCCTTCTGTCCCGCTCTTATCTCGATATCCTTGGTTTTAAGGCTTTTGCATATTGCAGGGATCGCTTTTTCCGCGATCTTTTCATGTACAAGAAGTGACTCACATGCATTACATACTCCCATGCGCTGGGTCTTTGCATTAAATATTATGTCAACCGCCATATCAATATCAGCGCTCTCATCCACAAATATATGACAGTTACCGGTACCCGTTTCTATAACAGGAACGGTTGCATTTTCCACAACATTTCTGATAAGTCCGGCACCTCCCCGGGGGATCAGGAGATCAATGTACTTATCAAGACGCATCATTTTATTTGCAACATCCCTTGAAGTATCTGTAATAAGGCTTACCGCATCTGGAGTTATGTCAACCGATTTCAGTGCTTCGCGAATGATTTTGACTATTGCTGTATTTGAATTGATGGCATCGCTTCCGCCCCGCAGAATAACTGCATTTCCTGTCTTGAAGCAAAGTGAAAAAGCATCCGATGTAACATTCGGACGTGATTCATAAATGATGCCGATAACGCCCATGGGAACTTTGATCTTCTCTATACGAAGCCCGTTTGGACGCTCCCACTTGTCTATCAGTTCTCCTATAGGATCGGAAAGTCCGGCAACCTGTCTCACACCGACTGCCATATCGCCTATACGCTTTTCATCAAGGCAGAGCCTGTCGATCAGTGCCGGCGATGTACCTTTCTCTTTTGCAGCCGCTACATCTTTGGCATTCTCGGATATTATAAGAGCGCTGTTTTTTACAAGAGCATCCGCGACAGCACATAAAGCCTTATTTTTTTCATCACCGGAAAGTGCCTGTAATGAAAAGGCCGCATCCTTTGCTGCCCTTCCGGTTTCATTAATATCAAAAGCCATATTACACCTCATTCATATGTACAAGTTCCGTCGGAAGGTACTTAAGCAGTATATTACATATAGCCTGCTCGGTAATGGGTTTTGCGATAAAATCGGTAAATCCCTGTCGCATATAGAAGTCCTTGGCATCACTCATCGCATTTGCGGTAAGCATTATTACCGGCGAATTCTTGCACTTATGATCCATCATCTGCATCTTGTGGAGAGTTTCAACCCCGTCCATTCCCGGCATCCTGTGGTCGATGAACAAAACATCAAAATGCTCACGAAGAACATAATCGAGGCATTCATCTCCGCTCATTCCCGTCACGATCTCGGCCTTGGTGTCCCGAAGAAGAGCCTTGGCAACAATAAGGTTTGTCTTGCTGTCATCTATTATGAGCACCCTAGCATCCGGAGCGGTAAAGTTAGCGCCGACACGCCGCTTTATATCATCACGTCTGGACAGGTCTCCCACTGTCTCGTCTTTTTCGGATCTGACAAACTGAGGAATGATAACAGTAAATGCCGATCCCTTTCCGTATTCGGAATATACCTTTATCTCTCCTCCCATAAGATCCACAAGTCTCTTGGTTATGTTCATACCAAGTCCGGTTCCTTCCACCGAACGGTTCAGCCTCTCGTCAAGTCTGACAAACACTTCGAACACCTTGTCTATCTCGTCTTTTTTTATCCCGATTCCGGTGTCCTCAACAGATATGATCAGATTGCCCTTTTCCTCAGTCACTCTCTCAAATCTGGTACGAAGAGTAACACTGCCCTCCCGCGTATACTTAAAAGCATTCGACAAAAGATTTGTTGCAACCTGTCTGATCCTTAAAACATCACCGTATAATACAAGCGGAATATCCCCTGCAATATCGGTTATAAACTTTAGGTTTTTCTCCTCGCCTTTATGTTCAAA
>DEEW01000122.1:1949-3608 GCA_002350465.1 Lachnospiraceae bacterium UBA2868
CCTGCCTGATTCTATCTTGGAAAAATCAAGTATGCCGTTGATCAGTTCCAGCAGCTGATCAGCCGCCTTCTGAATGTTATCGGCATATTCGAGAAGCTTGGGTTCATCATAGTCTCTCAATATGACTTCACTCATACCCTGCACAACATTGATGGGGGTGCGGATCTCATGGGAAACATTGGCAAGAAATGCCGATTTGGCCTGATTTGCCGAATCTGCGGCAATACGCAGTTCATTCATCTTCATTATCTGCTGTTTTGATTCGGTAACATCAAAGAATATGATCGAATAGCCGATAAAATTGGACTCTATTCCGCCCCTTGCATACAGTTCATTAATGTGAACATCATAAAATCTGTCGCCCAGTTTTATCTCATTTTTTTCTTTGTTTTCAAACAGATTATAGAATTCCTTGCTGTCAACAAGTTCTCCGTAGGGTGTCCTGCCAAGTTCGGGGAACAGCTCTATTGCCGCCCTGTTTGCTTCCTGAAAGCCTCTTCTGTAATCAAGAACAACTATGGCGTCTTCAAGTTCCATAAGAATATTCTCATGAGCAGTCTCAACAACATCAAAAACACGTCTGAAAATAAGATTTGCACAGAAAATCATTATTCCGACAGAACCGCCTAAAGGGCCCGGATCGTATCCGTCTATCAGGTTGACTACGCCAGCTATGTAGAAAAACAGCGGAACCGTGTTGCTTATCACAAGAAGCCAGTAGTTTTTCTTCATGTTCGGATCAGTTGTTCTGATTGCGAATACTGCTGCCACAACAAGCCCCGCGATCAGTTCGCAGTAAAGCATAACACTGAATATGATATATAAAAAACCTTTGCTGAGCACTACATGCGGGAATACTCCCGAATAAACAAACGCCACATTTGTGTAATAAATAGGAACAAATTCATAGCACCATACAGATGCAAGGACCAGGGCATCAATTCCGAGGATCGTGTATTTTAACCACGGAATAAAATTAACCCTGCAGTATCTGAACACAAAGAGCATAGACATGGTCGAGAGGAAAGCACCACCCACGTACTCAAGCCTGATGGAAATCATAACCTCATCAAGATTATTGCTCAGCATCTCCAGAAGATAGCCCGCATTTTGAACAAAAGAGCATAAACAGCCAACAAGAATAAGCTTCGTTACCTCTGAGCCCTTCTGAATGAGAAGAACGGCTACGCATACGAAGCTGAAAATCATTGCTATAATCTGTAATGTTACCAGGGCTGTGTACATGACTTATTATTCTTTCTGATGTCGTCACTCGCCGTGATGGCATCCCATATCAGAGATATGGGATAATCGATGTCGCCTTGTCACGATTGCTTAGCAATCGTGACATGAGTCAACCATAAGCCGGGTTCTGTACGGAATATCCGCGACAATCATCTATCTAGGATCGCCGTTACCGGCGACCTCAAGCGACCTACCCGAATCACGGCGGGCAACCGTATTGCTTCTTCTTGGTCTTGCTTCGGATGGGGTTTACAATGCCCCGCGTGTTACCACCCGGGCGGTAGTCTCTTACACTGCCATTTCACCCTTACCTGCCTGTGAAGGCAGGCGGTATACTTTCTGTTGCACTTTCCTTGGAGTCACCTCCACCGGACGTTATCCGGCATCCTGCCCTGTGAAGCCCGGACTTTCCTC
>DEEW01000122.1:3757-5203 GCA_002350465.1 Lachnospiraceae bacterium UBA2868
GACTACGTCGATGTCGCCGCGACACGACTGCAAAGCAGTCGTGTCATACTAAACATTAAATATACTTCCCCCAACAAACTCCCTTATCAGCGAGTTGTTAGGCAATCCTTCACTCGTCATTCCGAGGAAGTAGTCAAGGAACTTTAAGAGTCTCTTGGCTTCATAATACTGAGGATCCTCTTTGCTGATTCCGAACAGTAGCGGCTCCGCATACAGCTTGAGGACTGACAGTTCATAAATAAGTGCGGAATTAAATACCGCATCAGCACTTTCCTGGAACGGGAAAATGTATTTTTCTTCGCCACGTCTTACGCTCTGCCACATGTTAAGCGTACCCGATGCACTAGTTCCCCTTGTCCTGTTGTCTCTTACCATACGGCGCAGGAGTCTGACATCGGTTGTCGCTATCCTGTTATGCTCATCAACGTTAAGAGCGGTAAGTGCCGAAATATAAATCTTGTACTTACTCTCGGCAGGAAGCGCATATGACATTTTCTCGTTCAGTCCGTGAATACCCTCGATAACAAGTATCTCGTTCTCGTTAAGTCTCTTGTAATCCCCCTTGTATTCACGCTTTCCGGTCTTGAAGTTAAATGACGGAAGTTCAACCGTCTGCCCTGAGAGAAGTGCTAACATATCTTTATTAAATTGTTCCACATCTATGGCCTCAAGGCACTCAAAATCGTAATTTCCGTTTTCATCCTTCGGAGTATCTTCTCTGTTCTTGAAATAGTTATCAAGAGCGATAGGATGAGGCCGCATTCCCAGAGCCCGCAGTTGTATAGACAGCCTGTAGGAAAACGAAGTCTTACCGGAAGATGAGGGACCGGCTATCATGATAAACTTCTTGCCTCCCTTGTCCACGATATCTTTTGCGATCTCCGCGATCTTACTTTCCATGTATGCTTCCTGAAGCAGAACAACATCCTGCACGCCTTCGGCACAGATCGTCTCGTTAAGATCCCCGACATCTTCTATTCCGATACTTGTGCCCCAGTTACTTGTATTCTGGAGTGTCTTTTGCAACTTCGGAGAATCCGTTCTGTCCGGAACTACATTCGGAGAATGTCTTGACGGGAGCTGAAGAATGATCCCTTCATCATACGGATACAGATCATAGTGTGTAATATACCCCGTTGAAGGAACCATGTATCCGTAGTAATAATCTTTGTAATCGCCTATGGAATATACATTGACCTTTGAAGCACGCCTGAATTTGAACAGCTTTACCTTATCTTCCATTCCCGCTTCCGCGAAAATCCTCCGCGCCTCTTCTACCGAATATGAAGATTTCCATATCGGTATATTCTGTGAGATAAGCTCATCCATTCTTGCGTGCACGCTTCGAAGAAACTGCTCCGATGGCTTAGCATCGATTAACTTACACAACAGACCTCTGCCTACGGTATACTGTGCCACCAGATGATTTTTACCGTCATCTCCCAA
>DEEW01000122.1:5249-6528 GCA_002350465.1 Lachnospiraceae bacterium UBA2868
TCCATTCCGATCTTGTCAGCAAGCGTAATGAACTCTATCGTGCAGTCATTCGACAGAATCTTATGAAGTTCACGGAGTCTTCCGTCTGCGGATATGAGAACTATCTTAGCCTCATAATCCTTTTGGAAATCCTTTGCAATCTGTTCGTATGTAATACCAGCTTCGTACTCATACTCTTCGTTTGCGATCGTAACCTTAACTTTTCTCATGTGTAAACCCCCTTATTATAATATTGAGAACAATTTCTCTATTTTATAAGCCTGTTATCTTCGAACAACCCCGGCTCGGAAACGAGTTGAAGTGCATCTGCATTAAGGGCAAGATCGGTCTTGATTTCTTCCATCCTCACGAACACATGCGGTATGTCTTCATTGACAGAGAGCTCCTTTAACAGTTCCGAGCAATACTGCCGCTCTATGAGCAAGAACTCATGCAGCACGGGATTTTCTTCCCTGAGAAGTATCTTACCATATCTGAAATATATCTCCTTGTCCCAGTGCATTTGTCCCGGAACAGCTTTGATGACGGGATAAAACTTTGTCTCGTCGTTTACCATATTCTCGCTTATTATCCTGAAGCCGTTATCCTGCAGATAGTGGCGCAGGGCACTTACTTCCGACTGGGGCTCCATTATGATCTCAAGAACTCCCTCAAGAACGTCGGCACCGTCCGACAGTATCCTCATCATAAGCTTTCCGCCCATTCCCGCCAGAACAACCGATTTTACCTCTCCGGGACGAAGCGGCGACAGCCCGTCGCCCTGTCTGACATCGATCTTCTCCGACAGATCAACATCCTCGATATTCTCGCATGCCTTTGCCACAGGTCCCGCGTTAACATCACAGGCCACAACGAAGGGTGCCATATTTTCTCTGACAAGATATATCGGCAGATACGCATGATCGCATCCGATATCCGCAACGGGAAGGCCCGGCGTGATCATTTGGGCAACTGCCATTAGTCTGTCTGATAATAATGCCATATATTAATCCAGATAATCCTTGAGCTTTTTGGAGCGTGACGGGTGGCGTAGCTTTCGAAGAGCCTTGGCCTCGATCTGCCTGATACGCTCACGCGTAACCTTAAATTCCTTGCCCACTTCCTCAAGAGTACGTGCTCTTCCGTCATCGAGTCCGAAACGCAAACGCAGTACTTTCTGTTCCCTGTCGGTAAGTGTCTCAAGTACTTCCACAAGCTGCTCTTTAAGGAGTGTGAACGCAGCAGCCTCGGCAGGTACAGGCACATTGTCATCCTGTATAAAATCACCGAGATGGCTGTC
>DEEW01000122.1:6859-6986 GCA_002350465.1 Lachnospiraceae bacterium UBA2868
AGATCAAGGAACAGCATTCCGCGTCCCACATAACGCTTGGCAATGGATACGACAAGGCGCAGGTTTGATTCCGCAAGCTTCTTCTTTGCTTCCTCATCACCCTTTTCCATACGCTTTGCAAGTTCGA
>DEEW01000070.1:0-8468 GCA_002350465.1 Lachnospiraceae bacterium UBA2868
AGTTTGCAAGTCCCTGTGTTGCCCGTCTTACCGTATATATGTTCATTCTGTTTGTTCCGGCACCGATGATGCCGCGAAGTCCGCCCGTACCGAATTCAAGATCTTTGTAAAATCTTTCCTTGATCTCATCATCGTTTCCCTCAATGGCCTTAAGCTCGGCCTTGGTGGCATCATCAAAATACTCGTCCTCACACCAGTACCGGTACTGTTCCATATAACTCATATCATATCCTCCTGTCTTGTATTATATCTTCTGGTTTTTAGCCTACCATGCTCTTTGGGTTTCCCGCCAGAACAAAATTGGAATAATCCAGCGAAAAATTCGGATTAAAGTACGGATCTCCCTTATCAAGTTCCGCCCTCCACTTTTCTTTGAACAGATCACATTCTCTGTTGTATCTTTCCGCATTCTGCCTGCTTGCCTCTTCGGTAACATCTGTCCCTCTTGATACGGACTCGTAATGGAACAGTTCCGCAAAGGGCGTAAATACATTAAGCAATCCTTTTTTTCTCAGCTTCAGGCAAAAATCAACGTCATTAAGCGCAACGGCAAGATCCTCCGACAGTCCTCCCACCTCATCAAACAGTTTCTTTTTAACCATAAGACATGCTCCGGTAACAGCGGATACATTTTGAGCATAGCAAAGCCTGCCCATATATCCGAGGTTCTCTTTCGCCATTTTGTAGTGGGAATGGCCTGCGGTTCTGTGTGCCCCCATTCCGAGAACAATACCCGCGTGCTGTATCGTGTAATCGGGATAATAAAGCATGCATCCCACTGCCCCCACATCATCTCTCTGGGCGTACATAAGGAGCTCCTCGATCCAGTTTCTCGTAATGACTTCCGTATCGTTGTTAAGGAGTATAATATACTCTCCCTCCGCAAAAGATGCTCCGAAATTATTCACCGCCGAATAGTTAAATTCGCCTTCATATGAGACAACCTTGATCCTCGGATGCATTTTGAGGGTTTCGTAATATTCTTTTATCTCATCTGTTACAGAGTTGTTTTCGATTACTATGATCTCGTAATTATCATAGGATGTTCTGTCCGTAATTGACTCTATGCAGCGTCTGAGATCCTCTGTATGATCCTTGTTCGGTATAAGTATGGAAACGAGGGGATGGCCCGTAAGCGCATATCTTATCCTGAAAATAGTTTCAAAAGCTCTGGAGCTTTCGATCTTAAAACCGGAAAATCCGCAAGCCGTAAGATGCGCGGCAACAGCTCCCTTAGCCGCATCTATCGCATAACTTTTTGCATTTATGTCGGATGCGACGCTTCCGGCATGAGAGCGCCAGTAGTAGAGTATCTTCGGCACATGGACTATATTTGTTGCGGCCTTTGTAAGTCTCAGTATCATATCGTGATCCTGGCTTCCGTCAAATTCGGTCCTGAATGTTCCGCATTTATCAACCAGTTCCTTGGAAAAAACAGAGAAATGACATATATAGTTATTTGCTCTCAGATTATCGGGAGCAAAATCAGGCTTGAAATGAAGTGTGATCATATGATCGATGGACTTGCCCGAAAATGTAGTCTCATCGCAGTATATGTAGTCGGCACCCTTGTCGCATATGACTTTCATATACTCGTACAGCGCAGTCGGATGAAGGATATCATCATGATCAAACAGACCGATATAATCTCCCTTTGCCATTTCAAAGCACTTGTTCGTATTACCTGAAATCCCCAGATTCTCGGTCAGTCTTTCATATCTGATCCGGTCATCGCCGTACCCTTTTACTATCTGCTCAACATATGCATGATCGGCGTCCGAACCGTCGGCAAGGCATAATTCCCAATTTTCATATGTCTGCGAAACAACCGAATCGATCATCTCCCGCAAAAATACTTCGGGAGTGTTATAAAGCGGTACAAGAATTGAAAACAGAATATTCTTAGGAAAAACAGTTTCCTTCTGAGCCTTGATCTCCTCGGGAGTCGGCATGGAAAGAGTACCGTAACTCCTGTATGCTTTTCTTTCTATGATCTTGCTTATTATCTTCTTCTTAAGATTTGAAATACTTCCGTATCTTTTGATCCTGATAAACAGATTCTTTGTATGACTCCATGCAAGCCTTGCCGGATAAACCATTTTCCAGATCATTGAGTTGCGCAACTTATCCATTTTGTATGTAAGGTCTGCTGCTTTAGCTTCCGCATCTACAAGCTTTTCCGTAAGATCCGCGCATTTCTGGCGCTCCTTCTCATACAGATCCTTGTAGTATTCACTCGTCTTTAACAATTCCTCTTCGCGGTTCATATATATCACCCAGAGCCAGCCTGCTGCTCTTTAATCCTGTTATCTTCCGGAGCAATACGCCGATACGGTAGCGGCGGTGAGGATCGATGGCGTCAAAGGGGATCCTGCATACAAAGCCCGCCAGATCAACATTTCTGGCATCGGGAAAAACTTCCCGTATATCACTCCTGTATTTTGAACTTGTCGTCACTATAATGCACTCTTTAAGCTCTTCATCGTATTCATCAAGCGGAATGAGCACCACATATTTTCTGACAAGGGCATTGTCCCATGATTGATACAGCCCCCACCCCTCCAGGACATATGCGTCCTTTACATCGGATGAGATCGCTCTTTCGATCGTGCACAGATCCACGGACATCATTGCTTTGTCGCTCACTCTTCCGGGAATCTTGGTCAGCTCTTTTGTCTTGTTGCGCTTGTCGGTAATCTGATACTCGGGAACAACTCCGCATTTTATCTCGATCGTATCGACATCCAGCTTATATCCGTAAAACGGATCAGGGTTCTTGACCATCCACGGATGAAGCGAGTACAGCATCCTGCGCTCTTCGCGCAGTCTCTCTGTCTTCTCGTCACTTAACGAATCCGCTCCCCTTGCAAGCGACTCATGATGAGTCATTACACACTCATTGTTCACTACGTTGTAATAACCTGCTTCAAGAAGCTTAACACACAGATCGACGTCATTATAGCCGACCTTTATTTTATCACAAAAACCGCCTACTTGATAGTATTTTTCCCTGCCCACCATAAGGCACGCGCCTGTCACCGCCAGTACGTTCCATGCGAACCTGTTTCTGCAGTAATAATGCACCTGTGAGTCGGGAAGCCCTGCAAGCTTATGTGTCGGTCCCCGGTTAATATTCATCACTCCGATATGCTGTATCGAAACATCATCCGGATAGAGCAGTTTGGCTCCAACAGCGCCTACATAACTTCTCGCCGCAAAAACCAGCAGTTTTCCCAAAAAGCCGTCCGTTATCGCATCCACATCGTCATTCATAAACAGCAAAAATCTTCCTCTGGCGGATGCGGCCCCCTTATTACACATAGCGGAGTAATTAAACTCCTGGGGCTCGTATAGGTAGGTTCCTCTTCCTCCCGGAAGCTGTGTAACGTACTTATCGATAATATCCCGGTTTTCTTCGCTGCTTCCGTTATCGACAACTATTATTTCATAGGGTATTTTCCCGGCATTTATCCTTATATTCCTTATGCATTCCTTGAGAATGCGGGGCTGGTCCTTCGACGGGATTATTATGGACACAAGCGGAGCATCTTTTTGCGGCTGGGGTATTACGTTTATCCCCCGCCTCTTTTCCGCCGCCTCTTTGCAAAGGATATACCCGGGCTTTGTATAACGTTCATAGAGAGCTGCGTATATCTGCTCATCGGTTATCCCGTATACATCCTGAGATATTTCGGACAGATCTCTGTGATACAGTATCCGCGGAACATGAACCACACTTTGCGCTCTCTCAAGTGCACGCAGCAAAAAATCACGGCATCTGACATTATCTCCGATCTCCGGAGAAGGTTTCATGGCCGGGACAAGTCTGGCAAATTTGGTCTTGATGGCAAAGCATGTCTCAATATAGGGAAATGATACGACCGTATCAGGTGAATAGTCCGGTTTTCTCCACGGTGTACGAAGTGTACGTATCCGTACATTAACATCGCTCAGATCAGCACCGGTGTCTGTTGTAAAGTCTTCATCGGGATATACGATATCCGCACCCATTCCCTGCAAGGTCAGGCTGCGGACCATATCGGGCTCGCATACACCTCTTCTGTCCACAAAAATAACGTATTCTTCATTGATGCCTTCGAAATTAAGTATATTGGCATTATCATCAGGAAACAGTATTATCCTGCCGGAGGGTGCGGGATCCAAATTCTCTTTTTGATCCGCAGCGTCTCCCTCGCTCATATATGCCAGTTCATATGCATAAGGCATTGTCTGCTTGAAGCATTCTTCTTTATATGCAAGCAGTTGGTTATCTTTTGCAGCACTCATAACTTACAGATCATTCTGATTTTACCGGCTCAGCCCTTACAAAGCCTTCAGGCAGCGTATCTTCTTTGATGATCCCTGCCTTTCTCTTAAGGCGATAGGTAAACTCCTGTTTTTCCTCCAGCTTTCTTTGTGCCTCTTTCTTCAGTATACCAAGGATATCCTCATAGAACGGATCCTCTATCATGGAAATCCGGTATTTAACCTCAAGGGCTTTGGCATTTTGCGGAATTCCCTCGATTATTATCTGCGCATCGTTTGTATCGTAGATGAATGTGTTTTCGGAAACTTTATAACCGTTTACAATTATCTGTGCCACATCCTGTTTAAAACCATCGTTAAGGGAATACCGCAGTTTATCAATATGGAGCAGACATGGATATTCCGTAGGATCGATCCTGAGGGAATTAATATACCTCTCGAAGGGTATCAGCATAGAAACACTTCCGTTATCGACGTCTCCTATCACGCTGATCTGATTATCCGGCGAAAAACTATTGCCTCTGGAAAAATAGATCTTCGGCGTATCGAGATTCCGAAGGTAAGAACCGATCTTAACAATATTGTCAATCCTTATTGTAGTTGTCGGCATCAAAACCTGCATCACCTCAAGAGATGCAGAGCCTCCTATGATATATACCTGGAAAGAATGTTCCATTTCACTAAACAGCATTCTTTCCCCTATATCGATGCCGCACAGGCTGTAAACATCCATTCCTTTTCTTGACAGATACATGGCAAACCCGTCATCGGTGCGGTTTCTGAAATGATAATAAAGAGCCCTGTATATCACGAACTGTATCGGGATCGCAAAATCCCACACCCACTCATAATCAAGGACTGTCCAATTCCCTTTTTCCATTTGATCTTCATCAAGGACAATATTGGAAAAGATCATATCGAAATTACAGGGGTTAATAGCTGTATACCTTTTCTTGAACTCTCTTTTTCCGAACACCTCAACGAATCCCACAGAGCGCTTGAATTCAACCACATCGGTTAATGAATTAAGTTTTCTGCAATATTCCAGAATAACCGATTCCATCTGGGGGTACTTTCCGGCGGATTCGAGCTCATTCAGATAGTCCTCAAGGGTAATCCCGGACATATACTCAAACCTTACGATATCTTTTGCCTTAGATGCGACCCCCGCCAGTGCCGTACCTCTTTCCCTGCCCTTCTGAAGGCTGCATTTTACAGGCACGAAGCCGGTATTGCCGTACTGCTCCAGCAGACGGTCATAATTAGTACTGAGTCTGTCGATATGCGGGTTTGCGTGAGTGGACAGTGCCAACTTAAATACCCGTTTTTCCCCTTCCGCATCCGTGTCTATAACCGTGCAGACCCTGAATGCCTCCATACGCTCGTTGCCGTACTTGGCATAAACAGGAAGGCTCATCCGGCTCTGCCAGCCCTCCTGCGGTGACGCCAGAACAATAAAGGAGTTGGCATAATCAGCGAAACACCCCTCTTCAATCATGGCATCAAAAGCCTTGGTTTCATCGAACAGAACAAGCCTGTCATCATCAAAATTGCGGATATTTGTATTTAGATCCCCCGGACCCGGGAGTCTGTCATCGGAATAGATCGTATGAGGAAGCTTATAATCGGGGTAGGGATAATAAAACCTTGAATCCTTGTAGCCCGTATCCTCAAGAAGCCGCATAAGGCTTGACTTTGAAAAGGTTTTTACCGGAGAATCTATCGGATATCCTTCTATTCCCCCGAAAAAGGTTCCCAGATGATCTTCCTTGCAGCCCGCAAAATACTTCATTCCCAACCGGTTTTCAATAGCTATTACTATCTTTCCTCCGGGCGCCAGATGCTCTTTGAGGATTTCCAGAAATGCATTATATGGTTTGTCGGCTTTGATATAGGAGGCTGCATATTCAAGTACTCCTATGAGTGTAATATAGTCGTACTTTTCGGTAAGCCCCTTCTCGACATCTTCAAAATTGCCGACCATTATGTTTACATTATCATACTCTTTGTTTCTGTATGCATTGATCAGGCTTCGTTTTTTTGAAAGTTCAACGCAGGTTACGCTTTTTGCCAGCCTTGCAAGAACGCCCGTAACGGCTCCGCATCCGCTTCCGATCTCAAGAACCTTGTCGGATCTCTTTATGGGGATCCATCCCACCACATTTTCCCTTATGTATGACAGATGATACATAACGGACCATGATCTTGATTCCTGTATATAATGCTCATAGTCAAGGGAGGTATGATTTTTGACATAATCAAGTAACCTGTCCTCCGCAGCTCCCTCGCTGTACAGATCTTCTCCCGTATAATATGTGTAATCAACGACCACGCTTCCTATTTGGTCATAATTGGTGTAAGGCATAATTCTTCCCCGGTATTTCAAGCTTTAGTAACAATAACCGTCGAGTTCATGTCATAGAACCCGGTAGTATTTTTCGACGAAATGACTGTCAGGTTAAAAACATCATACAGTCTGTGATAAACGGTAAAGTTTCCTTCTCTGTATCCCACGCATCCGAGAGATATAAGGTACTCTCCTCCCTGAAGCGACATATTCTGGGTAAAGGTCACTATATATTCACTTCCGGCTTCGCATACACCGGTAGTTATTTTCTCAAACATGGTATTGGTGCCAGTTATCTCGGTTCCCTGCATGTTTTTAAAGGACAGGGCAAATATGGGATCCTGTATCGTTTCAAAGAAACGCACTTTAACCTTAACGGTAAAATCATCGCCTTTGATTATTGTATTTGTGATGGTACCGCTGTTATCATATGCACAATAATCCTCGAACTCGGCAAGCCCGCTTCCGTATGCGTCAACATTCGGGTTAAGCTGCATAAGGTCTTTCCACTTCGATCCGCTTAAATCCTGCTGGCTTTTATTTGTATCTGCTGTCCGATCGAGCTGTCCCACAAGTACTTTCTTGTACATATCGATGATCTCTTTGGGCTCACCCTCGCCTATCTTGTGACCCTTTTCAAGCAGTATCACCCTGTCACAGTATTTGCTGATGCTCCCGAGATCATGGCTGACAAACAGTATGGTTTTTCCCTGCTTCTTAAAATCCTCAAACTTTCTGTAACACTTGTTCTGGAAGAAAACATCTCCTACGGAAAGTGCCTCGTCCACTATAAGTATCTCCGGATCGATATTGATCGCTACCGCAAAGGCAAGACGCACAAACATACCGCTCGAATATGTTTTAACCTTCTGATATACAAAATCCCCTATGTCGGCAAACTCAAGTATGGATTCAAGCTTGCTGTCTATCTCCTTTTCCGAAAAGCCGAGCATGGTGCCGTTAAGGTAAATGTTCTCTATTCCGGTAAACTCCATGTTAAAACCGGCTCCAAGCTCCAAAAGTGCCGATATACGTCCGTTTATGTCGAGATTTCCGGCAGAAGGCGAAAGCACCCCGGTTATGATTTTCAGAATAGTTGATTTTCCGGACCCGTTTGTACCGATTATGCCGACAGTCTCGCCCTTATATACCTCAAAATTAACATCATCAAGGGCATAATGCTCCCTGCAGTGGATATTCTTCCCGATATGCAGTGCTTCCTTGAGCCTGTCCCTGTTTCTGTCATAAAGCTTGTATATCTTCGATACATGGTCAACCTTTATAGCGACCTCATCGGATATTTTGCCCGCTCTTATGTGGTCGGTATGCATCGTTTCGCTGTTCGGTTTTTCAATCTGTTCCAGAAAATCGCCCATAAATAATCCTATAATACATCCGCAAAATGAATTTTCAGACGCTTAAAAATAATGGCGCCAAAGGCAAATACGCACATGGTAAGTATCCAGAAATATGCGGTTGAATAGAAATTCTCCCAAAACCATATCTTATCTATCAGAGAGTCCCTGTAGCCTTCTACAATGTAGTTCATCGGATTAAGCTTAAATATGATCCGAAGCCGCGGGGACAATGTGGTTATATTCCACAGAATGGGGGTTGCCCATATTCCTACCTGAAGTGCAATGGAAATAATCTGTCCCAGGTCTCTGAAGAAAATAATTATGGAGCATGTTATGTAGCAAAGCCCCAGGACAAATACGAACATGCAAGCACTGTAGTAGAAAATCTGCAACGTATACAGATCCGGATAATATCCGTAGCATGCAAACAATCCCACCGTAAACAGCAGGAAAAATCCGTGAACAAAAAGGGCGGATATTATTTTTATGATAGGAAG